>CAIOTJ010000121.1 GCA_903861195.1 uncultured Planctomycetaceae bacterium | reverse complement strand
TCTTTTGTCAAAGCAGGGAAGCCTCTGGCTGCCTCTGACGGGGAGATTCTGGTTCATGCTGTTGACCTCGTGGCTGCGGTCGTTTTTCCGGAACCAGTTTTTCCGATCTCCAAGCCGGCGCGGTAGTCAGCGGCATGGAAGCCGACGCTTGGGAATTGAGTCCCTGGAGAGCCGCCGTCTGCTGTCATTCACACTGGTGGGTGGAGTCCGGACTGGCTCCGAGGGTTTGGTTGATGTCTCGTCCGACCTCACACTGACCTTCTCCGAACCAGTGCAACTGGGTTCGACCGGGGCGATCCGGCTGTATGGCGAATCGGGCTGGCTGGTGGAGTCGTTTGGAGCGACTGCCAGTCCGTTGCTGCGAGCCTCCGGATCCACGCTCACGATCGATCCCACCTGGGACCTGAATGGGGGCAGCCTCTACTACCTCACCCTGGATGCGGGCAGCGTGGCGAGTCTCGACGGCACCCCGTTTGCCGGGGTCAGCGACACCTCCACATTGCAGTTTGGCACCGATGTCGAGACGGGGGCGGCGTTCGGACCGAGTTCGATGGAGGATCAGTTTCCCGGCACGGCGTCGGAGAGCATCGGCGATCACCGGGCGCTGTACATGCGGGTGACCTACCCCGACGTCCATCGGTCTCCCAACAGCCTCAGCGAGGCCGAGGCCGACATGACAACCAGCAGTCTCGCCTGGATCCGCAATTCCCGCGGGGTGGCGTCACTCTCGACCACCTACACCCCGTTGATCACGCTGCCGTTCACCCACGAGTGGCTGAACCAGTTCGACTCGGCCCCCGGCCAGGATGGGCTGTCGATGATCCAAAACGCCGCGCAAGCCGAGGCGGCCAGGATGGGCTTCAATCCGGCGGATTACAACGTGAGGATCGTACGGGTCGACACATCCCTGCGGTCGGGTGCCTCCTGGGGAGGGGGCGACAGTGTCTGGGTTTCTTGGGGGGGATACCATGTCCTGGTGCATGAGGCGGGGCACGCCGTGGGGCAGGGGCATGCCAGCTCGATCACCTGGAGCGGCACCAAGTCGGAGTATGGCAGCGAACTCGACTGGATGGGCTCGGGATACGACCTGTTCGACGTGTTCGGGGTGAACAGCCAGGTGAACCTCAAGTGGGTCGACGACGCCGATCTGCTGCAAAATCCCGGTGCGGGAATCTATCGGCTGTTTGGCGTCGACAGTGGTCGGCAGGTGGTCGGTCAGACTTACGGACTGCGACAGGTCGTTCCCCAGGATGAGCTCATGGGGATCCTGAACGAGACCACCTCCCCCGCCTACACACTGGAATTCCGTCCGTTGCAACCCGGGCAATTGCAGCAATCGGCCGTGCTGCTGCGAAACAACCGGGTGATCGACCTGACCTCCCAGACCTCCGGGGACTTTCAGGATGGGGGGATCCGTGCTGGGCAGACGCTGCAGATTCCCGGAAGCCAGAGTTACTTCACCGTGCTCGATCAGCAGGGAGACCACCTCGACGTGGCCTACCAGCAGGGCCCCTTCCCCGACAATGTCGCTCCCAGCGTGGTGCTGACCGCCTCGGCCACGACGGTGCGGCGATTTGGGGAGGTGACCTTCTCGGCCGACGTGCTCGACGTCAACGGCGACCAGGTGGTCTACGACTGGACTTTTGGCGATGGCGTGACCGGTTCCGGAAAAACCTTCACCCGCATGTTCCGTCAGTCGACGGCACAGGACGTCTCGGTGACGCTGACGGTCAGTGACATGCGTGGCGGAGTCACCACCGTCACGACGGCGGTGTCGGCGGGTGCCGCCAGCACGGGGACCCCTGTGACACTGGGAAGTCACAGTCCGCCCACGGACAGCCTGCCCCGCGTCGCGCTGGTGGCCAGCGATGGTTTCGGCGGTGAAGGGGGAGATGCGGCGTCGCTGACAGTCTCGCGGCTGGGAACCGCGCTCGATGAGCCACTTGTGGTGCAGCTGGAATACGGCGGAACCGCCAACACGGCGGCCGATTTCGCCAGCCTGCCGACCACGGTCACCATTCCTGCGGGGGAGTCGTTCGTCACCCTTCCGCTGACACCGGTCGACGACGCCATCATCGAACCGAACGAAAAGCTGTCGGTGACGCTGGTGGCCAGCACCGCGTACACGATCAGCAGCCAAAATGGATCGGCCAGTCTGACAGTGTCGGACGATGACACCCCCGTGGTGACGATCGAGGCGGTCGATGCCGCGGCGTCGGAGCCGACGGCTGAGGGACGTGACACCGGCCTGGTCCTGATACGGCGGACTGGTCCGACCACCAGTCCCTTGACGGTCTATTACGGGGTGACGGGGACCGCCGCGAATGGAGCGGATTTCGGCCGGCTGAATGGACAGGTGGTGATTCCCGCCGGTCAGTCGTCGGCGACTGTCATGGTCAATCCAATCGACGATGGCCGCGGCGAGCAACACGAAACCGTCGATCTGACGTTGGCTTCGTTCAACGATGCCTACAGTGTGGGCCTGCAAGGGAGCGCCACGGTCACCATCCACGACAACGCCGATCGCCCCGTGGTTTCGCTCCGGGCCAGCGGATCGCGCGCCACCGAGGGGGAGGCGGGAAAGGTCACCTTCAACGTGGTCGGCGGCGATGGCCGGGAGTTGACCGTGCAGTACACGGTTACTGGGACGGCGACCAACGGCACCGACTATCAGACGCTGTCCGGCAACCTCGTCATTCCGGCCGGGGGGACCAACCGCACGGTGGATGTGGCCATCCAGTCGCTGTTTGATACCGTCGCCGAAAACGACGAATCGGCGATTCTGACGCTCAGTCCGAACAGCACTTATCAGGCCGGTCTGGAGACAACCGCCGAGGTGGCGCTCGCCGACGTGATTGACACTGCCACGGGTGGAGATCGTGTCTGGGTCAGCCGCGACTTTCCGGGAAAACAGACGGCGGGTCTGGAAGATGCCGCCGAGAATGGCCAGGTGCCGCTGCGTTATTTTGTCTATCGCGACAACACGACGGCCAGCCGGCAGGCGTTGAATGTGACGTTTTCGCTGACGGGAACGGCCACCCCGGGGACGGACTACACCGGTGTGCTGCGGGGGGTGGATCGGGCGGTGTTGGGGACCTTCACTCCGGCGGCCAGCAACACCATCACGATTCCCGACACGGCCAAGGGGGTGCTGGTCGAGTTGGTTCCCGTAATCGACAATATCTTTGAGGGGACCGAGACGATTGGCCTGCGGCTGGAGTCGGTCTCGGGCAGCAATCCCTTCTATCCGATCGCCATCCGCAGCTCGGATTCCAGCCGGCTGTTGGACAAGGATCCCGGAACGGTGCTGGTGGGTTTCACCTCGAGCTTGTCGCTGTGGGGCGAAGCGGACGGTGGAGAGGAGAGTGTCCACCTGCTGCCGGTGCAGCTCAGTCAGGCATCCGAAGGGACCGTGACGGTCGATTACCGCGCGGCCGCAGGCTCGGCACTCGGCTTCGATTCCGACTGGGTGTTCCTCGATCCCGAGCATGGCAACACGCCGGTGATGAGTGGCACGCTGACGTTTGCCCCGGGCGAAACGGTCAAAAACCTGCCAATCCGGCTGAGGTCAGACCGGATTGTCGAGTCGCAGGAGAAGTTCCAGGTGGTCCTGGAACGGCCCGTGGGAGCCTCGCTCCGGTCGGGGCTGACCCAGCAGACCATCACCGTCTACGACGTCATCCCGACAGGTCTGTTCCGGGAAGAACGCTGGGCGGGGGGGACCTCGTACAACAACAATTCCTGGAACAGCGAAACTGCGTCCTACGCCGGTTATCTCTCGGGCCTCACGACCGCGCAACAGGTGGGTGATGACTATTCCCGGCGGATCACCGGGACGATGACGGTCCCCACGACCGGCAGTTACCGGTTTTATGTCGCTGGCGATGACTCCGCGCGTCTCTACCTGAGCACCACGGGCTCGTCCAGCAGCAAGACACAGATCGCCTCGCTGAATTCCTGGACCAGTTTTCAGCAATGGAACAAGTACTCATCGCAACAGTCGGCGACATTCGAGCTGCAGGCCGGGCAGACCATCTACCTCGAAGCACAGCAACGGGAAGACTCTGGAGGAGACCATCTGTCGGTGGGCTGGACCGGCCCCGGCTTCAGCACGATCACCCCGATCAGCACCGCCAGCCCGCTGGTCAGTGTCGACAACCGCTACGTCCGCTTCCTGCAGGAGTCGACAACTCTGGACGAGGGGCGGACGGGAGAGATCGTGATCGGTCTCGACCGCGTGAATCTGACCGCCCCGGTCACCGTGGAGGTGCAACTGGTCGCCGGGGGGACCGCCATCTCGGGGACCGATTTCCTGCTGGGCTCACAGAGCGTGACCTTTGCTCCTGGTGAGGTCGCGAAGGGGCTTTCTGTGGCAGCCCTCGCCGACAGTCTGAACGAACCGGTGGAACGTGTGTGGGTGCGGCTGGCCAACGCCCAGGGAGCGCAGATCCTCAGCCCCTCCGACCTGCAACTGGTCGTGGTGGACGCCCCAGCCCCCCAACTCTCGACCCGTCCGGGGTTTGTGGAACGGACGGCCGCGGCAGGGACGGCGGTGACCCAGGTTGTGGCTACAGTCTCCGCGGGGCGGGCGCTGCAGTCGTGGGAGATTCTCTCGGGCAATCCGCGGGTCGCGGGAAGCGCGACCCCGGCGTTCGACATCGACGGCGAGGGGCGGATCACGGTGGCGAATCCCGTCGCCTTGCCGTTGGGTTCCTACCAGGTGCAGTTGACGATTCGGGCCACCGACAACGCCGGTTCGTCGTCTCTCGCCGCTGTTCCGGTGGTCGTCAATGGCGAGCGGATTCTCGATGAGATCTGGGGCGGGACCGAAGGGTATTTGACGAATGACTGGGATCAGCCGGCGAAGTCTCACTCCTACCTGACTTCGTTCGACTCGCTGCGCGATGTGGGAGACTATTACTCTCGCCGGATCACGGGGGTGTTCACCCCTCCCACCACGGGTGACTACAGCTTCTGGATCGCGGCCCGCGACCAGGGCCGGCTGACCATCGCCCCCTGGGAAGACCCCACCAACGAACGCGAAATCGCCACATCTCCCGATGCGGGTTATCTCGCGTGGGATGCCTCTGACACTCAGCAGTCTCCCCCCCAGTCCCTCGTGGCTGGTCAACGCTACATCCTGCGCGCCTACCAGGTCGACGGGAATTACAGCGATCACCTTTCGGTCGCCTGGTCGGGGCCGGGCATTGCACGGCAGGTGATCCCGGGCACGGCGTTTCTGCCCACTCACCCCCGGCTGGTGCTGGAGACTCCCCTCCCCAGCGAAACGCTCCCCGGAACTGTGACGACCGCTTCCCTCTCCGGCACCGCGATCACCGATACCGGGATTGTTCCCACAATCACGGCGGGACAGTTCACCCGTGATACGACGCTCGGCCTGACCGGCACCGCCGTCGCGGGAGGTGAGGTCTGGCTCTACGACGGACTGGTCTTTCTCGGTCAGACCACCGCGACCCGTGAAGGAAGCTGGAACCTTACAACTCCGGTACTCGAGGAGGGGCTCCATTCCTTCCGGGTGGAGGTGATGGATGGCTGGGGGAACATCACACGCACGGCGGACGTGGTGTTCGAAGTCCGATCGAAAATCGTGATCAACAACACCCAGTTGCTGTCGCAGGCGTGGGGCGGCACCACAGCCGTCGCCACTGGCCAGCCCATCGATCAGATCACAGGAATTGTGGGGCCCGACCAGGGAACCGTGGTCACCCAGGTGCTGGCTGATGCGCCGTTCGTCGAGCAACGGTGGGCCGGCAGCAATGTCTTCAATTCCGGCACCTGGAACAGCGTCACCCCTACCTACACCGGGACCCTGTCCGCCCTGACCACCGCGCAGAATGTCGGCAATGACTATTCCCGCCGGATTACCGGAACCATCACCCCAGTCGAAACGGGAGACTATGTTTTTTATCTCGCGTCCGACGACTCGGGGCGGTTGTACCTCAGCTCCAATGACTCCGAGGCAAGCAAGAGCCTGATTGCCTCCGTCAGCGGTTGGACCAATTTCCAGGAGTGGAACAAGTACAACTCCCAACGCTCCAGTCCAATCCGGCTGCAGGCGGGTCAGCGCTATTACATCGAGGCGCAGCACCTGGAGGGGAGTGGCGGCGACCACGTTTCGGTCGCCTGGACTGGCCCGGGAATCACTCAGATCACGCCGATTTCCCTCGTGAAAAACCTGGTGTTGGCAGATGGCACTGATGGCTCGGTCTCCCTGGTGACGGAGGGCACCACCGCGGTGGGCGTTCCCGCGGGAGTCTCAACCACCTATGGCGGTCTATCTCCCGATGGTACCCACGTGGTGTTTGGCTCGAACCATGTGACGGCCTTTGGTTCTCCGGGCAGCCCGTTCACCGATACCAACGGGCTGCAGTCGGGCCCCTACACCGATCTGTTTGTGTTCGACAAGGCCACTGGTGCCGTACGGCTGGTGACTTCGGGAAGCAACGCCAGCACCAGCCGGTCCCGGCAGGCGCAGTTCGTTGGGGTTTCGGCCGACAATCAATATGCGATCTACACCAGCGATTACGTCGAGAACATTGGCACCTTCACCTCTCCGGACAAGGTGGTCCCCACCACCTGGGCCCTGGTGGATGGGGGGTACCCGACCCCAACGGGAAAAACCAAGTCGACCGCGGTGCGGGTGGCCGATCTCGATCCCACGACTCTGTTCTATTCGCTGAATGGTTCCTGGATTGGCACCAAGAACTTCCCCGCTACGGTGAGTACCCCCACGGTTTCGCGGTCCGCCGGTCAGTTGTCGTTCTGGGTGCAGGGGCAGGATGGCGTCAATGGAGCCGCCAAAGCGGTCAAGCTCGAGATCTCCGATCTTCCCGGAGGTCTCCTGGTGAAGGCGACCGCCGCCAAGTATCTCTCCACCTACCAGGCCAACTACAACTGGAACAATGGCGGGACTTCGGCGGATGTCGCGACCTCGGCCACCTCGAGCGGATATGGCGTCAGCGTGCTGGAGGCGCGTGGAGCCGCGGTGACAGAGGCGATGCGCGTCGAGGGAGTCCCCCCGTCGAAGGATCTGATCGCATTCCACATCCCCACCGGCACGTCCCGCCTGTTGAGTCACTCGCCCGCCCTCGGGCATGACCAGTCGGCCGTCGCCAACGTCGGCAATGTCACGCTCGCTCCCGATGGACAGTGGGTGCTGTTCACCGCCGCGGATGCCTCCCGCCTGGGGAATCAGGGAACCTCGTTCACCGACACTTCTCCCACCACGGCCGATCTCTTCGCCGCCAATCTGCAGACGGGCGAAATCCGGCTGCTGAGTCATTCCAGCGGAAGTGCCACGGCCAGTGCCGGAGCGGCTGTCTCCCTGCTTGGTCTGAGTGCCGACGGCACAGCCGCAGTCTTCCAGTCGTCAGACGCCTCGCTGTTCGGGTTCACCGACAGCGCCCCCGGCGTCAATGATCTGTTCAGCGTGAACCTCTCGAGCGGGACCATCCAGCTCGTCTCGCGGGCCAGTGCGAGTCTCCCGGCGACCAGTGCCGGGGTGGCCGCCACATTCCAGAAACTGCTCGGCAGCCACGTCTATTTCACCGCCGGCAATGCCACAGCCTTCGGGTTCAGCAGCGATGGCAATACGTCAAATGCCGACTTGTTCCGCTACGACCTCAACACCGGCACGATGCAGTTGCTGAGCCACACCGCGACCAGCGTGGACGCCGCGCTGAATGCGGGCTATCAGTCCGGCAGTGTGACCGCATCGGCGGATGGCCGATTCGTGGTCTTCTCGATGGACCTCCCCGCCAGCTATGGAGGTTTCACCGCGTCGATCACCGGGACTGCCCTGTTCATCACCGACACGACCACCGGGGCCATTCGGCTGCTGAACTCCTCCAATGCGACCGGCACCAATTTGTCTTATGCGGCGTGGGGTGGAGTCGCCTCGAATCCCCGATTCTTCACACCAGATGGCCGCTCGCTGATCTGGCAAACTGGTGGCTACCTCGGCTCAATGCATTCCGATCTGACCGGTTACGGGACTGGATCCGACGGTCAATTCACTCCGGCGGCGATGCTCTTCGATCTTTCCCAGGGGGTGCTGCCTGCCGGGATCTCACAGACCAACCGTCTGCTCTCGCACGCTCCCGCCGGGGTCACCGTGGCCGGTCCCTCGGTTACGCTGCTGGGGGTCTCCCGCGACAATCGCCTCGCCTACTTCTCGGCCCCCGATGCCAGCGGGTTCGGCAATTCCGGGACTGCGTTCGTGGACAGCGCCTCTTCCGCCACAGATCTGTTCGCGGTCGATCTACAGACACGCCGTCTGGAATTGATCAGCGGCGAGGCGGGGATGTCTTATGGACAGGCGGCGACCTGGCAGGGGCTGACTGACGGCGGCAGTGTCATCTTCTCGGTGGGGAATGTCGCGGGCATCACCACGGCCGCCGGGACGTTGACGGATGCCAATGGCGCCGGCACCGATCTGCTGGTCAAGCGGTTCAACCTGCTGGACCTCGCAACCAATGATGACACCCAGACGAGCGGCAACCGCACCGACAACATCACGGCCCGCCAAAACTTTGTGTTGAACTCGCTGACCACTCCGGGTGTGGCGGTGCAGTTGCTCGACAACGGGACGATGGTGGCCGAGCAGACACCGGGAGCCAGCGGGCTGTTGCGTTGGTCGCTGACCAATGTGTCGGGGGGGAGTCATACCTACACGCTGTGGTCTGCGACGGAACAGATTCCGGTGCAGATCCTCTCGCCACTCGGAACGTCGTCGTTGACCCTGACGGTGATCGTCGTCGACCGGCCGCCCACCGACCTCACGCTGTCCGCGGCATCGGTGCCGGAAAACGCGGCCGAGAACACCGAGGTGGGGACGTTTGCCGCCACCGATCCGAATCCCGGGGAAACATTCAGCTACAGCCTCGTTGACGGCACAGGAGGTGCCGACAACGCCCGGTTCGCCATCTCGGGGAATCGGCTCCTGGCCATCTCTCCTTTCGATTTCGAGACGCAGCACACCTACTCGATTCGGGTCCGCGTGTCCGACGCCACCAACCTGACCTTCGAGAAGGTCTTCACGATCACAGTCACCGACATCAACGAGGTTCCTGTCGAGTTGGCGCTTTCGGAGACCGGCGTTGCCGAGAATCAACTGAGCGGTACGGCCGTCGGTGCGTTCAGCACCTCAGACCCCGATGCCGGCAACACTTTCACCTACTCGCTGGTGACTGGCAGCGGCGACACCGAAAACTCCAGCTTCTCGATTGAGGGGAATTCGCTGAAGACTGCGGCCGCCTTCGACTTCGAGACGCAGGCCAGCTACTCGATTCGCGTGCGGACAACCGACCAGGGAGGCTTGTCTCGCGACCAAGTCTTCACGATCAGCGTCACAAATCAGAATGAGTCTCCCATCAATCTCACGCTGTCGGCATCTTCGGTGGCGGAAAATGTGGCGGTGGGGACGGCCATTGGTGCGTTCAGCACGACGGACCCCGATGCCGGCAACAACTTCACCTACTCGTTGGTGACTGGCACCGGCGACGCCGACAACGCCAGCTTCTCGATTGACGATGGTTCGCTGAAGTCGGCCGCCGCCTTCGACTTCGAAGCCAAGGGCAGCTACTCGATCCGCGTGCGGACGACCGACCAGGGAGGCCTGACCTTCGACAAGGTCTTCACGATCAGCGTCACCGATGAGAATGACGCTCCGACCAACATCGGGCTCACGGGTACGTCGATCACTGAGAACCAGGGGGTGGGAGTACTGGTCGGCACATTGAGCACGACCGATCCCGACCCCGCAAACACCTTCAGCTACACGCTGGTGACTGGCAGCGGCGACACCGACAACGCCAGTTTCTCGATTGAGGGTGATTCGCTGAAGACTGCGGCCGCCTTCGACTTCGAGACGCAGGCCAGCTACTCGATTCGCGTGCGCTCGACCGACCAGGGAGGTTTGTCTCACGACAAGGTCTTCACCATCAGCGTCACCGATCTGCTCGAACTCGAAGCCGGGGCGAACCGGAATGCGGTCGAGGGAGATCTCGTCTCCCTGGCGTCGGCCGCCTACAACGGTCCGCTGCCGGTCGAGCAACTCTCTCTGACCATCACCTGGGGTGACGGCACCAGTGAACCCGGCGTACTGGTCCCCACGATCGGCACCAACAGCGGAACAATCGCCAACACCCACCGTTATGTCGACAACGGCACCTACACCGTCACCCTCACGCTGACCGACGGCACCACCACAGTGTCCGACAGCTTCACGGCCACTGTCTCGAACGCCGCTCCGGTCTTGGGAGCGATCGCCGGTCTCGCGGCGGCCGTGCGGGGCCAGGTGGTCACCTCGAGTCTGCCGTTCTCCGATTCCGGGAAGAGTGACACCCACACCGCCTCCATCACCTGGGGGGATGGCACGTCTTCGACGGGAACGCTCACGGCAGCGGCCGGCGTCGGAACAGTCTCTGGAGCCCACGTCTATACCGCCTCTGGCACCTACACGATCACCATCACGGTGACCGACGATGACGGCTCCTCGACCAGCCAGACGAAGAGTCTCTCCATCGTCGCCGCCCACCTGCAGGTCAGCGAACTCGATCCGACCCAGACCGACCTCTTCGTCGGTGGCACCACCGGCAATGACACGATCGCCCTCGCACTGTCCGGGACCAACACGACCGTCACGATCAATGCCGTCTCGGCGGGCTCCTTTGCGCCGACGGGACGGATCGTCGTGTTCGGGCAGGCGGGGAATGACACTGTCTCGGTCGCTTCCACCATCACCCGCAATGCCTGGTTGTACGGCGACGATGGCAATGACACCCTCACCGGCGGCGGTGGGAACGATGTGATCACTGGTGGGGCCGGAACCGATTCGCAGGTCGGCGGGACGGGGAATGACCTGTACCTGTTCGACGCCGACTCGGCGTTGGGAATCGACACCGTCAACGACAGTGCCGGGATCGACACGCTCGATTTCTTGGCCACCACTGGTCAGGCCATTGCATTGAACCTCGCACTGACGACCGCCCAGGTGGTGAACGCAAACCTCACCCTCACGCTGACCTCGGCGTCGGCCATGGAAAACATCACCGGCGGCAGTCTGGCCGACACGCTGACCGGGAACACGCTGGCCAACGTGCTGGTTGGTGGCCCCGGAAACGATACGCTCACCGGTGCTGCCGGCAATGACGTCTATCGGTTTGACCTCGATGACAACCTCGGAGCCGACACGCTCAACGAAACGGGTGGAGGGATCGACACGCTCGACCTCACCCCGACGACGGACATCGGAGCCACGGTCGACCTGTCGCTCGCCACGGTGCAGACCGTCGCCGCCGGCCGTCTGACGCTGGTGCTCGGCTCGGCCACGACGTTCGAGAACATCATCGGCGGTGCCGGGAATGACACGCTCACCGGCAATACGCTGGGGAATGTGCTGACCGGCGGGGCCGGGAATGATACTCTTTCCGCCAGCACCGGCAACGACACCTATCTGTTCGACGCCGATTCTCCTCTGGGAACCGATACTCTCGTCGAAACGGCCACCGGTGGGACCGATCTGGTCGACTTCACGGGATCCTCGGCCGGTGTGACCGTCGACATCTCCCTGGCCACCACGCAGGTCGTCAACGCGAATCTGTCGCTCATCCTGCAAAACGGAACGGTCTTCGAGAACGCCACCGGCGGTGACGGAGCCGACCTGCTGTGGGGGAACGGCCTGATCAACACCCTCACCGGCGGCAGTGGAAATGACAGCCTCAATGGAGCGGGGAATAACGACGTTCTGGTCGGTGGTCTGGGGGACGATACGCTGACCGGTGGAGCCGGTAACGACAGCTATGCCTACAACGCGGGTTCAGCCCTCGGGAGTGACGCGCTGGTCGAGCTGGCGGGCGAAGGGATCGACCTGATCACCTTCGCCACCACCACCACCAAGGCAGTCGCCCTGAACCTCGGCCTGACCACGATGCAGGCCATCGTCGCTGGCAATCTCAATGTCACACTGAACGCTGCTGATACGTTTGAAAACGTCACTGGCGGTTCGCTGGCCGACACACTGACCGGCAACGCCCTCGCCAATACGCTGGTGGGGGGGCCCGGCAACGACACGCTGGCAGGTGCCGCGGGGGATGACGTCTACAGCTATACCACGAGTGCCGCCCTCGGGACCGACACGCTGGTTGAACTGGCGGGTGAAGGGGCCGACACACTCGACTTCTCGCTGACCACCACGCTGGCGGTCGCCGTGAACCTGGGATCGGCGACCACTCAGGCCGTCAACGCCAACCTCAGTCTGGTCCTGAACACCGTCGACACTTTTGAGAATTCGACGGGCGGTTCACTCAATGACACCCTCACCGGCAATGCCGTCGCCAATCGATTGCTGGGGAATGCCGGGCTCGACACGTTGATTGGTGGAACCGGGAATGACACCCTGGATGGGGGTCTGGGGAACGACAGTCTGCTGGGAGGACCCGACAACGACACCTACCTGCTCGATGCCGACCTGGTGCTGGGCAGCGACGCACTGACGGAACTCGCGGGGGCCGGCCTCGACACGCTCGACTTCTCGCAGACGACTGGCAAGACGGTTGCCGTCAATCTGGGCCTCACAACCCCCCAGACTGTCACTGCGAGCAACCTCACACTCACGCTGAACGCCGCCGACACGTTTGAAAACGTTCTGGGGGGGGCGTCGAACGACGTGCTCACCGGGAACAGCCTCGCCAACCGGCTCGACGGAGCCGCTGGTCTCGACACGCTGCAGGGGCTCGCCGGTGACGACACCCTCGTCGGCGGCTCCGGCAACGACAGCTTCCTGTTCAACACCGCCACCGCGCTCGGCACCGACACGCTCGACGAATCGGCCGGGGGCGTCGACACGCTCAACTTCTCGACCAGCACGACGCTGGGGGTGACGGTCAACCTCGGCCTCGCCACGACGCAGGTGGTGAATGCCAACCTGAGTCTGATCCTGGGGGCCGATAACACGTTCGAAAACGCCAGCGGCGGCTCACTGAACGATCTGCTCATCGGCAATGCCCTGGCGAACACGCTGACGGGGAATGCCGGCAATGACACCCTCGAAGGTGGTGCCGCGAATGACTCGCTGACCGGTGGTCTGGGGGATGACACCTACCTCTTCGCCGCGAACAGCGCGTTGGGGACCGACACGCTGAATGAATCGGCCGGGGGTCTTGACACGCTCGACTTCTCGGGAACCACCTCGCTGGGGGTGACGGTCAATCTCGGGACCACCGCCAGCCAGGTGGTGAATGCCAACCTGTCGCTGGTCCTGGGGCTGGCGACGGCGTTCGAGAACGCCCTCGGGGGCGGCGGGAATGACCTGCTGACGGGGAACACGCTGGGCAATCTCCTCGCCGGGGGAGTCGGGAACGACACGCTGGTGGGGCTGGCGGGAAATGACACGCTGCAGGGGGGCCAGGGAGACGACAGCTACGTCTTCGCCGCGAACGCGGCGTTGGGAACCGACAGCGTGCTCGAACTGGCTGGCGAAGGACTCGACCTGCTCGATCTGTCGACGACCACGGTCGCCGTCACGGTCAACCTCGGGCTGACGACCACGCAGGTGGTGAACGCGAATCTGTCATTGAACCTGAACGGGGCCGACACGTTCGAGATGCTCATTGGCTCGTCGCTGAACGACTCGCTGACGGGGAACGCCCTCGCCAACGTGATCTTCGGCGGAGCGGGGAACGACACGATTGTGGGGTTGGCGGGTCGGGACCTGCTGTTTGGCGGGAACGGCAACGACAGCCTCAACGGCGGCGATGACGAAGACGTTGTGATCGGCGGTCTGACGACGTACTTCAGCGAGTCGACCAAGGTCCTCGACCGGACCGCCATCAAGGCGATCCGCGAGGAATGGACGCGTCTCGATCTGGCCTACGCGAACCGCGTCACCAACCTGAAGAATGGCGGCGG
>CAIOTJ010000120.1 GCA_903861195.1 uncultured Planctomycetaceae bacterium | reverse complement strand
GGGTAGCCGCGGCGCGGCGAACCCTGGGCTATCGAAGCATGCCCCATCAGGGCAGTTTCCGAGCCATGCCGGTTCCATCACCGATCGTCGATCATTCCGCCCCGCATTTTTTCACACCCGTCCTCATTCGTTGTGGTTCGGTGTGATCCGATGTCACCCTTGTGATCCGGTGTGTGATGCGATGTGTCATCCGATGTGTGATCCGGTGTCACCCGGGGTCACCCGGGGTCACCCGATGGAATTCGCCGTCCCCCGCGCGCAAACCCCGCCTCCGCCCAACGCCTACCTCGAAGAGGTTCTCTTCGATAGCCCAGGGTTCGCCGCATCGCGGCTACCCTGGGTTAATCGCACCCCTCCACGCCGGAGCCCTGTAGGGGCTCGCTTCACCCACGCACATAATTGATCTCATCTTCCGGTTCTTGCCCCTCGTACCCCGCGCGCAAACCCCACCTCCGCCCACCGCCTACCTCGAAGAGGTTCTCTTCCATAGCCCAGGGTTCGCCGCATCGCGGCTACCCTGGGTCACGTCACCCCCCTCCACACCGGAGCCCTGTAGGGGCTCGCTTCACCCACGGCTCACTCTCACCACCGGCGGCACTGCGCCCGTGTCGAAGCGACCCCGCGCTCCCTCCGGTCGCGGGGGTAAGCTCGCCCCTGGCTCCGTACCGCAACCTTCCTGCCTTCCTGACTGGAGCTCACGATTTCTGAACTCGGACGAGGCGGAAGCCCAGATCGTAGTCCTGGTACTCGACGGGGAACTGGCTCCGGCCCGCGCACCGCACGCGGCGGGCGTCGCTGCCCCAGCCCCCGCCGCGAAAGACCCGCGACTCGCCTGCCCCCACCGGATCCGTTGCCGCTTCTGAATCGTAGCGGCGTTGGTCGTCCCGACACCACTCCCACACGTTCCCCAGCATGTCGTACAGACCCCAGGCGTTCGGCAGTTTGGTACGGACGGGGTGGGTCTTGTCCCCTGCATTTCCTGAATACCAGGCAATTGCCTCCAATGCGGCGGGGTTGTTCTTCTGATCCATCGGAAACTGTTCGGGGAAACCCGGCACTCGGTACACCGCCCCTGGCGATCCTGCCCGGCACGCGTATTCCCACTGCGCCTCCGTTGGCAGGCCCACGTGCTCGTTGCTCATTTGCCCATTAATCTTTTGGCAAAATGTCTCAAGGTCGCGGAATGAGGCCTGCTCGACAGGATGCTGCGGTTTGTTCTTGAAGAAACTCGGGTTCATGCCCATCACACTCTGCCAAACCTCCTGCGTACAGGGGGTCTCCGCCATCCAGAACCCTTGGGTCAGCGTCACCAGATGCCGCGGGCCTTCATCCTCCCAACGACCCGGTTCATCCTCCGGCGAGCCCATCCAAAACGTCCCCGGCGGAATCCACCGCCAGCGCACCGACACCGGCTTTCCTGTGGTGCCCGCGATCTCCGTCTCTTCCCACAGTCCACACCTGTCCCGCCCGGCGGCGATGGCTGAAGGACTGCGCGAAGCCGCTTCGAGGGTCACCCCCTCGCAATCGGTCCGGACCTTGAGGCGTCCCTGCTCGGGCAACGCCAGTTTCACCACCTCCTGCCCCCCCACTTCCACCGTCTGCCACTTGGATCCTGACGGCGTATTCTCCTCGGACGTCACCGTCTCGATCGCCACCTTCGGCCCCCGCGCCCGCAGGGTCGCCAGCCAGCTCTCCTGCGGCCATTTCGCAAACGGGGCATCGACCTCTCCCCCCACCAGCACCAACTCGCCCCCCCACTGCGCCACCCGCACTTCGAACTGGTCCGGCAGCACCTTCGGCACCGCCCCCCCCTGCTGGAACCGACTCCGGATGCGCTCCAACGCATGGCGGATGTGCGGATTCAGCTCCGCCTGCCGCGACACCCGCTGCAACAATCGAAACGCATAATCCATCACCGGACTGCGCTCGTGCGGATCCCCCCGCTCCACCTGCTGCGTTAGCCATTCCCAATTCTGCCGCAATTCCTCATGGTCCGCCTGGGGCAGCAGCGCCCGGGTCTCGGTCGACAACCGGCTCAACTCTTCAAACAGAATCTCACACCCCACCCCACCCCGCCACCGCCGGTACTGCTCGAGCACCCGCCGCCGCAAGTCAGCCGGGGTCTGCTCGAACTGGTCGATCAACGGCTCCACCGCCGACGTCGGCCCCAACGTTCCCGCGTCGCAATACCGGCTGATGAACAGCGGATGCTGCCAGGCGTCGGCTTCCAGCCCCGGGTCGCTCATCTCGGCACTCAACCGCCGGCACGCCCGCAACAATCCCGGCTCGACCCGCACGGCAAACGACACTCGCGCCAGCAACTCCCGCACCAGATCCCCCCGCCGGGGCCCCGCGTCGACACCCCGCTGCGGGGCCAGCGTGGC
>CAIOTJ010000119.1 GCA_903861195.1 uncultured Planctomycetaceae bacterium | reverse complement strand
CGACTCCCGCAGGACTGGGTGTGCTGGGGGTGATTCCCGGATCGATGGCCGACCCCGGATACGTGGTTCGCGGCCGCGGGAACGAATCCAGCCTGAGGTCGGCGTCGCATGGTGCGGGACGAGCCATGTCGCGTACCAAGGCGAAAGACACCTACACTTGGAAGGCCGTCCAAAATGACCTGAAGAAGCGGGGAATCACAGTCCTTTCCGCCGGAGCGGATGAAGTCCCCTATGCCTACAAGCGTATCGACGAGGTCATGGCACAGCAGCGGGATCTGGTGGAGATTGTGGCTCGTTTCGACCCCAAAATCGTCAAGATGTGCGGGGATGGCAGTGCTGCGGAAGACTGAATTGGTCAATCCAATTCGGACTCACAGAACTCGACGGCGCTGACTGCCGCAATCTGGGGCATAGCCGATACAATCGCGGTTGAGCTGAACTTCCCCTGTCCCTGGTCTGGAGAGGCGTCCCATGCCCCGTTGCTACAGCGTTCTGGCTTCCATCTCGTGCCTTGGCCTGTGTTTGACGACCCTGCTGTTGGGCCCAGCCCTACTAAAATCGACCCAGGCTCAGCCCCCCGCCAATCCCCGGCTTACCAAATGGGAATACAAGATTGTGCGGGCCACGGAAGAGATTCTGAACCAGCATGGAGAAGAGGGCTGGGAGGTCGTGTCGGGTCTGAGTGATGTGAAGGGGCAGGGTGCCGGGATGCGGGCCATCAACACAATCGAGCGGGCGATCCTCAAGCGTCCCAAAGCCAACCCATGACTCGTCACCCGCTTCGCGACAGCCCGGTCCTTCCATGACTGTCTGGTATCTGGAGCAGAGTCGGTCTGACCAGAAAACAGACCTCGGGCGACCGGTGCCCGACTCGGGACCTGTCCTCGCAATCGAGCGGCTGTTCGAACCAGAACTGCCGTACTATCGCTGGCTCTTCAATCTGGTGGGACAGCCGTGGAACTGGTACTCACGCAACCAGCTCTCCGATCCCGCACTGGCCGAAATCATCCATGATCCCCGGGTGGAAGTACTGCAACTCCTCCGAAGCGGGCGTCTGGTGGGTTTCGCCGAATTGGACCGCCGACAGGACCCGGAGGTCGAGCTCAAGTTTTTCGGCCTGATCCCCACGTGGACCGGTTGCGGATTGGGAGGGCCAATGTTGTCAATGATCTTGAATCGGGCTTGGTCAACCCAGACGTCCCGGGTCTGGCTCCACACCTGCTCGGACGATCATCCTGCGGCACTCAAACTCTACTTGTCTGCGGGATTCCGAATTTTTGATCAACAGCGCTGATGGTTTCCCCGATCAGCCAACCGCAGATCGGAGAAGACTGTCCCAAGGACTGTCGGGACGCAGACCAAATCTAAGGGATTGCCCTGCAGGCAGACTTCAGGTTTGCCAGACACGAAGGAATCATCTTGCGGGATCTGGCCGCAGTCAGCGGTCGATCTCTCCCATCACAATGTCAAGCGAGCCCACGATCGCCGGAATGTCGGCAATCAGACAGCCAGCACACAGGGCCTCGGTGACTGACAGATTG
>CAIOTJ010000118.1 GCA_903861195.1 uncultured Planctomycetaceae bacterium | reverse complement strand
TCGGCCAGGGCCCGCGCCAGGGTGGCCCGAAACTGCTCGCCGGTCGACAGGGCCCCAAACGGCCGCAGCCACGACGGGGGAGACGAAAACCCCACGCTCGACAGCAGCGCGGTGATCTCTCGAATCCCCATCTCCCGCGGGAATCCATCCACCAGCGAGCGCTTCGCCGGCCAGTCGTAGCCGGTCACCACGCTCTCGCCGAACAACTCGCGGGCCAGGGTCGACTTCCCCGAACCCGACGGGCCGACAATCAGCCCGATCCGCCAGTCGCGCTGCTCGAGCGGCAAGTCGACCTGCCACCGCCGTTCGCTCCGCTGGGCCGGCGGAATGTCGAACAGTCCCTCCAGTTGCGTCACCCGCGGCGTCCGTTCAATCTGCACCGACCTCAGGCAATCAACGCGCGGCATGTATGCCCCTCCCCCTGGAGACGTTCCAACAGTTCCAGCTGCTCTTCCTCGTCGGTGCACTGCACCAGCACGCAGTAGCGGGCATCGGCGGGAGGTCCGGCCGCGGCTGGCCCCCCCGCCGTCTCTGCTTTGCGGGTCTTAACCTCCCCCGCGTGGCTCCCTCCCAGATCGGCCCCGTCGTCCCGCTCTGGTCCCGCGGCAGGGGCCGCCGGCGGTCCCCCCTCGCCAATCGAAGGGGGCGACGCGAAGTCTTGCCCCTCGGGAGGACCCGGTTGCCAGGTCGCGTTCAGGGCGGCCAGGATCTCTTCGTGCTGGAACTGCACCGACGCCAGCAACTCGTCGAGCATCGCCGTGTCGGTCCCCGCCAGGCTCGCGAGGGGATCCAGCGTCAGCAGCAACTGCTCGGCCTCGGACTCGTTCAGGTCCAGCACCAGCACGGGGACCAGCGTGTCGGGCGTCGCCTCGGCCCGCAGATGACCGTCGATCAATTGCAGTCGGCCGTCGGCCAACTCGCGGGCCAGCAGGGCGTCGGCATAGCCAATCTCGGCCAACACCCCCCGCAGCGCGAGCCGCTGGGGCTCGGGATGGGTACGCCAATTCCGCGGATGGGGGACCAGGTCGGCCCCCCGCACCCGCCGCAGTTCCCGCACGCGATCCCGGATCGGGACTGAAGACGCTGTCATGTCGAGACTCTCCGAATGGCAGGAAGGAAACAGAAACCACAACGACCGGGGCGCGACCTTGTCAGTCCGCCCGCACCCGCAGTTCACAGACCGCCAGGCGGGTGTTCCCGGCGGTCGTCGTCGCCCCCAGGGTGAGGAGGTAGTCGGTGCCCGCCACCCCTCCCGCCACGCGCAACTGCAGCCCCTGTCCGGAGGGGACCAGCCCCCCCAGACCATCGGGAAACGGCGCGGCATTCACCGCCACCGGCCCCAGGCTGAGTCCCGTCGGAGCGGCCTCGACCGGCAGCGGACTCTGCAGCAGCTCCCCCGGGCCCAACAGCGGACCGCAATGAACCCCCATCAGCAGCGACTCCCCCGGGTGCTTGACCAACGGACGCGACGCACGCACCGTCAACAGACTGCTCATGACTTGCCTCTTACCGGGACGGAACACGCCAGACCACGGGCCGACTTGCACAGCACCACACCTCCCCCCGCGCCCCCTGCCGCCAACACGTACTCCGCGGCGGCAGGTGCCACAGCCCAGTCCCATCGCTGGCCGGCGGATCGGGGCCGGGCCCGGGATCGGGATCGGGATCGGGATCGGGATCGGGGCCGGGGCCGGGGCCGGGATCGGGGCCGGGAGGCGGGGGGGTGGAACGTGGCCTCCAATACGGAGACGCAAACCACGGCACTCCAAACCAACTGCGGGGAAACATCGGGTCTCAGTCTGGATTGTGGGGCATGACTGGAAAGAAGGAACGCACTGCCGGCTCAGGTGCCGTCGGTCGCGACCGTCTGGCGATTCCCCTGACCATCCACCGTGGCGACCACGCGGTTCTTGCTGTCGGCCCGATCGCGAAACGCCACCGGACCATCCGGAAATCCTGTGCTCTTCCCCACGCAGACCGCCCGCAGCAACCGCAGCGTCTGTCGCGGGGTCTCCCCCGGCTCCACTCCATCCACCAGGTCGAGCACGGCGGCGGCAATGGCGGCCCGCTCGGCGGCCGACAAGCCCACCTCCCCCCCCTGCCCGGACTGGGCTTCGAGACTGTCGGTCGTGTTGTCGAACGCTCCCTGCAGATCGGGCGGGGTCAACCCGGCGTCTTTCCGCAACGCCCCCCGCAGAAAGCCGAACACGCTGTTGAGCGCCCCCCCGCTGAACGGCCCGAGACGGTTCAGTACCTCTCCCTGCTGGACGGCCGCGATGTCGGCCCGGGCTTCGAGACTGTCGGTCGTGTTGTCGAACGCTCCCTGCAGATCGGACGGGGTCAACCCGGCGTCTTTCCGCAACGCCCCCCGCAGAAAGCCGAAGACACTGTTGAGCGAACCGCCCGTAAAGGGGCCCAGGCGGTTGAGCAGCGTCGTTTGATTCGCGGCGGTGGCGTCTCCCCGGGTCGAGACCGCGACGTCGAGCAGGTCGAGTCGTCCTGCGCGTGCCGGGGTGTAGGCGGCTGCGTCGGCCCGCGTGGAGACCGCCGCGTCGAGCCGGGTGGGGGAACCAACGCCCCGCAGGGGATCGCTCAACTGGATCTGAAACGGTGTCGGCACGACGCCGGCCGGTCCCCAGACCATCCCGGCGACACTGCGGCGGTCGCCGGTGGTGTCGAACCAGGTGTTTGGCAACTGCAGTTCGTACCACCCGGGCAGCAGGGTGGCCTCCAGTTCGCGCCACCGACAGCGTCCCTCGGTGGGGGCCACCCAGGTTCCCAGGGCGCTGATCGGCTCGATGGTGCCGGTGGCCGAGGTGTAGGCCACGGGACCGGCATCTCCGGGACGGATCAGGGCCACCACCAGCCCGGTGGTGGCGGGACCGACCCCGGTCCGACCGGCCCCCTGGGAAGAACTGGCATCGGGCAGAAACAGGTGCAGCACCACGGCAGTCGCCCCGCGTTCGACAATTTCTTTCATCCGAACATTCCTCCACACATTCCAGGATGCCGGAGGAGACCACCTCCCCCGGCGGGGCTGGGAACACTCCACGCGCTGACGCGCGGCGAGATCGCGGCGACGGACGTCAGGTCTTCGACCCAGCCCCCGGTCCCCGTGCGTTGCACCCACCAGGCTGGGCCAAACAGAGCTTCGCGGGCGGCGGCGTCGGCGAAGGTCAACTTGGCGAAGTAGCTGCCGGCCGACGTGAGCGACTGCTGCGAGCAGACATACACGCCCCCCGCGCTGATCGGGCAGGGGGTCACCGGGGCCTGCACCACACCCGACGCGGCGGTGGTGGCCAGATCTGTTGAGGCGTCCAGGGGCTGGCTGTCGAGACTGGTAAGCAGCGCGCCGGTGTCGGTCCACAGCCGCAGGGTCGCCCGCCCACCGGTCGGCAGGCGGGTCGCCGTACAAAGGGCATCCAGCGTGGCGTCGCATGGTGCCACAAACCGGTTCCCCACCTCGCTGGGGTTCCCCGGATTGGTCAAGAGGATCCAGTTGACGCTGCGGAGCGCGGCGGTCCCGGGCAAGAGACTGCCATCGGCGTGTCGGGGCACCACCAGCGGCAGCACTCCTCCCACGGGGGTCCAGGTGGTGCCGTTGTATTGCAGCACCGACGGATTCTGCCCCGACCAACACGCGGGCAGCCGCAGGGCGAAGGTGGCGCTGTTGGCGGTGCCGACCGGACCGGCGGACCAGCCCACCAACAGGGCCAGGCTACTTCCAGTGGCAGGAGTGAATGGACTCTCCAGGGGAATCCACTGAAAGGTGTTGGCCTGGGGGGTGAAGGTGGCGCGGGTGGCGGGCCCGGCCAGGTTGCCGGTGGGGACCCCATTGAGCACCGTCTCCAACCGCACCTCGCAGGTAGGGGGAGTGCCGACGACCTGCTGACAGAGCAGCCCCACCTGGCTGAGGGGCAGATTGGGCAGGGGTCGAAACAGGGTGCCGGCCCGCTTGGTGGCGGCATCGATGGCGAACCCGGTCAGGGCGGGATTGGCGGCCCGGTCGGCAACGAGGTCGAGGGGCAGCAGCGGACGTCGGGGGAGCCAGGCCATGGCAAGCCTCCTGCGGAACCACAGGGAATTTTCTGTTCTTTTGTCCATTTTCTCCAGAAAAAATACTCACTGCAAGACAGATCTGTTCATTTTTCCAGATCCACTCAGACAACGCGTGTCTGCCGGCGGTGGAAGCCATTGTGGGGCCGGGGGTTGCAGGGGGTCGCACAATTTTTCCCGGTACATCGTCGCGAGGACATCCCACAGGGGTGAGGCGGGGCGAAGCCGGGACCGGGCCGGGGTCAATCCAACCGGGGTCAATCCAACCGGGGCCAATCCAACCGGGGCCAATCCAACCGGGGCCAATCCAACCGGGGCCAACCCGGGGCCGGGTCGGGGCCGGGGGAGGTGCGGGCGAGCCGACGCCGGGACCGGGCGGGGGTCGGCTGCTACGAGTCAACCGCCAACTGTCAACCGCCAACTGTCAACCGCCAACTGTCAACCGCCAACTCGCGTTTTGGGGGGCCACTCGTTAGCATCTCCGGGGTTGTAGCGTGCCTGCGGTGTTTGGCGGTCGGGAGCAGGAACCCAGCGGTTCGGGAGCGAATCGGCTGGGGGTCTGGCGTGGTGGCTGCCGGACCGTGATTTCACCGGTCTCTTTTTTCAGGAGTGTGGTTCCGTGTCTGTTCGTGTCGGCATCAATGGGTTTGGGCGGATTGGGCGGATCCTGTTTCGGGTGATGGC
>CAIOTJ010000117.1 GCA_903861195.1 uncultured Planctomycetaceae bacterium | reverse complement strand
CTTTCGGCATAAGCCAAGGCGATTTCGGGCGGTGCCGTTTTCGCGAGGACCGGGAAGTATACCCCGGGGTCGACCGGCTCGAGCTGCACGGCGACCTTTTTGACGACGGAATTGCGATTTTCAAGCCGCAAGGTTTGGGGAGGTGTGGTGAAGGCGTAATCGGCATGTGGGAGGTAATGGAATTCGCCGTCGAGTCGATTCGATTGGGCGGCGCGAGGAATGGCGGCATATTCGAGATCGGTCCGAACCAGGAAGCCCGCGTTGCCCACATTGAAGATCCAGATGGGATCGTTGGTCCAGCGCGAGAAATAGGGGGTCTGGATCTTGAGCTCCGACTGTTCCTCGACCGGTCCGGTCACCACGATACGATGAACACCCTCGGGCAGTTCCACCTGTCGGCGGTCCATGAATTCCAAGGGAGGACCAGCATTGAGTGTGACCCTTACTGGTTGACCGAAGGCATTGACCAGGTGCAACGTGCGATGCCTGCGGTAGTACTCATTCGATCCCGCAAGCCCGAGAATCAGCAGCAGGGCGGCCAGCGAGAGCATGGCGGTCCAGCGCATCCACCCAGGGTATTTTCCACTGCGGGAATCGAACACCGCGCGCAACGAAAAGCGTTGAGGCGGCAGCAGGCTGGTGGTGCGCCCCAGCGCCTGTTCGGACTCCGCCACCAGTTTGCGGACCGCGTATTTTTCTCCGGCCGAGGGAAACTCGGTCAGCAGATGCTGCAGAATCTCCAGCGCTCGTTCATGATTCCCCACCGTCTGGTACTGCTGGGCGAGCAGATCCAGGACGGTCAGATCGTACATCTGTCCGGCACCGGGTTGCCGAAGGAACCCGACCAAACTCCAGGCCTCGTCGAGTTTGTTGGGGTCTTGCAGCAGGTGCAGGGCCCGCTGGGTCCGGCCAAAGGGATTCTCCGGATCAAGTTCGAACGCCTGGTCAAACAGGCCCTGGGCTGTTGGGAAGTGGGCGAATTGCTCCAAATGGCTGCCCAGGCCTCGCAGGAAGTCCGGGTTCCGGGGATGGGTCAACAGGGCGGCCTCACGAAACGCCTGCGCTTCGGAAGCCATCTGGAACGACAACATTGAGGCATGGACCTGGAGTGCCCCCTCGACGCTGGGCGATTGCCGGTACTTCGACAGGCTTTCCGAAACGCTCAATTGCCGGGCCGACTCCCATTCTTCGGGATTGACCGCGTAGTGCCGACGGCAACGTGGGCACATGTCGAGAATCCGTAACCGTTTCAGGGGGATCACCGGGATGAAGACAATCACGAACCACAGACGGGTCTCATAAGACTCCAGTTGCCCCAAGGCATGACATGCCTCGCAAACGCCCTGCCGAACGGTCGGATTCCGGTGACCGTAATAGTGAGTTCCGATTCCATTGATGGAGTAAGGCATCGTCTTCTGTTCCGAGACTCGGGAGTCGGGAAGTGGATTCAGGATGGATTATAACACCAGACTGGAGTCAGCGAAGGGGAGGGGCCATGCCACGCAAGTTGTGTGACGACGGTCCGGGCCATGGGCGACTGGCCTCGGAGGGCCTGTCACCGGGGGCTTGGAGAGCGGTCGTTGTTCACGCCCCGGGATGAGAAGCGAGTTGCGGCCATTCGTCGCGGTTCAATCCAGATTCTCGCCGAGGGACGAGAGTTGGCCGTACTGACAGTGTGTGCGATTGAGGGGAAAGGGGCCATTCAGGATGGATTCACTGCGGAATCATGGAATGGCGTGGTCGGTTTGAACGAATTTTTGGGATGCCCGCTCGTGGGCAGGTCAACGATTCCCGGAGTGGGCAGTTCGCACTTCCGGGAAAGCCCGGTGGGAAAGTTGACCTTGCGAGATTCGCCTTCGTATAAACCATTCTGTGACGGCATGACTCGTGATGGGCTGTGTCGACGATCGGTCTGTGGAACGGCCCAGGGAGTGCAACGTCCCGTGGGCTGTGTTTGTTTTCATACTCCCTTGGCTTCCATTCTCCAGGGATCCGAATCACCCATGTCGGTCTCTTCGAAGTTTTTGTGGATTGTTCCCCTGCTGTCCATCGGGCTGGTGGGGTGCGAGCGCCCCGCGCCGATTCCCGCGCAATTTCAATCAAGTTCCGAGATCCAAAAACTTCCTGAAGCGATGCAGGGAAAGGTTCGGGAATCGCTCGAGCATTACTGTGGCACTCCCGCCGAACCCAAACTGCTGGGGGCGCTGGAATCCCGCCCTGAGCAATTGAAGTTGGGGCGGGATGTCTACATGCAGCGGTGCTGGCAATGTCATGGCGA
This sequence comes from uncultured Planctomycetaceae bacterium, assembly GCA_903861195.1. Classification (GTDB taxonomy): domain Bacteria; phylum Planctomycetota; class Planctomycetia; order Planctomycetales; family Planctomycetaceae; genus UBA10511. Next base: position 1,300 of record CAIOTJ010000117.1, on the reverse strand, counting down.
GACGGGTGACGGGGCCGGTCCAGCCGCTGCGCAACTTTACCCACGACCCCGGGACTATCGTCGGGGAATTTTCAAATTCACTTCCTCCCCGTATGGCTCGAAACCCCGTCGGAGTGATTTGATCCGGACGGTGAAACTGGGGGTTCCGGGAACTTCGATGCCGTCGTTCGCGATTCTGTCTGAGGCGGAACTCTCGGCGGTGGTCGATTATGTGCTGGTGTTGACCCACCGTGGCGAGCTGGAATTCCAGATCGCCCTCGAGGCCGAGGGAGAAGAGGATCTGGACCCCGAGGCTGTGACTGGTCTGGCGGCGGAGATTGTGACCGATTGGAATGCTGCGGAATCGACGGCGGTGAACCCCGAAACACCCAAGCCGGAGTTCACCAGCGAACATGTCACCCGGGGCAAGCAGGCGTTTTTGACCAAAGGGTGTTCGAAGTGCCATGGAGAGGATGGGCGGGGACAGACTCGCGACAATCTGGAATCGAAGCTGGTGGATGTGTGGGGCCATCCGACGCGGGCGGCGGATCTGACTTCGGGGATGCTGCATGGAGGGCGGGAGCCGATCGATATCTACCGGCGGATCTATGCCGGGATCAATGGGACTCCGATGCCCGAGTTCAAAACGGCCCTCGCGGCCGAGCCAGAGACGATCTGGGACCTGGTCTCGTACGTCTTATACATCTCGGGGCGTCGGCGTTCGCTGCCCGAACAGATTCCGGATGCCGGGAGCCTGGTCGCTTATCCCCGAGGGGGAATGGAAGCGGGGGCTTCGGGGGGAGATGACTGAGTTCGGGCGTGTCGGGTGGGACGGACGTGGTCCAACCGCGACGAGATCCGTGGTGAACCTCGCAGCGTGAAGACGGGAGCGATTCCAATGGAACAGACGGCGAAGCATCTCGAATTCGAGCGGTTGAAAGAGCGTGTGGCCCAGCTCGAGTCGGAGTTGCAGTCCCAGTCGGGCCCCTGGGCACCGCAGGGAGAGTACCCGATGTACGAGGCGGTCTCTGGGTTTGTGCTGGGAATCGCCGGTGCGGCTGTGGCGCTGCTATTGAATGTGGTGGGTGCGCCCGCCGATGGGAAAGACCCACTGCAGTTGATTCGGGTGTTTCTGACCTTTCCTCTGGGGGAGAAGGCGTTGACTCTGGGGGGCCAGCCGAACCCGGCCAACCCCCTGGGAGACTGGATGATCCTCGCGTTTGGCTGTTGCCTTTATCTGGGGACAGGCATGTTGCTGGGGGCGATCTTTCAGCCGATCTTCCGACGGCATGCCGACCGCTCCTTTCTGAAACGGGTGGTG
>CAIOTJ010000116.1 GCA_903861195.1 uncultured Planctomycetaceae bacterium | reverse complement strand
TCGGTTTGAAGACCGTCTCCGAACGAGGGGCAAGTCCCCCGGACTCGACTGACGCAGGTTCGCTCCATGGGCATCCTACGGGTCTGACGGCTGACGCTGGGCCAGGGAGGGGTGGGGAACACCATCTCGCACACTTCCGTCCCGCCCACCGATCGTCGGAACTGTAGCAGGGGAAGAGTCACCGAGACAGTCTTCACTCCGCCTGATGGGGCGGGTTCGATGATTTTCCCCACCTGCGGTCGAACCAGGCTTCCATGATTGGCACGCAAGGGAGTTTCGGCGGGTGATTGTCTGAAACCGCCGAGGCTTCGGTGCGGGCGGCGAATCGGATTGGTGGAATCGGGTCCAACCGTCACGCATCTTCCGCCCTGTTCGCTGTGGGGAGTATCGAGCCGGAGAATTGGTCTCTGGAGTCGGCTGAGCGGCCGTTGACCCGTTCGTGAGGAGCAGAGGGTCTTGTCAGGGAGTTCCGAGGATGTTTGAATAAGGGAACGTTGTTGCGTTTCGGGAACGCTGTGTGGTGATCCCGCGGCCGTTCCGTTGTGACCGAGGTTGCCATGCGCCCTTCGATTCCCGCCCACTTGCCCCTGCGTCGGCGTCCCTGGATTCAGGCCGGGGCGCTTGGCTTGTTGGGGCTCGGGACGAATCACCTGACCGAACTGCGGGGGGCCGAGGTGCAGCGGGTGGCCCCCGGGGCGGGCCGGGCGAAGTCGGTGGTGATCATCTTTTTGTCGGGAGGACTGACCCAGCACGACAGTTTTGACCCGAAACCTGAGGCCCCCGCCGAGATTCGGGGAGAGTTTGGCTCGATCGCCACCGCCACGCCCGGGGTCGCCATCTGCGAGCATCTGCCGCTGCTGGGAGCGCGGAGCCGGTTGTGGAGCCAGGTGCGGTCGCTGACGTCGCCTCACAACGGACATTCGGAAGGGCACATGGCGCTGCTTGCGGGGCGCAGTCTGCTCCCACCTGGGTTCAATGGTTCGAAGCCCCAACGGACCGATTGGCCGTCGATCGCGTCGGTCGTGGGGGATGCGGTCGTGCCCGGCAACAACAATCTCCCGCCCGCGGTGGTTTTGCCCGAACGCCTGGTCCACCGGGAAGGTCGGATCATTCCGGGACAGTTTGGAGGCCTGATGGGGCCCTATCGGGATCCCTGGTTCATCGAGGCCTCACCGTTCAACTCGACCTCGTACGGGGCCTATCCCGACTTCGAGTTTCACTTCGTCCGTGGACGCGAACGGAATCCCAAGCTGGTTTTTGAGGCCCCCAACCTGAGCCTGCCCCAGGGACTCTCCCGGCAGCGGCTGGCCGACCGGAATGGCCTGCGGCAGATTCTCGAAACCCAGCGCCGCGAACTCGACGAGGGGGCTGGCACCGGGGGTTTTGACCGTAGCCGTCAGTCGGCGCTGTCTTTGTTGACTGACAGTTCGGTGCAGCGGGCGTTCGACGTGCATGCCGTCGATGACGCAGTTCAGCTCAAGTACGGCAAGAACGCCTTTGGCTGGTCACTGCTGATGGCCCGCCAGCTGGTGGAGGCGCGGGTCAATCTGGTGCAGGTCAACCTGGGAAATGATGAAACCTGGGACACCCATGACAACAACTTCCCCCTGCTGAAGGATTGCCTGCTGCCTCCAATGGATCAGGCGGTTTCGGCCTTCCTGGAGGACTTGCAGGAACGGGGCCTGCTGGGGGAGACCCTGGTGGTGATGTTCGGCGAAATGGGCCGGACCCCCAAGGTTCAGGCCCAGAACCGCAGCCCCGGGGCGAAGCCTGGACGCGACCATTGGGGAGCGGTGCAGACCGTGTTGGCCGCCGGTGGAGGGGTTCCCGGAGGGATGGTGGTGGGAGCCTCGGACAAGAATGGGGCTTATCCCGCCGCCGACCCGCAGCGTCCCGAGAATCTTGCCGCGACTGTCTACAGTGCCCTGGGAATTCCCGGGACCGCCGCGTGGTTGGATGAGGTCAATCGTCCCCACCAGATTTATTCGGGTGATCCGATCCGCTTCGGCTGAATCACCGCGAGGCAGACCGCGTGATCGCCCGCCTGGTTGCCAGGTCCCGCGAACAGTCCGGGGGCGGGCTCAGCAGAGAATCGGTCCGAGCGTGATTTCGAACCACAGGTGGGCCGAGGCTCCCGGTGGAAGTTCCCGCCAGCCGGTGTCGAGTCCCTGGTCGGCGAGATTCGCGGCATCGGTTACGCAGGTGTAGGGTTCGAGGCAGACCGAACGGCCGTGTGGGGGGGTGAACACCACCAGTTCGCGGAAGTCGGTTCCCACAGACTGGGTGACCTGCACGCCGGCGTGGGGGTCGAGGATCAATGTTTCGATCCGTCCCCCGTCGCCATGGAGCCCGCCAAACACATGGTCCAATCGCTGCCCCGCCAGGGTGACTCCCTCGGGCAGGGGCAAATCGGAGGGGAGCGGGAGTTTTCGGCCGGTGGGCAGATTTTGCTCCAGTTCCCACAACTCTCGCACTGGTGCCTGGATAAGGATGTCTCCGGTGCAGCCGCCCGGCGCGAGGGGAATCTTGAAGTAGGTATGGGTGCCAAACCCCCAGGGGAGGGGGACCCGGTCCGGATTGTGGATGTGCACATCGCAGCGCAGCACCTGATTCACCAGTTGGTAACCCACTTCGATGCGATAGTCGGCCGGCCATTCCCCCATGAGTTCGGGAGCGTCGAGACGGAGTTGAAACTCACCGACGAGAGCGTGCGACTCATGGCGGGTCACCCGCCAGGGGCGATTGTGGACATGGCCGTGAATGGCATTCCCCAGGGCGTCGACCCGGTTCTGTGTGAGGTGCCATGTCTGGCCAACCCAGGGGAAGGTGCTGTTCCGGATTCGGTTGGGAAACGGAAAGAGCAGGGGGATACCACTGCGGGCGGAGATGGACCCGGGCTGGCCGAATTCTGGTTCGGTGTCGAGCACCTCGTGCAGCCGCCCGGCGCAGGGAATCTGCAGGGAATGGCAGTTGAAGCCCGCTTCGGAAAGAACGCGCGCGGTGGCGGGCGAACGGGGATCGAACAGCGTGATGTCGGGCATGCGAGGGAACCAGTTGCGGGGGGCAAAGCCGGTAAACCATTATTTTCGGCTGGCCGCGGCAGCGGGGTCATAGGGGGTGAAGGGAAGCCCGAAAGTTTCGGCGACCGCCCGGTTGGTGACTTTGCCCGCGTCCATGTTGACGGCATTCGCGAGCCCCGGATCGAGGGCCGCCGCCGCCGCGAGACCCCGGTTGGCGATCTGCAGCACGTAGGGGAAGGTGACGTTGCACAGGGCGTAGGTGCTGGTCCGCCCCACGGCTCCCGGCATGTTGGCGACGCAGTAGTGTACAATGCCATCGACGAGGTAAGTGGGATGCGAATGCGTGGTCGGTTTCGCGGTTTCGACGCAGCCTCCCTGGTCGATGGCGACATCCAGAATGACCGCGCCGGGCTTCATCAGCTTCAAATCCTCCCGGCGGACCAGGCGGGGGGCGCGGGCTCCTTCCACCAGCACGGCGCCAATCACCAGATCGGCACGCTGCAACTGCTCGCGGATGGTGTGGCGGTCGCTGTAGAGAGTGTTCACGTTGGCCGGCATGATGTCGTCGAGGTATCGCAGCCGGTCGACGCTGATATCGAGAATGCTGATGTCGGCCTGGAACCCGGCGGCGATGCGGGCGGCATTTTTCCCGACGATTCCTCCGCCAAGAATCGTGATGTGGGCGGGGGGCACACCGGGGACCCCACCCAGCAGAATACCCCGGCCTTCCTGCGGGCGTTCGAGAAACTTGGCACCCTGCTGAATGCTCATCCGGCCGGCGACCTCGCTCATGGGGGTCAGACAGGGAAGGTCGCCATGCCGGCCGCGCAGCGTCTCGTACGCCGCCGCCGTCACCCCGGTCGCCAGCACGCCGCGGGTGAGTGCCTCACTGGCTGCGAAATGCAGATACGTGAAGAGCACCTGTCCGGGACGAAGCAGGGGGAACTCGGCGGGTTGGGGTTCCTTTACCTTCACGACCAGCTCGGCCCGCTGGAAGAGTTCCGCAGGTGTGGCGACGATCTCGGCACCATTGGCGCGGTAGTCGTCATCGGCGATCCCGGAACCGACTCCCGCGCCGGTTTCGATCAACACCCGATGGCCAGCCCGGGTCAATTCCTCGACCCCGACCGGAATCATGGCCACACGGTACTCGTCCGACTTGATCTCACGGGGAACGCCAACAATCATCATGCAACCTGTCTGCTGGAGTGTTGTCCGTCGGCGCCAGCCCTTGCCGAGCGCGCTCCACAACATCATTTGACCGCCGCGTCTTGCGCAGTGCAATTGGCGACGGCATTTCCCGCTCGTGGGTTCTCCCAGCCAATTCTTCTCTGACCAAGAATTCCAGGCATGCGTGGATTGTTCATCACCGGGACCGATACAGGAGTCGGCAAGACCGCCGTCACTTCGGCCGCGGTCCGTTGGCTGCGGACAGTGAGGATTTCGGTCGGAGCCTACAAACCCGCGGCGTCGGGTTCCGAACTGTCGTCGCAGGGGGGGCAGGTCTGGGGTGATGTGGAAAGTTTGTTTGCGGCACTTGGTGGAAGGTTTCCCCGGGAGCGAATCTGTCCCCAGACTTTCGTCGCTTCCCTGGCACCTCCGGTCGCGGCGGAAGCGGAGGGGCGCCAGGTCGATGGGAGACTGTTGCGGACGGGGGCCGATTGGTGGCGGGACCGTGTGGATGTGCTGCTGGTGGAAGGTGCGGGGGGCTTGCTCTCGCCGCTCTCCGACACTGAGAATGTGGCCGATGTGGCGGCAGATCTGGGTTTTCCGGTGTTGATTGTGGCCCGGATGGGTCTGGGGACCATCAACCATACGTTGCTGACCATCGAGGCGGCCCGGGCGAGACAGCTGTGTGTCTGCGGTGTGGTCTTGAGTGAAGCGGTGCCGTTGCCCGTGGCCGACGTTTCATGGAGGACCAATCCTCGCGAGCTGCAGCGCCGCTGTGATGTTCCCGTTTTGGCGGTCGTGCGGCATGTGCCGGGAGGTGACTTGCTCGAAGTCGAGGAATTGCGGAGAATTCCGTGGAAGTCACTCCCCCAGCCGAAAGTCTCCGCGGTGTTTCAGGAATAGGTTCGGTGGAAGAGCAACGATGTCCCTCCTGTGACTGTCAGCTTCCGTCCCCGCGAGCGGGTGAGGTGCTCATTTGCCCGCACTGCCACCGGATGGTGGAGGACGGCACTTCGATTTTCGCGAGCGACAGCAGCCTGACGATGACGGCGGTTCCGCCGTCGTTGACCACGGGCGTATTGTCCACATCTGCCGGCGCAAATTCTGGAAATATCGTGTCCGATTCGGGAGTGCTGAACATTGGTGCTGGCGGGTCGGCAAGTCCAGATCGACCTGTCGTGGCCGATTCCCCGGTTACCTCCAGGAGGGAGGGGCGGTTTGCTTCGCACCTCGCCTGGCAGTTGCTGCTGACTTACGCCAGCCTGATGACTCTGGCCGCCTTGTTTCTGGGCTGGCAGTTGTGGCGGCGGCCAACTCGCGATTTGCTCGACCTTCCCGATCTGGCCCCCCCGGCCAATAAAGACGGGCGGGTGACGACTCTCATTTACGTACCAGCGGGCAAACCATTGCTCCGGAGTCACCAGCTTGATCTGGGAGAGAGCCGCCGCTTCGGATCTGTGGAAATTTCGGCCGTGGGGGTCTGCCGCGGCCCACTGAAATTCGAGTATTTCGATCCGTCGCTGCACCGCAACGACTTCGATCGCGAACCCTCGGGTGACGTGTTGCAGCTCCATTTGAGGGTAAAAAACGTCTCTTCAGACCAGACCTTCGCCCCCTTCGATCGCAACCTGGTTTACACGCGCGAGACAAATCCGCGGGAGGAGGGACTCGACAAGGCGAACAATTTGATCTGGGATCGGGCCGATCCGTCGGAAATCGTTCTGTACCTGTACGATCTCTCTCCGGATAGCGACTGGGTTGTGGCGGGGCAAAACCTCGACCGGGACCTGGGCCCGGGAGAGTCCCTCGATGTCTTTCTGCCTTCGACAGATCCACTTCCCGAAGAACTTCCGGAGGAGATGGTTTGGCGATTCCACTTTCGCAAGGGATACAACCGCCGTTCGTTGCGTGGGGTGACGACGGTGGCTGAGATCTGCTTCAGCCGGCAGCAGATTTCGCAAGCGGCGCTGGCAACTTCGTGGCGGATTCCCGGTGACGGCTGGACCCACCAGTCCCCGCTGTGCTCGCTGCACGGGACGGGACCGAACTCTTCACTTCCCTCCTCCCCCTGACCTGGAGTTGATCCATGGCCCACCTGTCTCGGCGTGACTTCCTCGAAAACTCATTGCTCACTTCGGCAGCGGCGGCCCTGGCGGGCTCGGTTCCGCAGCTGGTTCGGGCCCAAGGTGAAGCTGCCGACAAAAACAGCATCCTGCGGGTGGCGGTGCTGGGGGTGAATGGCCGTGGTCAGGATCACCTCAACGGGTTCATGCGCCGCAAAGATTGCGAGGTGGTGGCCGTCTGCGATCCCGACGAGCAGGTGGGCCAGAAGAAAGGGGTTGAGGTGGTCGAGAAGGCCACTGGAAAGGCGCCGGTCTACCACAAGGATCTGCGGCGGGTGATGGAAGACAAGTCGATCGACATCGTCTCGATCGCCACCCCTAATCATTGGCATTCGCTGGCGGCCATCTGGGCTCTGCAGGCCGGCAAAGATGTCTATGTGGAGAAGCCGGTCAGCCACAACGTGCAGGAAGGCCGCCGCGTGTTCGACGCCGCCCGCAAGTACAACCGCATCTGCCAGACCGGAACCCAAAGCCGGTCGATGCCCGGGACTCGCGAGTTCATGGAGTTTCTGCACTCGGGTGGCATTGGTGCCATCACCCTCGCCCGGGGGTTGTGCTACAAAAATCGCCCCTCGATTGGTGCGCGGGGCACCTATGCAGTTCCTGAGTCGGTCGATTACGACCTCTGGTGTGGACCGGCTCCCACTGCTCCGCTCAGCCGCCCCCGGTTCCATTACGACTGGCACTGGCAGTGGGACTACGGCAACGGAGACCTGGGGAACCAGGGGATCCACCAGATGGACCTGGCCCGGTGGGGGCTGGGGAAATCGGATGTGGGCGTTTCGGTTCTCAGTTACGGAGGACGTTTCGGCTATACCGACGCGGGCGAGACCGCCAACACCCAGGTCTCCTTCCACGACTATGGAGACAAGTTGCTGGTGTTTGAAGTCCGGGGCCTGCCGTCCGAAGCCTACAAGGGGGCCGGGGTGGGGGTGATTTTCGAGGGAGCCGACGGCTACGCCGTGATGCCCAGCTACTCGGGCGGAGTCATCTTTGACAAGGCGGGGAACCAGGTGAAGAAGTTCTCCGGAGAGGCGGATCACTACGACAACTTCATCAAGGCGGTGGGCAGCCGGAGGATTTCGGATCTGAATGCCGACATTCTGGAAGGGCATCTATCGAGCGCGCTGTGTCATCTGGGCAACATCTCCTACCGGCTGGGAGAAGTTGTGGATGCGGCTGAGGTCGCGAAGCGATTGGGTTCGCTCAAGAGCAGCGGTCCCGCCGGTGAGGCGCTGGAAACCTTCAGCCGGGTCGAGGCCCACCTGAAGGCCAGCAATGTCGATGTGGGGTCGGCGAAGATGACCTGCGGCCCCCTGCTGCAGCTCGACCCGGTGGCGGAAGTCTTCACGGGGGAACTCAGCCAGAAGGCGAATCCCCTGCTGACCCGCGAGTACCGGAAGGGATTTGAAGTGCCTGCCACAGCCGAAAAGGTCTGAGGCCGGGTTTTCCAATGCCGGGTGTGGGGCCAACGCCCACCCCGGCGTTGGTCTTGGTGGCCACCACCTCTTGGGGTTGGTGATTGATCCGCAAGCGGAGCCGGCTGCGAGATTCGCCGGTGAGGTCTCCGCAGGGCTCACTCGGGGGCGTGTCGATGCTGACTCCAGAGTCCCGCAGCCGGGATTTTCCCGCGCTGCACAACATGGTCTACCTGAATTCGGCTGCCGAGGGGATTCCTCCCCGGGAGGTCGGTCAGGCACTGCAGCAGTACTTCGAAGACAAGCTGCTGGGGATGGATGGACGCATTCCCCACGCCGAGCAGCACCGCCTGGCACGGGGATTGGTGGCCGAGATGTACGGCCTGGAGCCCGACGAGGTGGCGATTTGTTCGTGCTCTTCCGAAGCCTTCAACCTGGCGGCTTGGGCGCTGCGCCTGCAGCCCGGGGACGAAGTGGTCATCAACGACCTCGACTTTCCCGCCGGAGTGACCCCCTGGCTGCAGCCCACTTCGCCGGCGAGCGTGCGGTTGTGGCGGTCTCGCGATGGGGTTCTGGACCTGGCCGACCTGGCGCACCTGCTGTCGCCGCGGACGAGGTTTGTGACCACCTCCCTCGTCAGTTTCTACAACGGTTTTCAGATTTCGCTGTCGGAATTGTCGCGGGTGGTGCGGCGGCATTCCCCGGCCCTGCTGGGGGTCGATGTCACTCAGGTCCTGGGGAGGCGCGAGCTCGATCTGCAGGAAGCCGACCTGATTATCAGCAGCACGCACAAGTGGATCCTGTCCAGCCACGGCGGGGGGTTGGTGGGAGTTCCCAAGCGACGGGCGGCGGAGTGGACGGTGCCCGCGGGCGGTTGGGCCAATCTGTATGATCCCTTTGGTCCCCATCGGTTTGATGGGGCCCGCAGTCTGCCCGGAGCCGCCAGTTTTGCGACTGGCATGCCGAATTACCCCGCGATTTATTGCCTGCGGGCCGCCTTGCAGTACATTCGGCAGGTGGGGGTGGGCGCGATTGATGCCGCCGCCAAGCCGTTGGTGGAGCATTGCCTGGCGGAGTTGGCGGCCCTGCCAGTCGAACTGATCACTCCCCGGGATCCCGCGCAGGTGGCCGGGATCATCGCATTTCGCCATCCACGGGCTGAAGCGATCTACCAGCATCTGCACGCCCGCAACATTCATGTGATGTATCACGCGGGACGGATCCGGGTGGCGATCCATGGGTACAACACCTCGGCCGACATCGTGCGCTTCCTGGGAGAATTGAAGCATGCCCTGCAGACGGTTTGAGCCCGCCCGGCACAGCGATTGGTTTCCGGGACGAGTCTGGAGCAGTGGAGTGCACAGAGGCGGAACAGGCTTGGCGAGCAGGCGACTGGCGATGTGGCGGGGGATGGTGTGTTTCTTGTGGCTGGTCCCGGTCTGGACGGCTGTGGGTGGGGAGGTGGAGTTCGACAGCCAGGTGGCGCCGTTGTTGGCGAAGGCCTGCCTGGGGTGCCACAACCCCAACGAGCGCCGGGGCGGGCTCGACCTGACCTCCCGGGAAGGGGCCATTCAAGGGGGAGACTCGGGGGCGGCGCTGGATGTGGAACATCCGGCGGAGAGCCTGTTGGGGTCCCGTGTCGCCGCGGGAGAAATGCCGCCGCGACGACCTTTGGCGGTGGCCGATCAGGAACTGCTCCGGAAGTGGCTCGACGGCGGTGGAAAATGGGGCACCGATAAAATCGACCCGCTGCGGTACACCAGCGAGGCGCGGGCCGGTTATGACTGGTGGAGCCTGCAGCCAGTCCGTCGGCCCGTGCCCCCCCAGGTGGCCGACGTGCCCGTGGTCAATCCAATCGACCAGTTCATCGCGGCGACCCGTCAAGCCCGGGGACTGCCTCATTCGCCCGAGGCGGAACGGCCAACTCTGGCCCGCCGCATTTGGTTCGATCTCCTGGGCTTGCCCCCCAACCCCGCCGAAATCGACAATTTCGTGGCCGATCACGGCCCCCAGGCCTGGAGTGAGCTGGTCGATCGACTCCTGGAAAGACCGGAGTATGGAGAGCGCTGGGGTCGACACTGGCTGGACCTGGCCCGATTTGGGGAGAGCCAGGGCTTCGAACGGGACAAGCTGCGGACCAATTCGTGGCCCTATCGCGACTGGGTGGTCTGGGCGTTCAACCACGACCTCCCCTACGACGAGTTCATCCGCCTGCAGGTCGCGGGGGATGTGCTGCGTCCTGACGATCCCCGGGGGGTGATTGCCACGGGTTTCCTCGTGGCGGCCCCCTGGGATGAAGTCGGGCAGTCGCAGCAGAGCCTGGCGATGCGGATGGTGGTGCGCCAGGACGAACTGGAGGATGTGATTGGCACCACCGCCCAGACATTCCTGGGGTTGACCGCCAACTGCGCCCGCTGCCACGACCATAAGTTCGATCCGATTTCACAGCGCGAGTATTATCGGCTGGCCGCCGCTCTGGCGGGGGTACGACATGGGGAACGGGAGGCATTGTCGGAAGCGGGACGCCAACAATGGGCCACGGAGATCCAGCGGCTGGAAACCGCACTGTCGGCCAGCGGCCGCGCTCTCGATGCCTACGACCGTCCGCACCGCGCGGCCATCCTGAAGGCCCGCGAGCGGGGCCTGACGAAACGCGAAGCTCCCCGGCCGGTCTCCCGTTGGGAATTCACCAACGACCTGCGCGATGCGCTCGGTGAACTGCATGGCAGTCCGCATGGGACCGCACGGGTCGAGCAGGGACGCCTGATTCTCGATGGGGCCCCCATGACCTGGGTGGAAACCGCACCGCTCCAGCGGGAACTGCGGGAAAAGACACTGGCTGTCTGGGTGGCACTCTCGGATCTCAAGCAACAAGGTGGGGCTCCGCTGAGCGTCCAGACCCCCAGCGGCGCTGTATTTGATGCGATTGTGTTTGGTGAGCGTGAACCAGGTCAGTGGATGGCGGGGAGCAATGGTTTTGTCCGCACGCAGAGTTTTGGCGCTGCGGCGGAAACCGTGGCGGCGGCAGACCTGGTCTCGGGGCCCACAGTGCAGATCACGCTGGTCTATCGTTCCGACCAGACGATCACCATGTACCGGAACGGTGTCCGCTACGGAGAACCCTACAACGCGGGGGGGCTCGTGACGTACGAGCCTGGCAAGGCCCAGGTGCTGTTTGGGCTGCGTCATTCTCCCTCCGGAGGGAACCGCATGTTCGCCGGCGCCATCGACCGGGCGGAATTGTTCGACCGGGCCCTTTCCGACGATGAGGTGGCCGACCTCAATGGCACCGTCAGCCAGGCGATCTCGAATGACGAGCTTGTGTCCCGACTGTCGATTCCGGAGCGTGCGGAGCGAAACCGGCTGGTCCGGCAGTTCTCGGAAATGCAGGTGCAGCTCAATCTGTTGCGGGGAGGGGTGGTCTACTCGGTCAAGCCGTCTCCCCCGGGCCAGACACACCTTCTTGAACGGGGAAATCCCGGAGCCCCACGGGATGTAGTGGCACCGGGGGCCCTGCGCGCCGTGGCTGCACTGTCGCCAGAGTTCGACTTGCCTGATGATGCACCAGATGCCGACCGTCGACGTCGGTTTGCGGAGTGGCTGTCATCCCCCCGCAATCCCCTGACGGCGCGGGTGATTGTGAACCGGCTCTGGCATTACCATTTCGGCGTGGGTCTGGTCGACACGCCCAATGATCTGGGGTTCAACGGCGGGCGTCCGAGCCATCCCGAACTGCTCGACTGGTTGGCTGCCGAACTGGTCGAGCCGACACTGGGGCCTGTCGAACAGCGGATTCCCTGGAGTCTCAAACACATTCACCGGCTGATTCTGAATTCTGCGACGTGGCGGCAGTCGTCGCGCCGCAATCCACAGGCCGAGCAGATCGACTCGGGCAATCGTTACCTCTGGCGGAAAACCCCGCAGCGGCTTGATGCCGAGTCGGTACGGGATGCGGTACTGGTCGTCTCCGGCGAACTCAATCCGTCGCTGGGCGGGCCGGGTTTTCGTGATTTCCGGACGTTCAATTTCAATTCCCAGTTCTATGAGACGATCGACCCGGTCGGGTACGACTTTCATCGCCGGACGCTCTACCGCACCTGGGTGCGTTCGGGGCGGAGCGACTTTCTGGACGCATTTGATTGTCCTGATCCGTCGACGACGGCCCCTCGACGCGCGGTCACCACGACGCCACTTCAGGCGCTGGCAATGCTCAACAATTCCTTTACACTGCGGATGGCGGATCGACTGGCCCTCCGCGTCGAGGCAGAAGTTGGCAAGGATCTGAATCGTCAGGCAGAGCACGCGTGTGCACTGACTTGGGGGCGGAAGCCAACCGAGGCGGAACGACAGGTGTCGCGCGAGTTCCTGTCGGAACATGGCCTGAGCGCCCTGTGCCGACTTCTGTTAAACAGCAACGAGTTCCTGTACGTCGACTGAAGGTTGGCGGTGCCGGGGCTTGAGTCTTTCTGAGCAGCGTTGATTCTGATGATTCATCCTTGGCACGATGTGACCCCTGGGGAAAATCTCCCCGGGGAGTTTAATGTGGTGATTGAGATTCCCATGGGGTCGAGCGTGAAGTACGAGCTCGACAAACGGACGGGATTGCTGAAGCTCGATCGCATTCTTTATTCGGCGGTGTATTACCCGGCGAACTACGGGTTCATTCCCCAGACCTTGGCACAGGACGACGATCCCCTCGATGTGTTGGTGCTGTGCCAGGAGCCGGTGGTTCCCCTGACGCTGGTTCGGGCCCGGGCCATCGGGCTGATGACGATGATCGATTCGGGTAAGAAGGATCACAAGATCCTGGCGGTGGCCGTACACGATCCCGAGTTCAATGGATTCCGGCAGGCGAGCGAACTTCCCGTGCATCGTCTGAACATGCTGCGACGCTTCTTTCAGGACTACAAGCAACTGGAAGGGAAGGCGGTGGAAGTCGATGAGATGGCCCCCGCCGACTTCACCTGGCCGATCATCGAAGATGCCCTGCAATGCTACAGTGAGAATCGACGCCGCGGGTTCAAGTGAGGTGGATGATCGGGGTGGGGTCTGTTGGTCGATACGCGGCTCTCGCCGACGCTGGATCGGGTCAGCAACCGGGTCCAGATGGGTCCCGATGTGCCCGGCCAGACTGTTGGGACCAGATTCGAGACTGTTTTGCTTTTACCGCGTCGACGGCCGCCGTGATGGTGGTCGGTGGTGCGTGCGTTGGACTTGTTTGCCAGGATGGTCATGACTGACAGGAAAAACGGCCAGGATTCCGCCCGGGTTCCCACTCTGCGCTGGGAGGGAGGGCCCGAGGGGCAGCTCTGGCTGATTGATCAGACGTTGCTGCCGTTGGAAGTTCGGGAGATTGCCTGCCGCACGGTGCAGGCTGTCTGGGACGCCATCAAGCGGTTGGCGGTTCGCGGAGCTCCGGCCATCGGAGTTTCGGCGGCGTATGGCGTGGTCCTGGGACTGCAGGCCGCCAGCCCGCCCTCTCCGGCCGGGTGGCTGGCGGCAGCCGAGGCTGCGGCGGACCATCTCGCCACCAGCCGGCCCACCGCCGTGAACCTGTTCTGGGCTTTGAACCGGATGCGGCAGCGGGCTCGCGAACTGGCCTCGCAGGGAGCTTCCGATCTGCCTGGGCAGTTGCTGCGGGAAGCCCAGGCGATCGAGGCGGAAGATCAGGCGATGTGCCGGGCGATTGGCCTCGCCGGGGCCGCCTTGCTTCCCGCGGACTGCGGCGTTTTGACCCACTGTAACGCGGGAGGGTTGGCGACGGCGGACTACGGCACCGCCTTGGCGGTATTTTTCGCCGCTCACGAACAGGGCAAGACCCTGCGGGTTTTCGCGGATGAAACCCGTCCACTGCTGCAGGGCGCGCGGTTGACCTCGTGGGAGTGCCAGCAGCGAGGGCTGGATGTGACCGTGATTTGCGATTCCATGGCCGCCCAGGTGATGCGGGAAGGACGAATCCAGGCGGTGGTGGTGGGGGCCGACCGGATTGCGGCCAACGGAGACACCGCCAACAAGATTGGCACCTACAGCGTGGCTGTGCTGGCACGGCACCATGGAATTCCGTTCTATGTGGCCGCCCCCTCGAGCACCTTTGACTGGGAGATCTCTTCGGGTCAGGAGATCCCGATCGAGCATCGACAGGCCGAGGAGATTTCCCGGGGGTTTGGTCGGCAGACTGTCCCCACAGGGGTGAAGGTCTACAATCCTGCCTTCGATGTGACTCCGCATGACTTGATCACTGCGTTCATCACCGAACGGGGGGTGATCATGCCTCCGTTTGCCGTCAACCTGCCGACCCGGCTCAGGGTGGGCTGAATCAGCGGCTGAATTCTGAAAACTCTTTCGCGGTCTTTTGGGAACACGTGTCATGAAGGTCCTCCTTGCCAACCCCCGGGGATTCTGTGCTGGGGTGAACATGGCGATCGCCTGCCTCGATGAGGCCATCAAGATCTGCGGCCCCAACATCTATGTCTACCACGAAATTGTGCACAACAAATATGTGGTTGAGCGGTTCAGCAAGCAGGGGGTGAAGTTTGTCGACACCATCGGGGAAGTCCCGATGGGAGCCTATCTGCTGTACAGCGCCCATGGCGTGTCACCGCAGGTGCGGCAGGAAGCTCGTGATCGGCAACTGCGGACGATTGATGCCACCTGTCCACTGGTGACCAAGGTACACCTGGAAGCGGTCCGTTTCGCCAGGCAGGGATACACCATCGTCCTGATCGGACATCACGGACATGACGAGGTGATTGGCACGATGGGAGAGGCTCCCGAACGGATCGTGCTGGTGGAAACACCCGAGGATGTTGCCCAGTTGAGTTTTCCGGCGGAAACCCGGCTTGCCTATCTGACACAGACGACTCTCAGCGTCTCGGAGGCCCAGCGGGTGATCAGTTCTTTGAAGGTACGCTTCCCGGAAATTGTGGGTCCCCCCAAGGAAGACATCTGTTACGCCACCACCAATCGCCAGGAGGCGGTCGGGGTGCTGGCGCCCCAGGCCGATGTGGTGATTGTTTTGGGAAGCCAGAACAGCTCCAACAGCCAGCGTCTGAAAGAAATCGCCCGCGAGATTGGGAAGCCCGCCTATTTGATCGACACGGTGAAAGAGCTACAGCGGGACTGGTTGCGGGACGCACGAACGGTGCTGATCACCGCCGGAGCCAGCGCTCCCGAGGTGGTCGTCCAGGAGTGTGTCGATTTCCTGAGAGGCGAGTATGGGGCGGAGGTTGAAGAGATTACCATTCGCGAAGAAGACGTCCACTTTCAGCTGCCCAGAGAACTGAAGGTTCTGCAGTTGCAGACCTGAGTCCCGCAGACCCGAGTCCCGTAGGCCTGATTCCCGGGGGGGACCGGCGACCGCCGGGTTCGGCCGGTTGGTTGGTCCTGGTGACAGGCTCAGTCGACCCTTCCACCCAGCTCTGATACAACTGTTCCAATATCGCCCGCCAGTCGGTTGACCTCTCCCTTGCCGGACGGGTGCAGCCGATTGCTGAGGAACACGAAGAACAGGTCCCGCTTGGGATCGATCCAGAGCACCGTCCCGGTGAATCCCCCATGACCGAACGCGGCCTCGCTCCAGCCATGTCCGCGATTGTGCGAATACCTTGATTGGCGATCCCAACCGAGACCCCGTACGGTCTCCGCCTGGAGAGAGACTTGCTGGGAATCGGGCGGATCACCCGGGCCCGAAAGCGTGGGGATGGCGTAGCCGCGGGTCATCTGGGTGACGGTCTCCGGCCGGAGGCGTTGCCTGTCTTGAAACCGGCCCGACTCCAGCAGCATCTGGGCGAAGACCGCCAGGTCGGCCGCTGTGGAGAACAGTCCGGCGTGGCCTGCGACTCCTCCCAACAGATGGGCCCGGGGATCGTGGACTTCCCCGACCAGCCAGCTCCCTGCCCGCTGTCCCGTGGGGGCAGTGCGGTGCCTCCATTCGGCTGGAGGGACAAACCGGGTGTGCGACATGCCGAGAGATTCAAACACCTCCCGGGAAACGAAGGAGGCCAGGGTCTCGCCAGTGACCCGTTCGACCAGCCGCCCCAGCACGATGAAGTTAACGTCCGAGTAGATGAATTTTGTCCGTGGCGGCGTTCTCAGGGGGAGCTCGCAGATTTTCCGCCAGGCCTCATCGAGACCCCGTTCATAGTCTGCCAGGGGATTGTCGGCGATCAGCCCGCTCTGGTGCGTCAACAGATCGAACAGGGTCAACGTCTCTTTGCCGCGGATTCCAAACTCGGGCCAGTGGTGGGCCACCCGATCGGTCAGCTGCAGTTGCCCGCGCTCGATCAACAACATGACGCTGGTCCCGGTCGCGACGGGTTTGGTCAGCGACGCCAGGTCGAAGATCGTGTCGACCGTCATCGGCTGCAGAGCCGGGACGAGTTGCCGATGCCCAAACGCCCGTGACAGCAGCACCTGGTCGCGCCGGCCGACGGTCAACACGCATCCCGGAAGCTTTCCCGCCGCGATGGCCGTCGAGATCAGACTCTCGAGCCGCGCGACCTGTTCGGTGTTGAAGCCCGCGGTCCCCCCGACATCTGAAGATGGCCCTTGGGCCATGAGGGGGCTGGGGGCGAGTGCAACGATCAGAACCAGCGCGCTCAGCACCAGGAACCTTCCCGGCAGGCTCCGCACAAATCGCGGCGATCCGGGAATCATCCCAGGATACCCCGCACCACTTCGCCGTGGATGTCGGTCAGGCGGTACTGACGCCCCTGGTAGCGAAAGGTGAGGCGGGTGTGGTCGATTCCACACAGGTGCAGGATGGTCGCCTGCATGTCGTGCACGTGTACTCCATCGCTGGCGATGTTCCAGCCGAAGTCATCGGTGGAGCCGTGGGCGGCTCCCTTGCGGACTCCCCCACCGGCCAGCCACCAGCTGTAGGCCCGCCCAAAGTGATCACGTCCCTTGGGGGCGTTGGGATCTCCCTGGCCGAAAGGAGTGCGGCCGAACTCCCCCCCCCAGGCCACGAGGGTGTCGTCGAGCATTCCCCGTTCCTTCAGGTCCCGGACCAGTGCCACGGAAGGCCCTTCGGTATCGCGGCATTGTTCTTCGAGCTGGGTAAAGAGGTTGCCATGCTGGTCCCAGCCGGCGTGCATCAGCTGGACGAAGCCGACGCCCCGTTCCAGCAACCGGCGGGCGATCAGGCAGTTGTTCGCGAAGGTTCCCTTGACCAGAACGTCGGGTCCGTATCGGTCCAATGTCGCCTTCGTCTCGCCCGAAAAATCCAGCAGGTCAGGAACGCTGGCCTGCATTCGGAAGGCCATTTCGTACTGGGAGATCCGTGTGTCGATTTCGGGATCGCCGTAATCGGCGAGGTGCGCCTGGTTCATCTCCCGCAGGTCATCCAGCAGCGCCCGGCGTGACTCGACCGAGACTCCCGGGGGGTTCTGCAGGTAGGGGACCAGGTCACCCGTATTGCGGAATCGTACCCCCTGAAACCGGCTGGGGAGGAAGCCGCTGCCCCAGTAGTAATCGAAGAAGAGCTGCCCGCACGTCTTTCCCTTGTCGCTCGAGGTCATGACCACGAACGAAGGAAGGTTGTCGGTCTCGCTGCCCAGGCCATAGTTGAGCCAGGCCCCCATGCTGGGGCGACCAGGGACCTGCGTTCCCGTCATGAACAGAGTGACCCCCGGCGCGTGATTGACCGCCTCGGTGTGCATGCTGCGGACCAGGCAGATTTCGTCGGCAATGCCTCCCAGGTTGGGCAGCATCTCGCTGAAAACGAGTCCCGATTCCCCCCACGCTCGGTGTGGTTTGATGGCCGGCAGACAGGGCCATTTGCCATAACCGCTGGACATGGTCGACAGGCGTGTGTTGCCACGGATGGTGTCGGGAATGTCCTTGCCGGCCATTTCCCTAAGCATCGGCTTGTCGTCGAACAGATCGACATGCGACGGGCCTCCTCCCTGCCAGAGCAGGACCACGCGGCGAGCCTTGGGAGGATGATGGGGGAGTTCGGGAAGGCCGGGCGAACCTCGATTGGCCTGCGGCGCAGGCTCAGCCCCCTGGCAGTCTCGCTTCAACAGAGATGCCAGAGCGGCCATGCCGATTCCGCCCGCAGTCGAGCCAAACAGCTGACGCCGGTTGACACGTGCGATGTTCCGTGAGAGCTGCGAGGTGAGTTCGTCGGAGTGGGGATTCATGGGGCACTTGGAAGGTCGTGGTCGAGAGATCACGCTGAGGAACTCTGAGCAAGAATGTACCCGACTGCGGCGGCTGAGGCGAATCCAGCCCGGCGGTCAACTTGCCCCAGGTTGCCCATGTTTCCATGTATGCTGCCGGGATCGAGACGCCGGGCGGTCTGCGACTCCGGGAGAGGGGGGCCATCTTGCGGGTATTTCCGCAGGCCCGATAGAATTCGAGACGCGTTCGAAGTTGGTCCGATGGTCAAAGTTGTGAGAGGCATGCGCCGCACGTCGCGTGGATGGGTGGTGGGGGCACTTCTGCTGGGAGCCTGCGGGGTGTCCCCGGGGGCTACTCCCTGCTGCGCCCAGGAGACCCAGGCCGACGAGCTGGAGGCCTACCAGCTGGGCATTGGATTTTACGAACGTGAGCGGTACCGCCAGGCGGTGGAGTCACTGTCGGTGTTTCTCAAGCAGTCGCCGCAGAGTCCCAAGGCGGAAAATGCGACGTTCGTGTTGGGACTGTCGCAGGTGCGTCTGGAGGACTTTGCGAAAGCTCGCGAAACGTTCTCGCGCTTTCTGAAGCAGTATCCGCAGGCCAAACGCGGGAACCAGGCACGCTACTGGTTGGGACATTGCGCTTACCATCTGCGCGATTACGCCGCCGCCGCGACCGAACTGGGAGACTTTATCCAGGGGAATCCGACGGATGCGTATCTGGCGTACGCACTGCCCTATCTGGGCGAGTCGCAATTGAAACAGGGAATGCCCCAGGCCGCACTCGCCGCGTTCGAGCAGGCATTGCAGAAATTTCCCCAAGGGGCGATGGTCTCGGACGCCGAGTATGGTCGCGCGCGAGCTCTGTTGGCTTTGAAGAATTCGTCCGCCGCGTCTGCGGCCCTGCGGGCGATTCTCGACAAGCCGGGCCACGAATTCGCCAACGATGCCCGGATGACTCTGGGAAACGTGCTGTTTGAACAAAAAGAGTATCGGCAGGCGGCCGAACTGTTTCGGGATTGCGAAGAGCAGGCTCCGGCGGGACCCCTGAAGGGGAGGGCGGCGCTCAATCTGGGGTTCGCCCTTTCGGAAGGGGGCGATCTTGCCGCGGCCGAGGCCTCCTTCCGACGTGCCACCGAGTCGGCCGAGGTCGCCGCCGAGGCGTCCCTCTGGCTGGGCCTGACGTTGAAGAAACAGCGCCGATACCAGCCCGCCGTCGAATGGTTTGGGGCGGCCTATCCACGGTTCAAAAAGACGCCCCAGGCCGAGCAGATTCAGTATCAGTGGGGAGACGCTCTGCTGAGGCAGGGGAGCCATGCCGAGGCTCAGCAGGTGTTTGAGTCGCTACTCGCCGACTGGCCGCAGGGGCGGCTGCGGGAAGAGACGCTGCATGCGGCGACACTGGCGGCCGTCAGTGCGGGTCAACCGGCAGAGGCCGAGCGGTGGCTCAGCCGCTATCAGACCGATTTTCCGCGGGGCAAACTGCGCTTGCGAGAAGCGATTCTCTCGGGACGCGTCGCGTTGATGAAAGGGATGGCCGCAGGGCGGGCCAACCAGCCGGACGCCGCACGGCCGCTGTTCACCCAGGCGGAACAGACCTTTTCCCAGGTGGTGCGCGAGTCGGAAATCGACAGTACGCGGCTGCAGGCGCGATACTTCTGGGGCGAGGCCCTGCTGCAGTTGAGGGAGTATGCCCGGATCCTGGAGGTCTCGGCGCCAGTGGCCGAGGCGGTGGCGGCGGGGAAGACCCAGGGGGAGCTGGCGGAGGTCAGCATCCAGCGGGGGATCGCGGCGCTCGAGCAGGCCAAGGACATGGCCCGACAACAGAATCGGATGACAGAGTCCACTGACCGATCGTCAGTGATGCGACTCTCGGGATTGGCCCGTGCCGAGTTGGCCAAATACCTGGCCCTGCAGCCGCCGGGCCCCCGAGTTTCCCAAGCCTGGTCATTGACCGCGGTGGCGTCGGCCCTCGAAGGGGACAAGTCCGCGACGCTGGCGGCGCTGGAGACCCTGGCCCGGGATTTTCCCAAGCGGGTCGAACGTGAAACCGCACTGCTGGAAGTTGCCGAATTGGCTTACTCTCGGGAAGACTATCCGTTGGCCGAGACGCTGTACGCCGAACTGGTTCAACTGTCGACCGATGCTCAACGTCGTCCCCGGGCCCTGGCGGACCTCGGCTGGAGCCGGTCACAGCAGAAGAATCACACGGGGGCCATCGAGGCGTTTTCCCGGCTGCTCACCGACCACCCGCAGCACGATCTGGTGCCCGAAGCGGCGTTCATGGTGGGGCAGTCTTACGCAGCGGCGGGTCAGAGCCGTGAAGCCCAACAAGCCTACGCCCGGGCGTTTGCACTGCCGGGCGACTCCGACCATGTGCTGCAATCGGGAATCCGCAGTGGACGGCTGCTGTTCGAACTCAATGAGATCGCGGCTGCCGATTCCATGTATGAGGCGGTGCTGAAGCGATTCGCGGGACAGCCCCGCCTGGACCGGGTGCTGGATGACTGGGCGACACGCCACTACGACGCGGAGCGATTCGAATCGGCCGATCGAATCTATCGGCGGCTGATCGCCGAGTATCCGGCCAGCCCGTTGTGCTGGAATGCGCGGGTGGTACTGGCCGAGAGCACCCTGTTGGCGGGACGTCCCCGCGAGGCCCGGCCGCTGTTCGAAGCGGTGGCCGCCGCCCCGGAGGCCGACACCCGGGCGGTCGAACAGGCTCTGCATCAATTGGCGAACATCGCCCAGGAGCTGCAGGACTGGGGGGAACTGCAGCGGCTGGCCGCCAGCTCTTTGGAACGCTTTCCACAAGGGGCCTTCCGGGACGAATCGACCTTCGCGCTGGGAGAAGCCGAGTTTATGCAGGGACGGTATCCGGCGGCGCAGGAGATCTTCACGCGGTTGAAGGCATTGCGAAACGATCCGCAGATCGCAGGACGTCCGTGGTTTCCCAAGGTCTTCATTCGCCTGGCCGACATTCTGGTTCGTGAGAAACGCTATCCCGAGGCGGATGGCATGGTCCGGGAACTGACGGAATGGGATCCCGAATGTCCGTTACTCTACCAGGCCTGGGAAGTGCAGGGGCGGGCGCAGAAAAACCAGGCGCGGTTTCCCGAAGCCCGGAAGTTGTTCCTGCAGGTCGTGGCGGATCGCCACGGGCGGAAGACCGAGACCGCCGCCCGGGCGCAGTTGCTGCTGGCCGACACCTACGTTCTGGAGAAAAACTTCGATGCGGCCCTGGATGAGTACCTGAAGGTCGACATTGGGTACGATTTCCCCTACTGGCAGGGAGCCGCCTTGTACCATGCCGGTACCTGTCAGGAATCTCTCAGCGATCCTGCAGGAGCCGCCAAGACCTACACGCGGCTGGTGGCCAAATACCCCGAAAGCGAGTTTGTTCCCAAGGCCCGAGAACGTCTGCAGGCCCTTCGGAAAGGGATCTCCCCGAGTCCCTGAAGTCCACCCTCCCTCGCATTCCCGGGAGATTCCGAGGAATTTGACACCTTCACTTCCCGATTCCCCAACGGGTTCCACTGCGATGAGAGTTCGAACCGCCTTTCACCCCGGTGTTTCCCGTTTCGTGGGTGCCCTGCTGCTGCTGCTGATCGTCGCCCTCCCCGAACCGGCGAGAGGCTGGCAAGATGCCGACGCGGCGCCTGCCAGCGAATCGCAGGGGGACGGTTTGCGGGCTCCCGGTAAGCCGGTCCCGGAGCAGGTGCCCGGGCTCCCCATGCTGAGCGACTCGGGGGATCTCAGTTCAATTCCCACCCGCCTCTCGGAAATGTTCCGCGCCGGCGGGGTGATCATGTGGCCGATCGCTCTCTGCTCGGTGATTGCCTTCACGTTTGCCCTTGAGCGCCTGGTGGTGCTGCGCCGCCGGCGGGTGATTCCCCGCGATTTCGTCCGGAGGTTTCTGCAAAATCTCGAACAGGGAGAACTGGATCGCGAGACGGCGAGCCAATTGTGCGAGCAGAATGGAAGCCCCATCGCCGAAGTCTTTCTGCATGGAGTCCGCAAGTGGGGTAAACCCAGTGTGGAGGTCGAACAGGCGATCATCGACGGCGGTGAACGACAGATTGGACATTTGAGGAAGCACCTGCGCATTCTCAACGCGGTTGCTACTTTGACCCCGCTGCTGGGATTGCTGGGGACGGTAATCGGCATGATTCAGTGTTTCAACCAGATCGCCACCAGTTCGGCCATGGGCAAGTCGGAGCAGTTGGCCGGCGGGATTGGTGTGGCCCTGTTGACGACCGCGTTTGGACTGGGAGTCGCGATTCCCTCTCTGATGCTCTACATGTACTTCGCCGGGAGGATTGACGCGTTGGTGATGGAAATGGATTCCCTGGCCCAGCGGGTGGTCGAATTGATTTCCGCCGAGGCCATCGCCGAACGGTCTGTCCAGTCGCCACGTGGGGGGCCTCCCCGACCCAAGGGGTTGGTCTCGACCCCGGGCAAGGCGGGATAAGGAGCCGTCATGCCAATCAAAATGCAGCCACTCGAAGAGCCTCAGTTGAACCTCACCCCGATGCTGGATGTGGTGTTCAACCTGTTGATTTTTTTCATGGTGGGGACCCGTTTCGCCGATCTCGAACGACAGTTCGATGTGCAGTTGCCGCAGGTTTCCACCGCTCAGCCTCTGACCAGTCTTCCGGACGAGATTGTGGTCAATGTTTTCCCGGACGGTCGGCTTGTGGTGAACCGGGAGGAACTGACGGCCGCCCAGCTGCGCGACCGGCTGATGGACGCCCGCGAACGGTATGCCGACCAGGCGGTATTGATTCGCGGTGATGGAGAGTCGAGTTTTCAGAGGATTGCCGATGTGTTGGCGATCTGCCAACAGGCCGAGGTCCGGAACTTTTCGCTGGCGACCCAGCTTGCCACGGAGTAAACCCCGGTGATCCGCGTGTCTCTCGCATTCGCATTCCCCACACCAGACGAGGTGCTCCTCTTCCTGACGAGGCATTGGCATGGTGCCTGGCAGGATCCGTTTGGGTACGCGTTTTGGGGAGTTGTCTGGGGAGTGGCCTTCATGGCCACCTTCCTGTTGGTCCGCATGTTCTTTACGGGATGGGGCGACAAGAACGTCACCGAGAAGACACTGGCGCTCTCCATCCTGCTGCATGCCCTGCTGGCGATGCTGTCGACCACGGTCATGTTGACCCAGGGAGACGTCGCTCCTTCCGAGCAACGAACTCCCATCAGGCGAGTGCTTCTGGAAAACTCCAGTGAACCGGCTGTCGCCTCACAGGGAAACAACGCAGGCCAACCACGGTGGGATGCCCCTGCTCAAGACCGGAGTGAACCGCAGCAACGCGTCGCAAAGACCGAGACCAGAGACAACACTTTTCCCCTGCGTGAGCGTCAGGAATTCCAGACGCCCGATCTGCCGCTGGTCAACCCGCCGATCGATACGGAGATCGAGAGCGCCCCCCGACCGGCAGGCGAGACGACGACCGTCCGCAGCAGGCCCGTGGAAGTTGACCCGATCATCGAACAGGAGACCACGGCGAGCCGCCGCCGCGATGCGGACGTCAGCCCCGGCCGTTTTCGCAAATCGACCGGACAAGACTCTGAGGGTGAACGTGTGGGGCGCGGAGATCGCGGAGAGACTTCGACACAGGTCCCCGTCCCCGCGACCGTGTCCGAAACGCCCGTGGTGGAGCCAGAGCGAATCACCACCAGCACTCCGTCCGGGGAAATGGCCGAGCCATCCCGGCCGCAATCACTGCCGGTCACGACCTTGGAAGAGTTTTCCACCCCGGATCGCGTTCCAGCGCCGGGAAGCGTACCTGGCGATCGCAAATTCAGTCGGACACGTCGTGGATCCCGCGCGACTGCACCGACTGAGGCGGACGTTCCCGTTCGCAGCGCCCGGGTCACGACTCCGATGGGGGATTCTCCAGTGGGGAGTCAGGTCGCCCCTGGGGTTGGCGTTGAAGACACGGCTCCGGTCGTTCCACAACTCAGCAGCATCGCCGAGAGCCGCGGTGCGGCGGGGCGCGGAGAGGGGAAGCTTCCGGAGGCGTACCGTCTGCGGCAGATCGATCAGCGGGGAACATTGGGGAGCCTGGCGGGAGCCACCCAGGAGAGTGAGCAGGCTGTGGCCGCCAGTCTGAAGTGGCTCGCGGGTCAGCAGCTTTCCTCGGGGGCCTGGCCGGCCGTCGAATCGTCGCTTGGTGAAGATCCCGAGCCGATGCGATTCACCGAGAACAACGATCCGCAGGAGGAATCGCGGCAGCGTCTGGAGCGGAGCAAGTCGGGGCAGCGGGCCGAGACCGGGTTGACCGCGTTGGTCATCCTCGCCTATCTGGGCGCGGGGCATACCGCGGAAGATCCGGATTATGGCCCGACAGTACAGCGGGCGCTGAAGTGGCTCGTCTCCCAACAAGTGCGGGCGACCGCGAAGGAGGGTGATGCTCAGCGCCGGTTGGATGGTTTCCTGGGGGGGCAGTCCAACCGCTTCGGCCGGATGTATTGCCACGGCATGGCGACGATTGCGCTGGGCGAAGCGTATGGGATGACCCGTGACCCAGCACTGAAAGAACCCCTGGAACGGGCGCTCCGCTACATCGTGAGGATGCAGTACCCCGATGGTGGTTGGAGATATTCCGACTGGATGAATCAGCGGAACGCGACCGGGGACATGAGCCTGTTTGGTTGGCAACTGATGGCTCTCAAGAGCGCGCAGACGGCGGGGGTGGAGTTGCCAAACCGGGCGCTCGAGAAGGCTCTCGATCGGGCCCGTCAGTATCTGGTCGCGCGACGCAACGAAATGCGGGGACGCGAGGGGAGTCGGTATGGAGGACTCGCCTCGTACCGGCCCGGGGAAAAACCCCGCCCTGCGATGACTGCCGAGGCCCTGTTCTGTTGGCAATTGCTGGAGGAACCGGCGACGGAGCCGGCGATTCTCGAGGCTGTGCAGGCTCTGCGCCGCAATCCGCCTCGATTGGCCAATCAGGACATTTACTACTGGTACTATGCCACTCTGGCGATGTACCACCATGGAGGGGCCCCCTGGACGGAGTGGAATGCCGCCGTCCGGGAAACTCTGGTCAGCAGCCAGCGGCAACAGGGAGCCGAAACAGGCAGTTGGGATCCCCGTCGTCCGTGGGGCGACTATGGCGGCCGGGTGTTCTCCACGGCGATGAGCACGCTCTGCCTGGAGGTTTATTACCGATATTTGCCGCTGTACCAGCAGTCGCAGTCAGCGACCGCTGGGCCGGCGGGTCCCGGGAAGGCCGTGGAGTAGTCGCTGCGTGCGTTCGCGGCGACATGGGGACGGGGTGGTTCTTGGGGCAGGAGACGCATGGCGTATCGGGAAACGCAGTGACCCAACCTCTGCGGCGGAATGTCGCCAGAAACCAGTTACGCCCCGTCCGCCGGTGCCAAAGATGTCACAAAACGGGTAACAGAGAAGTTTCGCGAAGGAATGCAACCTGGAAATCGTATTCAAAAACAAGTGGCCGGAGCGGGGATCGAACCCGCACACCCCGTGAGGGATACGGGATTTTAAGTCCCGTGCGTCTGCCAGTTTCGCCATCCGGCCTGATCAGGAAAATCCTGGAGGTTGACACGTCTTGAGGAGAAGGGTTCGCCGGTGTGGCGGAACCCTCTCTTCTGGACGCTACCGTCGAAATGATACCAGTGCGGCAGTGGAACGGCCAGAAATCCACCCGTTGACCCAGGTCCCTTCCAGTTCTGACTTCGGCACGAAGTCAGAACTGGAAATCCTGTTCCGGACGATTTGGAGGAGAGATCTGCACCAGGTGCCACGGATCTGGATGTGGCGATGCACGGCGGGGAGGACGACTCGGCCTCCTGTTCTTCTGGCCGGCCCGGTTGCCAGAGCGTGAGCGGTCCCATCGGCCGGCGGCGGCCCTGGCTTTCCGGTCTCGGGAGTTTGGATCGGAGTCTCGCAAGGACCGGCGATCCCCAAAGCTTCTACAACACTCCGCATTTCGCTGGACCATCGAGCGGGTTCCGTCGGCCAAACGCAGGCCCATTCCTCAATCGACAATGAGACAAAGAGCCCACGCCCAGTGCTGGTGACCTGAGCATTGTCGAACATGGAGATTCCACCGTCGGGCAACCGGCAGGGGAGTGTGGCTGAGGCAGAGTTGAACCTGACCGCATCGCGGTGTCGACCCAAAGCAGTCCGGATCAAGGGGGACCGGCAGCCCGTTGACCAGCGGCGCCGATGACACCGATTGAGGGGTTTTTCGAGCGGTTGGGTGTTTTGATGCAATGTGGACAGGACCGGCTGAGTTCAGCAAATCACGTCGTCGAGAGCGGAGAAGCAGACGATATCCCGACGGGACACGAAGACCCGTCGGCGATTGATCCGGATCCCGTGTCGGAGGGAGTCGACGATGTAATTTTCGCGGGTGGTGGACGTGTCACGCAGATCGTGCACATCGGCCTGTTCCAGGACCAGGAACTGTTCATTCCAATTCGCGAGCCGACCCAGAATGACATAGGGAGACGCCGTGTCGAGCACCACCTCGCGACCGATCAGCAGATCCAGCGATTCAGCCAGGTCATTCATGGGGGCTGGGGACTACTTCAACAGAGGCTGCAGCTTCTCTGTCGCCTGGGACTTCGCCTTGTCCAACACTGTGGTCAGCTTGACCGGGGCTCCGCCGGTCCGCTTGCTTTCTTCGGCCGCCTCCATGAAGGCGTAGATTTCCAGCGTCTCTTCTTCGGTGACCGGTGGTTTGCCATCGCGGAAAAACTGCACGATGGAAACCAGCCGCGGACGATAGCCCTCGTAACTCCCCACAGGAGCGATCCCCTTGGTGCCAAAGGCCTGGCCACCATAACCGGCCGAACCTCCGCCGGACTCGGAACGGATGCCGCGGAAGGTGCCAATTCGATTTCCCTTCCAGACACCGGCCGCGAGATCGACTGCGGGAGTCGAGAGCCGCGTGACTGATTCACAGCCGGGGCCCATGACGGTGAACAGGGTCTCCACGCCGTGAATTCCGTACCAGAAGAGGTCGGGATGCGTCGCTTCGAGCGAGCAGGGGCTGTAGGCATCGCACCCCTTGATTTCCCCCACGGTCTCACCCCGGCGCAGGGCCTGTGCGCCGCTGGAGAACCGGAGTGAAGAGGAGGAAAAGACCGGAACCTTGTAGTGACGGGCAGCCTCGAAGATGGCGACCGCGTCGGTCAGCGAGCCCGCGATCGGCTTGTCGATGAACACCGGTTTTCCAGCCTTCAGGCAGGGGAGGACCTGCTCGAGGTGCGGGCGGCCATCATTCGTCTCCAACAGGACCACGTCGACTTTGGTCAACAAGGCCTCGATCGAATCGACGATCTCGACCCCATGTTTCTTGACTTCCTCGGTATACCCGGGAACGCGGGAAGTGCTGGAAGCAATGTCCGGGCTGCCTTTGGGGTAGGCCGCCACAACCCGGCACCGGGAGACATCCTCTTTGGCCTGCGGATCATTGAGAATCTGCGTGAAGGCGACCGAGTGCGAGGTGTCGAGGCCGATAATTCCCACCCGCAGTTCTTTCGGTGGATTGCTGGGGGCCGCGGCATCCTGAAATCCAAGTGCGAACCCGACTGAACCCTGAGGCAATTCCGGGGGGGCGGGGCGTTGGTTGGGATCCGAATCCTCTGCGGGAACACTGTTGGGACCGGTCTTCGCGGGCAGGGGCGAGGAGGGCTCGGGGGGGGGGGTTCCCGACGACTTGGATTCGAGGAGCGATTTGCCAAATCCCAGCAGGTCGGAGGCCACCAGGGAAGGATTGTCTCCGGTCGCCTTCAACAGAGTCGCCGCATCCCAGAGGCGGGCCGACTTGTCGACGCTGGTGGTGACCAGCCAGTGGCCATCCGGGGAACTGGTGACATTCAGAATGGGTGCCTTGTGAGCTGGCAGGACACCCAGATTACGGCCGTCGTTGACCCGCCAGATGATCAACTCGTTACCCCCCTGGGCCCGACCACCGCTGACTGAAACGAGGTATCGACCGCCGCTGAGGAACAGCAGGGAATTGACTGGT
This sequence comes from uncultured Planctomycetaceae bacterium, assembly GCA_903861195.1. Lineage (GTDB taxonomy): Bacteria > Planctomycetota > Planctomycetia > Planctomycetales > Planctomycetaceae > UBA10511. Next base: position 39,729 of record CAIOTJ010000116.1, on the reverse strand, counting down.
CGAGAGTGTCCCTCCAAAACCTTTTGGAGTTCACCCGTGGCGGTGTCCCAGAGTCGAACCGTCTCGTCCATCCCGGCCGAGGCAACCAGCTTTCCGTCGGGCGAAAACCGCACCGACTGAACACTGCGATCGTGACCTTTCAGGCGGTGAACGATCTCTCCCCGGGTGTCGATCAGCAGCGTCTCTCCCTTTTTGGCGGGGCGATTGACATCGCCGGTGGCGATCGCCAACAGATTTCCTCCGGGATCGAAGGCGACCCCGTTGGCTGGGAGACGCATCGTGAGCTTTGCAATCGAATCCTGACTCTCAAGCGACCAGATTCGCACGGTTTCGTCATCGGAGGCAGTTGCGAACTGCATGCCGGAGGGGGCGAAGGAGATCGCCGTCACATAACCGCGATGCCCCCGCAGTTGCTTGACGATCTGCCGTTGAGCCACATCCCAAATCGTGACCTGTTGATAGCTGCCAGTGACCAGCAGCTTTCCATCCGGGGAAAACGCACAGGCCTTGATGAAGCCCTTGGGCTCGGCCAGGGTCGCCAGATCCGATTTGGATTCCAGGTCGATCAGCCGAACCACACCGTAGCTGCCCACGGCCAGTTGGCGATTGTCGGGCGAAATGGCCGCTGCGGAAACCTGTTCCGAGAAACCCGTCCAGACTGCCGCCGGTTGCAGCTTGAGCTGGCGCGGTTCGTTGTCACTTCCCTTGCTCCCTTCGGCTCCCCACAGAGGATTCCCAAAGGTGAAGGCTGCCAGAAGTGCAACCAGATATCGCATTCCAACAAATTGGCTCACACCGAGACCACTCGAGACGAAAGCGCGGTCACCACAGGGCGAAGGACGCATCGCAGGAAGCTCCTGTACGCGGGAGGGACACAGGTCTCTCCGCAGTATGGCACAGGAGGCAGGGCGGTGGGAAGAGTCTTGGCCCCCGGCGACAGTGCCTTCGAAGGTGGCTTTCCCAATGCGTTATCGAGATGCGGTCTGCCGCTGGTCACGAATGCGCTTGGAGATTGGGCTGGAATTCCGGCCCTGGGGAGAGCGTGAGGTCGTTTTCACCCCAGAATGCTTCTGGGGGGTGATCAGGTAGATCCACTCGATGACCTCAACCTCATTCCCCAGGCGTCCTCGGCTGGCGGCTGATCGGTTCTTCCCGGACTGCGGTGGCGACTGGAAAATCCCGGCCAACATCGCGGTCTCGCCGTCGCGGAGTTCCACTTCCCCGATGGGTTCCGGAGTCTCCCGGGTCTGTTCGATTGGCCGGCCCTGTGCATCGGTTCCCGGCAGCACCTGCAGCCTGAGACTGCCGTCCGAGTGAATCATGGGGCGCACACCAATACTGTGGTCCCGCATCCGGTCGCTCCGTCCCGTGCCGCTCTCCTGCTCGACAACCAGGCGTGAGGCCTCAGTGCTTTTCATGGTGACCCGCGAACGGGCGACCGCCTGCAAAGGTCCCTGGTCTCTCAGATCCCGCAACAGAGAGGCTTCTTCTCCATTGAAGATGGCGAGTTTGAGCCGGCCATCGCGATCATTGGGCAGTCCGGCGGCACATTTGAGAATCCGGTCGGTGGGATGAGCCCACAGGGTGTAAGGCCCGCCGGCGGAACTGAGATCCTGCAGATCGATTCCACGTCGTTGTTGGGGACTGACGCGAATCCCCACGGCGGTGACATCAACCGTGAACTCCACCGCCGGGGACGCCTCGGGAACCTGGGGGGAGGGGACGTCGGTCTGGTCCAGCAGTTCCGCGATCTGTTGCAGGGCGGCATGAGTATCTTTCACCGCAATCGCCTGCCGTTTGGTTGGTGCGGGTCCCACCCCCCGCGCCTTGGGGCTGACGAGGTTGTCGGTCGCGGTAACCTTTCCGATCCCAGGAGTCAGATACTTCTGAATCTGGGGTACGAGTTGTTCCACCGTGCGATGTTTCGGGTAGAACAACTGGACCGCCGTGGGCGGGGTGTCTTTCTGCGTGCTGTTTGCCTCGGGCGACGGCAATTCGTCCGCAAGATCGTCGAGCTTGGCGGGTTGGCTGCCGAAGGATTGCGTCGATGTTGAGCGGCCTGGAGCAGGTGGTGGCAACTGCCGGGAGACATGGCTGGGATCATCCGACTCCAGGTCTTGCAAATCCTGCTGGTGGGGCTGCAGGTGATGATCGTTCGATTCGCGCGAGGCGTCCCCCGTCGATTCCGTCTCCGTCAGGGCCGGAGCGGAATCGAAGGTTTCCGTCGGCACAGCGGGCACCTCGGCGGTGGTGTTCGATTCTTCGGAGTCCGTGGATTCGGTCTGAATCTCGGTCACGGGGTCGGAATCGATCTCAACCTCTGTGGTGTGGGGCGCGACTTCGGTCGTTGGCACTTCGACGTCATCCCGGAGGAAATCTTTGGTGGGCGGGAGACTCTCCGAATCGTCCTCTGCGGAGGGAACGGGCTCGTCTTGTTGTATGGTGAACTCGGGGACTGCTTCTGAGGAAGAGGAGCTGGCGCGCAGGGAGGGGTTCTGGGCGGTCACTGTCGCCGGTTCTTCTTCTCCGAGAAACGCCTGAGGAGGCGTGAGGTCATCCGGAACGGGAGAATCGTCGGAAACCGGGTTGGTATGGCGAGGCGCTTGGGGCGATGCCCGTCGATTTTCCGACTCGGTCGAGAGGGGCTGCAGATGTCTTTGCCCGGTTTCGAGCAAGTGTCGGAATTCCCGGACAAACTCGACAGTGGGCTCGAGGCTCGGGCTTCCAGTGTGGGAATGGCGATGGACGGACTGCCTTAATTCACCCAGGTTCGACGCGATGGCATCGAGACGTTCTTCGATGCCGGTGAGATCTCCCGAGGGTTGGCTCACCCCCTTGGCAATGGGCTTGGAGAATCGACGCGGTCCCGACGAGGGATCGGTCTCAATGGACCCGTCAAACTCAACCGGTGCGTCGTTGGCCGACTGGGCCAGGGAATTGTTGGACGCCTGGCCACTGGAGTTGGTCACTGGGCGATTCGGGCGGCCACGGACTCCCATCGCATAAATGCCGCCTCCCATCACTACACAAATGGCAACAATCAGGGCCCAGAAGGCAAGGTCGAGGGGGTTGCGGGAAGGGCGTAGGGGAGACTGCATGGAGACACCGGGGGCGGTGACGGGAGGGAGTGGATTCCTGGGGAACCCTGTCTTCGTCTTCACTCAATCGACAATCCGTGCCCCAGACTTTTGGAAAAATCGGTATTTCTTCTCCAGGCTTCCCAGGTTGCCCCGGGGTCGTCCGGAATCGATTGAGCGCGGTGGGCCACCTGGCGGTCGCGCTGTCGAGTGTGACTTTACCGGCTGGGGGGGATGGAGAGTTGGCGTTGAGGTTCGGTGTTGTAGCGGTTGATCCTAGGGCACCATGAATGCTGCGGGTACGGATCATTCGGGGTCGAATTCTTCTGCAACTCAGGATTCTTCCCTTCTCTGGGCATCATCGCCACATGCCTGACGTTCGTTGCAAACCGGAATCTGCCCTGTGCCCGTCACAATCGGCAGATCCCCATTCGGCGGCTGCCGCGGCGACCTACCCGCAACAGGTCAAGCGGTTGTCTGCCTGCCTTGGGCAGGTTGCCGAGACACTGCAACGCATTCAGGTGGAATGGAGCTGTGAGAAAGGAACGAATCTGTCGCGACTTCGAATGCTGCAGACGTTGGCTGAGCACGGGGGGCCAGTGAGCACCCAGCCCGAACGGGAAGGGAAACTGCAGCACTCGAAGTTGTTCCTGAGATCCCTGGTGGATCGGCGGACCCTGGCGGGTCTGTTGCACCGGGAGCAGAGTGTCCGCGACCGCCGGAAGGCAGTGCTAGGGAACACGACGGACAAGCCGTCCGACGGCCCGGAGTATGGCATGGAGACGTTGGCGGATGCTTTGCCGGCTGGAATCGGGGACCCACCAGCAGTTGCCGTCGGCTGTCGCCAAAGGGCAACTGCGTCAGCGGGTTCTGGACTTCGGGCCGACCTTACCTTCCGGAGCGAAACGACACCCGATGGGAGTTGGGCTGGATCTGTTTCCTCCGTCCCCTTCGACCGACCGATAGGAGCGCTAAGATGATCGGAATCCTGGCCCAGTTTCTGGGGTCACGCGGGGCGCCACCGAACCTTTCCCGCCGTTCTGCCTCGCTGCTGCTGGCGTCTTTGGGACTGCTCTCGGGCTGCTCTCGCCAGAAGTGGCATCAGCAAGCCGACGACACCGCCTATGCGATTGTCAAGGAACGGTATGTCGACGAGCGCTGGGCCAATCCGCGGATGGATGTCATTGCCGATCCGCGCAGTCGCTTCTACGACACCAACGATGCCGACTGCGCCCCGTTGCCTCCCGACGATGAGTCGGCACACCTGTACATGCACAGCGTGTGGGGCCTCAAGGGTTACAAGAAGTGGCACGATTTTGGCGATCTCGACGCGATTGAGAACCCCAACTGGCTGGATCCGTTCGGTTATGGACCACAGACCGTGACCGACAATTTCAAGCACAATGGGACCTACCCCGAGATTCGCGACATGCGGCTTGGGGAGGCGGTTGACCTCGCCTATCTGCATAGCCGCGATTACCAGACCCAGGTGGAGAACGTCTTTCTGACGGCGTTGGCGGTCTCTTTCGAACGGTTCCGGTTCCAGGTTCAGTTTGTGGGGTTAACGGCCACCACCCCGATTGGGATCAGCAACGGCAACAAGCCGGGGTTTGGCTCGACCGGCCGTGAATTTCCCGGGCTGAGTGATGAGGTGACGTTTGGTCCTGCGGCCGGAATCCAGCAGTTGACACCGTGGGGGAGTCAATGGCTGGTGGGCCTGGCCAACAACACCCTGTGGTTCTGGGCGGACGGCAAGGCGACCGACGCCAGCACCTCGACGCTGTCGTACTCCCTGGTTCAGCCTTTGCTGGCCGGAGCCGGGAAGCGCGTCGTGCTGGAAAACCTGACCCAGGCGGAGCGGAGCATGCTGTATGCAGTCCGCGACTTCGCCCGCTACCGCATGGGCTTTTTTGGGCAGATTGTGGTCGGGGGGCCGATTGCCGGGGCGCTGTCGGGATTTGGTGGTGTTTCCGCCGGGGTGGGAACAGGCGTCACCCCCTTGGCATCTCCCGTGCTTGCGAACGGCTATCTGGGGCTGTTGCAGCAGGTCCAGATCATTGCCAACCAGGAGTTCAACATCCGGCTGCTGCTGTCGAACCTGGAGAAAACCCGGAACCGGGTCTCGCAGCCGCGACGTCCCTACGCAACACTCGACGAATTGCCGGCCGGGCTGGAGATTCCGGCCGACCTCAGCGATGTGGTCTTCTATCGCCGGGAACCGATGCTCGATGAGTCGCTGCAGCCCATTCGGGATGAGCAGGGGAACCTCGAGATGGAGGGTCGTCTGTACATTACCGATCGGCTGACCGACGATCAGCGGGAGAGCCTGGCGGCGCTGAGCAACGACCCGAAGTGGCGTTCGGTGGTGCAGGAGTTGGCGGAGAAATCGGGCCAGGCGACACGGAACCAGGACGTGGCGCAGCTGGAAACCCAATTGGCTTCGCTCTACACGTCGCTGCGTTCGAACCGGACGACGCTCCAGAACAACATCGACAGCTACAAGATCACCCTGGGGTTGCCGACAAGTATGCCGGTTTCGATCAATCGGGACCTGCTGAAACCCTTCGAACTGGTCGATTCCCGACTGACGAGGCTCGCGGATCGACTTGAACGGTTCGTCCCGGATCCCCCGGATCTCGATCCGTCCCATCCCGATTACGTCACCATGCAGCGGGTGGCCGAGCTGATGAAACGGTTCGATCCATTGGATCCGGATCAGCAGGTGCTGCAGGGGCTGGTTCTGGAGTTGTTCGTGCTGCGGGATGACATTTCGCGGGATGCGATTGATCCCATGAAGAGCAACTACCAGGATGCTGTGAAGGTCTTGGAGCAGCGGGTTGGCCCGACGACCAAAGATGTCGGCCTGGAGCCGTACGACGCCAAGAAGTTCCGGGAATTGCGGGATCGCCAGGTGGTGCAGTTTGATCTGCTCGACCAGCAATTGCAGAACTTGCGGAACAAGGTGTTGGAGCGAGGTCTCTCGGCCGATGCCCGCAAGGCGATTGCGGCGGAAATCAACGACATTCGGGAAGACATGCTGGCGCTGTCACAGGGAGTGACGGGTACGGAAGTCAACCTGCGAATGGAATTGATCGAACTCAATCCGTTTGACATGGAGGTGGAAGAGGCGGTTGAGATTGCCCTCGACAATCGCCTGGACCTCAAGAATTCCCAGGCTTTTGTGATGGATGCCCGCCGGAAGGTCGAAGTGGCGGCAAACCAGCTCAAAGCGGTACTGAACATTACAGCGGCGGGTGACATTCGCACGAAGCCCATCTTTAACAACGCGGGGGCTGACAATCCCTTTGCCTTCCGGGGGGATGAGAGCAACATCCGGTTGGGGATCCAGTTCACGACTCCCATCCAGTTGGTGCAACAGCGGAACACCTATCGGGCCGTGTTGATTGGCTACCAGCAGTCGCGGCGGAACTTCATGCGTGTGGAGGACCAGGTTAAGCTTGACGTGCGCACAGCGTGGCGTAACATCGAGCTCTTCCGACAGAACTTTGAGACCGCGAAAGCGAACCTCAGGGCGGCCGTCATCCAGTACGACATTGCTGTGGATCGCAGCAATGCCCCGACGGGGGCGACACCGGCCGGTGGGGGCGGCGGCATGGGGGGAGGCAACCAGGGGTTGAACATCCTCAATGCGTTGGGGTCGCTGCTGAATGCCCAGAACCAGCTGATCCAGATCTGGGTGGGTTACGAGCAGAACCGGATCAACATCTACAACTCGATGGGGGTGTTGACGCTGGACGAACAAGGCTTCTGGACCGATGATTTCTACCAACGGGAAAAAGATCTGGCGGGGTTGGATGCGAATGGAGTATACCGCCCTGGCTTTGGACCGGATTTTCTACCTGCTGACTTCAACGTGCTGCCCCCCGGCACGCCCGAGTACATTCCCCTTCCGAGTGAGGATCTGAACAATGCAGCGCCGCAATTCGTTCCCCAGGGGCCGCTGCCGCCGCAAGCCCGGCGGAAGCCTGGACGCGAGAAACGGATCCAGTATGCCCAGTTGGATGGGGCCGGCCGGACAGTCTCGGAGCCTGAGCTCACGGTTCGGGGGAGCAGCCCAGAAGCTGATCGGAACGCTGGCGATTCTGGGGTTGGCCGGCGGTGGTTTGGCCGCCGCGTTCAATAACGGCCTGCTCGGGGGGACCCAGAAGAAGGCGGAAGTGGTCAGCACGGCTCCCGTGACCAAGGGGATGCTGGAGATCACGATTGTTGAGCGGGGCAACCTCGAGAGTGCCAACAACGTGACCCTCTCGTGCATGGTGGAGGGGGAGTCGGGAACCGGGATCCTCAAGATTGTCGATGAAGGAGCCCGGGTGACTGGTGGCCAGGTTCTGGTCGAGCTGGATTCTTCCCGCCTGAAAAACGATCTGACGAGCCAGCAGATCAAGGTCGAGGAGGCGAGCGCCGCCAAGACCCAGGCGGAAGAGGAGTTGAAGATCCAGGAGAGTCAGAACCAGTCTGATATCGCCGATGCAGAGCTGAAGCTGGAAATCGCCAAGTTGGACCTCGAGAAATACGAGGACGAGCGAGGTGAGTACACCCAGCAGGAGAACGAGCAGAAGGGGCAGGTTCAGATTGCCGAGGAAGACCTGACCCGGTCGATCGAGAAGCTGCGTTATCAGGAGCGGATGATCCGCAAGGGTTACGCCACGCAAACCGAGTTGGATGCGGATCGGATCTCCGAGAAGAAGGCCCGGATTGCACTCGCGGCCGCCGAAGAAAAACTGCATGTGTTGCAGAACTTCGAGCGCAAAAGGCAGTTGTCTGAGTTGCGAGCGAACGTGAAGGACTACGAACGGGAGTTGGTGCGGGTCAAGCAGAAAGCGGCCAATGCCATGGTTCAGAAGCAGGCCGACTTCAAAGCCAAGGACCTGACCTACACGGTCGAGAGGGAAAAGTACGAGAAACTGCAGAAGCAGATCGAAGCGTGCATCATCACGGCGCCCCGGGACGGTCTGGTGGTCTACGCCAACAACCGGTCGGGTGGCTTCCGTGGTTCGAGCAACGAGCCACTGATTTACGAGGGGGCCAAGGTCCGGGAGCGGCAGGCGATTATCAATCTGCCCGACATCACCCGCATGCAGGTGAATGCCCGCATCCATGAGTCGAAGATTTCGATGGTTCGCGACGGCCTGCCGGTGACTGTCCACGTCGACGCCCGGCCGGGAGAGGTTTTCAGCGGGGTGGTCGACAGTGTCTCGACCGTACCGATGTCGGCCAACTGGCCGAACGTGAATCTGAAGGAATACCTCTGCTACATCAAGTTGACCGATACCGTGGAAAAGATCTCGGCCTTGAAGCCCGGTCTGACAGCCGAGGTGGAAATTGTAATCGATCGGGCTGACAACGTGTTGATGGCACCGGTGCAGTCGTTTGTGGAGCGCGGCGGACAGCAGTTCGCCTTTACCCAGTCGGAAGATGGCTCGATTGAACGCCGCAAGGTGAAGGTGGGCCGGTCGAGTGAGGACAAGACCGAGATTATCGAGGGATTGGCCGAGGGAGAGCGGGTCATCCAGACTCCCCGCACGCTGATTCCCAAGGAAGTTCAGAAGCTCGAAGAAGAGATACCCGCCGTCTCCGCCCAGTCCGCGGGCGAAGGAACCAAGGGGGCACTGCCGCCTGTTCCGAAGCCCGTCGCTCCCAGTGCGGGAGGGACCCCGGCGGGTGCCGCTCCGGCTGGGGCCGGTGCCGGCGGACCGGGTGCCGGAGGACCTCCCGGGGGAGGTGGCGGACCTGGTGGTGGTGGCCGGGGAGCAGGGGGGGGCAGCCGGGATCCGGCTGAGTCGTTCGCCCGCATGGATGCCAATGGTGATGGCAAACTCGTTGCCGACGAGATTCCCGAGCAGGCCCGCCAGTTCATGAAGATTGAGACCATGGACAAGAATGGCGACAAGGCCGTTGACAAGGATGAATTCATGAAGGCCATGGAGGAGTTCCGCAAGCGCTTCCAGCAAGGGGGCGGTGGCGGAGCGGGCGGGCCGGGAGGCTGACCCATGAAAATGGCCGCGCAGGTAATCGACCTGCAGAAGCATTACGATCTTGGGCCGGTGGTGGTGAAGGCTCTGCGGGGAGTGTCGCTCGACTTCCCCGAGGGAGACTTCGTGGCGATCATGGGCTCTTCAGGAAGTGGCAAGAGCACCTTGCTCAACCTCCTGGGGGGCCTGGACCGGCCGACCTCAGGCAAATACATCCTGGGGGGCGAAGATGTCTCCCAGATGGATGACACCCAGCTCTCGACGGTGCGCAATCAGAAGATTGGATTCATTTTCCAGTCGTACAATCTGATCTCGCAGTACACCGTGCTGGAAAATATCGAACTGCCGCTGCATTACCGTCCGGGGCACCCCAAGCTGTCTCCCGTCGACCGTGAGAAGTGCGAGCGGATGGCGCAGCGCGTGGGGCTGGGCCAGCGGATGGACCACCGGCCGTTTCAGCTCTCGGGTGGTCAGCAGCAGCGCGTGGCGATCGCCCGGGCGATGATGAATGACCCCGAGATCATCCTGGCCGACGAGGCCACGGGAAATCTCGACTCGGTCACCAGCATCGAGATCATGACCCTGCTGCGGAACCTCAATGATGAGGGACGCACGATCATCATGGTCACCCACGAACCGGACATCGCCATGTGGGCGAAGCGGCAGTTGGTGATGCGTGACGGCGTGTTGTTCAAAGAGATCGTCAACGAGGTCCGGACCACCCCGCAATCGGCCCTGGCCGCCCAGGAAGACAAGGCCTTCGTCGATGATGAGGTGGCCAAAGCGACTCTGGCCGCGCTCCCCAAGACGGCTTCGGCCGATCCTGGCGTCGTTTCTGGGGCGGTCAGCGGTGAGAAGAAGAGTGACAATTCGTCGAAGAAGAAGTAGCGTACAGGTCGCGAGCGGACTGGCGCTGAGTGTGTTGCAACCCGATCCCCATGGGCTGAGCCATGTTTTCGCGCGTGATTCGCACCATTCAATTGGGGCTCAAGAGCCTGCTGCTGCACAAGCTGCGCTCGGGGCTGACGATGCTCGGGATCGTCTTTGGCGTGTTCTCGGTGATTGCGATGCTGGCGATTGGTGAAGGTGCCAGCAAACAGGCGCAAAAGCAGATTGTGGCGCTGGGGGCCCGCAATATTATCGTCCGCAGCGTCAAGCCGGTCGAGGGGTCAAGCAACGATCAAAGTGGTGGTGGGACACCCCGCTACGGGTTGTTGCGGTCTGACCTGCGCCGGCTGCAGAAGACGATCCCCGAGGTGGTCTCGGCCATCCCCATTCGCGAGCTCAACCGCGAGGCGCGCTATCGCAAGTTCACCATGCAGTCGCGGCTGGTGGGTTGCACCCCCGAGTATCAGGAACTGAATCAGCTGCGGCTTAGCAAAGGGCGCTTCATCTCGGATACCGACCGGGCCTCCCGGGCGAACGTGGTGGTGCTGGCGTATGAAGTCGCCAGCAAACTGTTTCCGATCGAAGATCCGCTCGAGGACCGGGCCATTCAGGTGGGAGACATTTATTACAGCGTCATTGGCGTGACCGAGCCGCGCAACGCGTCGGCCGCGATTGGCGGAAGTCTCTCCGGCCAGGAGTTCAACAAGGATCTGTACATTCCCATTGAAACCTTCCGGGCGCGGATTGGCGACCAGGTCTACACTCCGAAGCAGGGGGGGATGGACTCGGAGCATGTCGAGTTGAATCAGATCACCCTCGAGGTTCGCGATGTGCAGGATGTGATTCGCACCTCGGAAGTTGTGCGCGGCACCCTGGAGAAGTTTCATCCCCAGAAAGATTTCGCGGTCGTGGTGCCGCTGGAACTGCTCAAGCAGGCCGAGCAATTGCGGCAGATCTTCAACGTGGTGTTGGGTTCGATCGCGGCGATCAGCCTGGTGGTCGGCGGCATCGGGATCATGAACATCATGTTGGCGACAGTGACCGAACGGACCCGCGAGATCGGGATTCGCCGGGCGCTGGGAGCCCGGCGGCGGGACATTATTGAACAGTTCCTGACCGAGACCGTCGTGCTGTCGGGGACGGGCGGGATGCTGGGCATCGTGCTGGGACTGCTGACCCCCTTCGCATTCCGGATGATCCGCAGTTTCGCCTTGAATTTCGTTTTGGACCCAAAGACCCTCTCCGACACGTCCAAGATGTTTCAGGAGATGCAGCCTGAGGTGGCCCCCTGGAGCCTCCCTCTCGCGTTTGGAATCTCGGTCGGAATTGGAATCCTGTTCGGGCTCTATCCCGCTCAGGCGGCTGCCAAACTCGATCCGATCGAGGCCCTGCGACACGAATAGTCGGGAGGCTGGTCGACTGCCTCGTACCGGACCAGCGGAGTGCCGCAACCGAGTCCAGCTCTTCGATCCCAATCGAGGGGCTGGATGGTCTGGTTCAGCAGGGGGCCGGGAGAAGTCGCTTGTCGAGACGGGCCGCGGTGTATCCCAACGATCGTTCGGGATCAGTGACCGCCGTTGCAGGCGTCCGGGACGAGCCCGCGGGGCGACATTTGCGGGGCGATGTTCGGGCGCGCTGAATTCAAAATAACGGACCGTCTCCGGTCTGCAGGGCGGCAGCCTTGAGGACGCTGGGAACCGGGAAGCAGTTCCTCCCAGTCTGGCTCAGGCCGCCCGACGTGATGCTTTGGTGTTGATCGCGGGGAGGGGAGCAATGACGGCGTCTCCTCCCAGTTTTTCGGCCAGATCGGCTTCGAGGGCTTCCAGTTGGGATTGCAGCCGCTGGGTATATTGCGCGAGCTCGTCGCGGCCCAGATCGGGGGGGACCGCCAGAGGTTTCCCGAGGCGAAAATAGACTGTGGAAAATGGTTTGGGGATCTGCAGGCCTGTCCAGCTGCCGGACTTGTACCAGCAGCCAGGGACGGCGGTCACCACTGGCACAATCCGCCGGCCTGAACGCGACGCCAGGTAGGTGGGACCGGCCTTCAGTTGATGATGGGGGCCGCGGGGACCGTCGGGGGTGATGAAGATCCGGTATTCTGGCGGCACATCGAGCAGTTCCCGCAGGGCCTGATCGCCGCCGCGAGCCGACGATCCGCGAACCGCGCGAATCCCACTGTATTTCATGAATTCCACGAGGTACGACCCGTCCTGGTGCCGGCTGACCAGCGCCGCGACGGGAGGCTGGGTCAGCGTATGGCGGGCCAGAGGAGGGAGGATCTGATCATGCCACAGGGCGTAGATGAACGGCTCAGCGACGTCGCCGGAGGGGTCGAGCCCCGGTTCGTCCATCAGCAATTCGTAATGCAGGGTGCGTGCCAGTTGGCGAAACACCACGGCGGCGGACCAGCCGATCGCGGCGGTCAATCTGGGGCTGCGAATACGCATGGACATCACTCCCTGACAACGTCTCCCGGGCCGGCGGACCCTCGTGGCCGCAGCGTTGGGGGATGATAGGGGGAGGGGGGCATCGGGGGAACCTCAGTTCTGGTATGAGGAACTTTCGATGGGTCGATACACAGCGGGCGGGGCGTTGGTTAGGATTCGGGCCATGAGCAACCGAACCGAGGATCCGGCCCTTCACAGTGCCCGCCGCGAGGCGTGGGTGGTGTTCGCCATCTGGCTGCTGGCGATGACCTACACGATTGGTGTCTGTAGCCTGTATGGATATGGCCGCGATGTCTCCGATCTGAAGTTTGTGCTGGGTTTTCCGGATTGGGTTTTCTACGGGATCGTCTGCCCCTGGGTGGTGTGCAGCGTGGTCTCCCTGTGGTTTGGTTCGCGCTTCATGCGCGATGAAGATCTGGGAGAGGAACTCCCTGAGCAGGAAGACGAACTGGGATTGGGGGGTTGAGTCATGATGGCCAGTGCGCTGTGTTTTGCCGCTGCTGTACTTCCCCTCTGGGGAGTGAAGACCACTCAACCGTCTGACTGGGGAACTCTGGTCGCCCTCGTGTTGTTCATTGCGGCCTCGATGTGGATCGGCTGGCTTGCGAACAAGGCGATGCAGAAGAGCAGCTTCATGCAGGGGTTTTTCCTGGGGAACCGGGGACTGGGGGCCTGGGCTCTGGCCCTGACTGCCACCGTGCAGTCCGGCGGAACCTTCATGGGGTTTCCTTCCCTCGTCTACTCCCATGGCTGGGTGGTGGCGTTGTGGATCTGCGGCTATATGGTCGTGCCGATTACGGGGTTTGGCATCTTGGGCAAACGCCTGGCCCAGCTTTCGAGACGGACGGGAGCCATTACCGTTCCCGACCTGTTTCGGGCCCGGTTCAACAGTCCCGGATTGGGATTGTTGGCGTCACTGCTGATCATGTTCTACATGTCGTTCATGATGGTGGCCCAGTTCAAGGCGGGAGCGGTGGTCATGAAGCATTCCTGGCCGGGGGCTGGTTCCCGTGAGATGGCCGAAGATATTCCCGCCTACAAACTCAACTCAGCGGCCCTGGAAAAGCTGGGAGAGCGGGGAGTTCCGGCCGACGTCATCGCCAGGCTGGCCCCGTTGGAAGACCGGGGATTTGATGCCGAAAAGGACCTGAAGGCGGAAGTTGGCAAGGTTCTGGGGGATGCAGGGCTGAATCAGTACGGTCCTGCCGTGGTGGCGGCCTCCGAGCAACTGGACTGGCAGTACCTGGTCGGGTTGGGAGTCTTCACCGTGACAGTCGTCAGTTACACGCTGCTGGGAGGGTTCCTGGCGGCGGTCTGGACCGATTTGTTTCAGAGCGTGCTGATGTTGTTGGGAGTGATGCTGCTGCTGTTCTTGGTCGTCAGTTCATCGGGCGGTCCCGAGGCGGCGACCCGAATGGCGGTTGAGCGGTTGGGCCCGACCTACGCGATGGGGCCCGGATATGATCCGACTGGGACCGGACGGATGTTCATGCCGGTGAGCCTGGCGTTCTCCTTCTTCTGGGTCTGGGTCTATTCCGGTGTGGGTTCGCCGGCCGGGATGGTGCGGATCATGGCCGGGAAGGGGACCGAGGTGATCCGCAAGTCGATCTACCTGCTGGCAGGTTACAACCTGCTGATTTACATGCCCCTGGTTGTAATCTGCATCTGTGGCCGGGCGCTGATCCCCGATCTTCCCGCAGGGAAGACCGATTCGATCATCCCGGAGTTGTCGATCATGACCACATCGCGGTTGCCCGGGGGATCGATCATCGCTGGATTGATCCTCGCGGCTCCCTTTGGGGCGGTCATGGCGACGGTGAGTTCCTATCTCGTGGTGATCGCTTCGGGCTTGGTGCGCGACGTGTATCAGCGATTTATCAATCCCTCGGCGGGCACCCACGAACTGCGGCGGCTCTCGTACCTGACGATGATCGGCATTGGTGTGGTGGCGGTGCTCGCCAACATCCGGCCCGTGGCCTACCTGCAGGTCATCGTGGTTTTCAGTGGGACCGGGGCGGCCGCGACATTTTGTATCCCCGCGATCATGCTGGCCTATTGGCGCCGGGCGACTGTGGCCGGGATGGTCGCCGCGATGGTCGGTGGCGCGGGGACCATGGTGCTGATGTATGTGCTGGGAGCCCGGGGATTCGGCAGCCAATCGATTGGAGCGGCTTCGGCGTTTCGCCCGTTCTACCTGCTGGGTTTGGATCCGTTGATCTGGGGTTTGCTGGTGTCGGCCGGGTTGGGAATTGTCGTGAGCCTGCTCACGGCGCCTCCTTCCGCGGAGACGATTTCGCGGCTGTTTGATCTTGAACGCCCCGCCAAGGAAGCGACTGCATGAGTTCCGCGAAGACAACCAGTCTGGCGCCTGAGACGGCCTCCTCGGGAGCGATCACGTCTGCCGGACGATGGATGGCCCTGCTGGCCGCCCTGTTGGGGTGGTTGTTCGATGGGGCCGAGATGGGCCTGTTTTCGATGGTGGGCCGCGCGGCGATGCAGGATCTGTTGGGATTCGGCAGTGCTCCGAGCAAGCCCGAGGAAGACCAGATCGCGCTCTACTTCGGCATCGTCATTGCGATGTTCCTGGTGGGGGCGGCGACGGGCGGGGTTCTGTTTGGATGGTTGGGAGACCGGATTGGCCGCGTCCGCGCCATGTCCCTGTCCGTGCTCACGTATGCGGTCTTCACCGGGTTGTGCGGCTTCGCCGCCACGCCGCTGCAGTTGGCTGTGTTGCGGTTTGTGGCGTCGCTGGGGATGGGGGGCGAGTGGGCCTTGGGGGTGGCCCTGGTGATGGAGGTGTGGCCCAATCGGTCGCGAGCGCTCATGGCCGGGCTGATTGGCGCGGCCGCCAATGTGGGTTACATGCTGGTCGGGTTTGTCGGGCTCGTTCTGGCCGCCTGGCTGACCACCGTCGAAAAAACCCTGCTGGGTTGGGGAGTGGGAGTCGAGACTGTGCAGTCGCTGGTGGCGTTCAAGGGGTGGCGACTGTTGATGATTATGGGAACCACCCCGGCGATCCTGACCTTCTTCTTTCGGCTCTTCGTACCGGAATCGGAAAAGTGGCAGGAGCAGAATTCCCGTGGGACAACCTCGCATTGGAAGGCGGCTGATCTGTTCGGAGTGCTGGTGGGGGCCTTCGGGCCAGGCTTGATCATTCTGGCGTGGGCGCAGGACTGGTCGAAGAGTCATCCCGAAAGCTGGATGGGGCAGAATCTTGGTCTTGTCCGCTGGGGATCGATTGCGGTCGGGCTGCTCGTTGCGACCATCGGATATACCTATCCGGTGCTGCGGTTTGTGATGCGGTCAACCGCGGCTGCGGGGCGCCCCTCTGAGACCAGACCCATCCTGGGACGAATGCTGATCGCCGCCCTGCTGTCGGGAATTGCCCTGCTGGGGACGTGGGCTTCGGCCCAGTGGGCGGCCGCTTGGGCAGGCAAGCTGACGAACGGGATCGCAGGCAGCACCGCCCGTGAATGGACACAGATCTTTTCGGCCGCTGGAGCCTGTGTGGGGACCATTGCCGCCGCCATGGCGGGCAATCTCTTCGGACGACGAATCTCGTATTTTGCCCTGTGTGTCATGTCTCTGGCGGCCACGTTGTGGTTCTACGGGGGCAATAGTGAATACAACACGCAGTTCCTGGTTTCGGCCTTCCTGCTGGGGGCCACCACGGCCTCGTTCTATGGTTGGTTGCCTCTCTATCTGCCCGAATTGTTTGGAACTTCGGTGCGGGCCACAGGGCAGGGATTCGGTTTCAATTTCGGGCGGATTCTGGCCGCTGTCGGGGCCCTGCAGTCAGGAGTTCTGACATCCCTGTTCCCCAATGGCGTGAAACTCCTGGGTATTCCCATGGCGGGTGGTTATCCGGCGGCCTGCAGTACCATGAGTCTGGTCTATCTACTGGGTTTGCTCGTGATTTGGCTGGCTCCTGAGACCCGCGGTCGCCCCCTGCCCGAGTGAAAGCGTGCCCAGTGTTTGCGTTTCGGTGACAACAGGTGCCCGACTGCACTTTGGTCCGCTGGCGGCGGGAGCGACCTCGGGCCGCCAGTTTGGTGGTCTCGGGGTGATGATCCAGGACCCGGGCCTCGAGGTTGTGGTCCAGAGGGGGGTGCAGAACGAGATTCTGGCGGACGAGGACTGGACCGACCGGATCCGGAGCACGTTGGACACAATCAGCAATCAACTGCCCCCTCCCGCCCGGTCTGGGTTTCGGGTTGAGTTGCGCAAGGTCCCTCCTGCGCATTGTGGATTTGGCACGGGTACACAACTGGCTCTGGCGATTGCCGCCGGGGTGTGTCGAGCGGCCGGGCAGAGTGTTCCTCCCGCGTTCCAGTTGGCCCAAGGGATCGGGCGAGGTGGCCGATCTGCCTTGGGAATTCATGGGTTTGATCAGGGCGGTCTGTTGCTGGAGGCGGGCAAGCTCCCCGGGCAGGCTGTGGGCTGCCTCGTGGCCCGAACCGAGTTGCCCCGCGACTGGCGCTGGGTTCTGGTGCGACCCCGCGACGACGTGGGGGTCTCGGGGAGTGAGGAGGTGTCGGCCTTTGCGAGTTTGCCTCCCATGTCCGGCGGCCTGACCGCGGAACTGTGCGGATTGGTGGTTCGGGAGATTCTTCCCGCCGCACAGGAACGGGATTTTCGGGGATTTGCCGAGGGACTGTGGGAATATGGCCACCGAGTCGGCGAGTATTTTGCGCCCGTGCAGGGGGGGGTCTTCGCACATCCCCAGGCCAGGACTTTGGCCGCCGCCTTGCGAGAGCGGGGAGTCCCGGGGGTGGCCCAGACATCCTGGGGGCCAACCCTCGCCGTGATTCAACCCCATGAACGCGATGCGGCGGATTTGATCCGCTGGCTCAGTCGGGATCCGATTGGCGGGGCCTGTCAAGTGATTTGCACCCGTCCACTCAATCACGGGGCTGTGATTCAGGTCCATGGCGATCAAGACGGTCGGGATTGAACCCGGACCACGTCTGAATTTCAGACCGTCTTGAGTGCGGAACCGCTTCGGTCACCGCGCTGTCGACCCCCGAACGCCTCAGGATTTGCGGGCCTTCCAGGAATAGGCGTCCTGGGAATTGTCGTGCATCAGCCGTTGGGCAAAGGCGGCGCCATGGTCCCGGGCGAGTGCGAGTGCCAGTTGGTGCACCTCCGGGTAGCTGTTGAATCGGGCACTCACCGGCCAATTGCTCCCGTAAATCAACCGTCTGTCTCCAAACGCTGCGAATGCCGTTTCGAACACAGGACGGTAAAAGTCCGGCAAGGTGGGCGATTTGGTGTCGGGGCGAGATGCGCCTTCCACCAGGGCCGATACTTTGCACCAGACCCGGAGATGCTTTTTCAGGGCCAACAGATCGGTGCGCCAGGCCTGGGGGGGAGTCTGTCCGTCAATCCGTACGTTGGCGAGGTGATTGACGACGATCTTGAGATCGGGCAGCAATTCGGCCAGCCGGCGGATGGGACTCAACATCTCGGGACCCCCGTTGATGTCGAGTGTGAGATCGAGCGACTGCAGCTGGCGCAAGTCGGCCAGGAATGCGGCGGTTTCAAGTTGCTGAAGGAGGTTGCCTCCCGCAATCCGAATGCCCCGAAAGAGCCGGCTGGCGGCGAACCGCTCCAGGTGCTTCTGGAACCCAGGACTGCCGGGAGAAAGTTGACCAACGATTCCCACGACAAAGGGATCCGACTCCGCCAGATCCAGCAACCATTGATTGTCTTCGAGCCAGGGACTCGCCTCCACGACGACGGTGCCCACTACCCCCAAGGGTTGAGACAGCTTCCGATACTCCGGCGGAAGCACCGTGCGATAGAGAAACGGATCATCCCGGGAGGGCCACGGAACTCCCTCGGGGCGCTGGGGATCGTAAAAGTGGGTGTGGGTATCGATCGTGGGAATTTCCGCCGCACTGTCGCCCGTCTCCGACGCTCGGCCCGGGGTCTGCGAGGTCAAGGCCACTCCCGCCGCCAATGCGGTCGCCAGGAAATCGCGGCGGGATTGCGAGTTGCCAACTGGATGCCGCATGGGGTCTCTCTCGGGAGTCGGGGGTCGGGATCCGCAGCGGTGCAACCGGCTTCGGGACGGCACCGGTTCGGAACGGCAACCCGGAGTGGGGGGGGCACCACAATCGTGCCAATCAGCGGCGGTAATTGGACCGGATGCCTTCATCGGGTTGGGGGGCGTCACGCTGGAGCAGGGAGTTCATGGCGTTCCCCTGATCGCGAAACCACTGAAACAGGATGCTGACGTCGGTCCCGATGCAGAAGTGCTTGACGCCCATCTCCAGAAATCGGGCGGCTTCGTCGGGATGCGAGATTTCCGCACGGGGGGCGATCCCCTTTTTGAGAGCGGTCTCGATGACATACTTCTCGGCCTCACGCACCCGCGGGTGGGCGAATTGGCCCGTCAATCCCAGGCTCATCGAGTAATCGGCTGGACCAAACTGAACCATGTCGACACCCGGGACCGACAGCAGGTCTTCGAGGTTCTCAACGGCCGATTCCTTTTCGATCATCAGGGCAATTACCGCCTGGTCGAGTGCGTCGACGAAGGCGGGGGTTCCGGGTTCCATGACGAACCCGACATCGCGGCGCATGCCCACTCCGTGGCGGCCCCGGGCGTGAGGAGCCTCGGCACGTACCGCGCGGACGCACTCCTCCACATCCTGCTTCGTGCGGGGGTCGGCAAACAGAACATTCTGGATCCCCGAGCCGATCGAGCGGATGGTCAGATAGGTCCTGGGCTCCTGTTCAATCTTCATCATCCCCGACATGTGGGGAAAGAGATCGATCGCCCGGCCGATATTCTCGAGTGCGTAGAGATCGTACGGAGCGTACTCCCCGACGAATTCCACGTAATCGAACATTCCCGAGTGACCAACCAGTTCAATGATCGTCGGCCAGGAGCTGTGGATGTGGGTGCCGAGGGTGGGTTGGTCGGCTTGGAGCAGCTCCCGCAGGCGGTTGCGTCGCATGAATGATCCAGAGAAAACGTTGGTCAAGGAGGAAGGGACGACACACTCCCGGCGGAGCAGACGGCGAGAGTATCGCGGCCCGGCGGGGGGGACAAGCGGACCCGAAGGGCCACTTGGGTGGGTGCGGAATGGCAACCGTTCGTGGGGTCGATTCGAGGCTGCGTTGGGGGCGTTTGACGAGCCCCGAAAACATCCATGGGCAGGATGGGACACACTTGGCGGAGAGGGTAGACTGGAGTTTCCAGAACTTCACGCCTCTGCACTCCATCGCACCCCATGCCGTCTCCCTCCGCAGACATCCAGCCCCGTTCCCGGCTGGCGCAGCGTTGCCAGTACTTCACTGAGTCAGTGATTCGCGAGATGACCCGCATCGCCCAAAAGCACGGGGCGATCAACCTGGGGCAGGGGATGCCGGATTTCGATGCCCCAGAGGTCGTGCGGGAGGCTGCCTGTCAGGCCATTCGCGATGGGTATAACCAATATGCGATCACCTGGGGGGCCCCCGCCCTGCGTCGCGCGATTGCCGCCAAAGCGAGTCTCTTCAACCGGATTGAGGCCGATCCGGAGACGCAGATCACAGTTTGCTGTGGGGCGACGGAATGCATGATGGCGACCATGATGGCCCTGATCGACCCCGGCGATGAGGTGGTGATTTTTCAGCCTTTTTATGAGAACTATGGTCCCGATGCGCTGTTGAGTGGAGCCACTCCCCGGTGGGTGCCGCTGCGCTGGCCCGATTGGCGTTTCGACCCCCAGGAGTTGCGCAACGCGTTCTCGCAGAAGACCCGGGCCATCATTCTCAACACTCCCAACAACCCGACCGGGAAAGTCTTCCGGAGGGAAGAGCTGGAATTCATTGCGGACCTCTGCGTGGAGCACGACGTCTACGCCTTGTCGGATGAAATCTATGAGTACATCCGCTTTGGGGACCAGCCTCATATCAGCATCGCGACTCTACCGGGCATGGCGGAACGGACGGTGACAATCAGTGGATTGTCCAAGACGTTCAGCATCACAGGCTGGCGACTGGGATACTGCATCGCGCCGGCTGACGTGAGCGTCGGGATTCGCAAAGCCCACGATTTTCTGACCGTCGGGGCTCCGCATCCGTTGCAGATGGCGGGAGCGGCGGCACTCGAATTGCCCTCTTCATATTACCAGAAACTGCAGGACGATTATCGCCGGCGGCGGGATCTGTTTGTGCCTTACCTGCAGCAGGCTGGTTTCGAGTGCGAGGCTCCCGAAGGAGCCTATTACGTGATGACCGACATTACGCCGTTCGCGACGGGGCTCGACGATGTGACCTTCGTGCGACGCATGATTGAGACCGTGGGGGTTTCGGCCGTCCCTGGCAGCAGCTTTTACTCGCCTCGATCCGAGGGGCGTCAAAAGGTGCGGTTCATGTTCGCCAAGAAGGACGAGACCCTGCACGCGGCAGGACAGAGACTGCTTGGCCTGCGGGAAGCCTTGGCACGGGGGGCCTCTTCGTGAGCAGGGTCAGGGGGCGCGGTGCGATTGCAGCAGTCCGTACAGCGCGTCGAGCGATTGCGGAATGACGTTGACATCTCCCAGGACCGGCATGAAGTTCGTGTCGCCATTCCAGCGCGGCACAATGTGCCAGTGTAGATGTCCCGGCAATCCGGCCCCCGCCACCTTCCCCAGGTTCAGTCCGATGTTGAAGCCGTCGGGCGACATGGCCCGGGTGAGAACTCCGGTCAATTCACGCAGCAATTGCCCACATTCCAGCAGTTCACCGTCGTCCAGGTCAGACAGATGAGCCTTGTGAGCATAGGGGGCGACCAACAGGTGGCCGTTGTTGTAGGGGAACCTGTTCAGCACAACGAAGGCGTGCTGTCCGCGTTGCAGGATCAGATTCTGCCGGTCGTTGGCCGGGTGATCCCGGCCCAGACAGAGGAAGCACTCTCCCGCAGCGGGACGATCCGGAGATTTGATGTACGCGAGTCGCCAGGGAGCCCACAGTGTTTGATGAGACATGGCAGGTGGTCATGTGTTCGAGGGACGGAGATGCGAGGGGTGACGACGTCATTCTTTCAGAAGTTTGTGATTGCACTCAAGGCGGCTTTACCGTCGCCGCTGCTATCCGCCGACCGAAGTGCATCTCCTAAAGGGCAGACTTCCCCAGTGAGGCGGCAGCCGTGGCGGCTTGAGAACGGGCATCCCGTTGAGGCAGATCAATTTTGGGGAACCGAGACATGAAGACGGAACCTGCGAATCCCTCCTGGGAACAGGCCTCCCGTTCGGCGCAACTGGGGGTGGTGGTGAATGCCGCACTCGCAGCGGTCAAGCTGGTGGCCGGTGTGGTTGGCAATTCATATGCGCTGGTGGCGGATGCCGTCGAGTCGACAGCCGATATCTTCTCTTCCCTGGTCGTCCTGGGAGGATTGCGGGTGGCGACCCGCGGACCGACCGATGAGTTTCCGTTTGGATTCGGGCGTGCCGAGACACTCGCCGCAGTGGCGGTTTCATTAATGCTGGTGGGGACTTCGATTGGGATCGCGGTCGAGGCGGTCCGCGAGATTCGGACGCCGCATCATGCGCCGGCCGGGTGGACCCTTTTCGTTCTGTGCACGGTCATCGTGGTCAAGTGGTGGATTTCTCGCCGGGTGCATGCGGCGGGAAAAGACGCGGGCAGCCGGGCCGTGCAGGCCGATGCCTGGCATCATCTCAGTGACGCCCTCACGTCCGTGGCGGCGTGCGTGGGAATCAGCCTTGCGCTGTGGATGGGGCCGGGGTGGGAGGCGGCCGATGACTGGGCGGCACTGGTGGCTGCGGGAGTCATTTTCATCAATGGCGTCCTGATGCTCCGCAGTTCCGCCTTCGATCTGCTCGACCGGAGTGCCGAACCCGAGGTCACGGAGCGGGTGCGCGAGGTGGCGGGTCAGGTCCCTGGGGTGTTGGCTGTCGAGAAGCTGGTAGTACGACGGGCTGGACTCCAGTCGTTCGTTGACATTCATGTGCAGTCTGAGGGGGAAATGCCCTTGCGACAGGCCCACGATCTGGGAGGTGCGGTGAAATGGGCGATTCTCAACCGAATCCCCTCCGTGGGAGGGGTGCTGGTGCACATGGAACCTTTCGAACCGAGCGCGGATACCCAGAGCGCGGCGAACTCCGTCTATCCGGGATGAATTCCGCCCGAACCGGAAATCCACCCGCGAAAGGGAATTCGCCTGCCGGTCATTGGAACAGACTGGGCATTTCCCAAATGCCCGGCCGCTGAGTCCGGAATCAAGCTGGCAGGACCCGGCGCAGGAAGTCGATGAAGTTGCGCCACATGATGCCCTCGATGTCATCCTCAGTATAACCCCGATCCCGCAGCAATTGCGGAAGCTGCTGCAGGTCGGCGATTGAATCCATATCGACAGGGGTTTGTTCCGTCCCGTAGCCGCCATCGAGATCGGTCCCGATGCCGACATGCTTGGCATTTCCGGCCAACTGGCAGATGTGGTCGATGTGCTCACAGATCCGCGCCAGCTTGAGCTGATAATCCTGGGGCTTGCTGCGGAGATGCTTCCAGCCGGGAACCATCATGATGGCGTCAAACGCCATGCCCAACACGCCCCCACGGTCGATGACGGCTTTCACCTCGTCATCAGCGAATTGACGGTTCCAGGGGGCGAGTGGACGACAATTCTGGTGGCTGGCCCACACGGGGCCCTGGAAGATGTCCAGCGACTCCCAGAATGCCTCATCGCACAGGTGGGTGACATCCAGGATCATCCCCAGACGGTCCATCTCCCGCAGCAGTCCCCGTCCCTTCGTCGGAAGCGGTCCCGCGGCATCAGTGCCGTGCGCGTAGACCCCGGGGCCGTAGTGGGCGGGTCCGATCGCCCGCAGTCCCGATTCGTAGGCCCGTTCGAGGTGGCCCAGAGTGATCAGAGAGTCAGCCCCTTCGAGGCTCAGGACATAGCCGATCGGGGTCTTGGGGGGCTTGGTCCGCGAGTCCCGGGTGTAGAGCCCTTCGTCCTGAAAGGGGGTGTTCAACCACAGGTCGACATGCTGATCGAGTTCGCCTCGGGTGCGGAGCGCGGTCATTTCCCCGGCCTCCTCCATCGCGCGGTACCAGGCCAGTTGGCCCTGCGTCTGAGCCCACGCCTGGGCCGGCGAACTCCAACCCGGCAGCTTGTGGAAATAGGGGGAGTGCCGTCCGATCTGCGTGGCGACGCAGACCCCGATCCGGCCCCGCCGCATCTCGGGAAGACAGACCGTTCCATTTCCCCGGTCGACCTTGTCCTTCATTGAGAGTTCCCAACGACGGATCTTTTCGAGTGACCAGGTGAGATCCCGGTTCCACTCGAGGGCATTCATGCTAAGGTCGAGGTGACAATCGAAAATGAGCGGAAAGCTGGGTTGGGTCATGCTGTGGTTCCTGACGGTGGCCGATGAGTTTGCGGAGCATAGTCCATTGTCGCGGGGATGGACTAGCCAAGGATCTGGTGGTGGCATAATCTGCACGTCAGTGAGTGGACGCACCTCCTGTCCTGGACCCAGCTACCCGTGATGCCCCGAATTTCACGCCGAGACTGGCTGCGGGCGGGACTGTCTGGAGCCCTGTGGGGCCAATGCGCGATGTTGTGGTCTGCCCCGGATCGTCAGGCGGGGGCGAATCCTGTTGGCTCTGGCGGCGGCTCCCGGGACACGGCGTTTGAACGGGGAGATGCAGTCCCCAACTTCTATGTCCGGGCTGTGACAGGCCCACTGCAGGGAAAATCGGTCTGCTACGTTTGCCGCAATGGAGACCGCCCGGTCGTGATGATCATCGCTCGCAAGATCATTCCACGTTTGGGTGAGCTACTGCACGATGTGGACCAGCAGATTGACGCCCATCGGGCGGATGGATTGCGCGGATTCGGTGTGTTCATCGGTCCCGACAGCCGCAAATTGCTGCCGCAGGTGCAGACCCTTGCTTTTGAGAACAAGCTGAATCTTCCGTTGACGCTCGCGGCCGCTCCGGCGGAGGGCCCGGCTGTGCGCGGCTTGTCCGACACTGCCGCCGTGGCCGTGGTGTTGTATCGGAACCAGCGGGTCTGCGAGACGTTTCATTTCGCGGACGAACCGATTGATGAGACCCTGGGCAGAGCGGTCGTCGAAGCCGTGCAGGCTTTGGCCGAGGGGCGGTCGAATTCACCAGGATGATTCGGCCTGTCGGGGAGCACACAGCGGACGGAATTCAGCATGAGATTGGGTGTCTTGGGTGGCACGTTTGATCCGGTTCATTTCGGTCATCTCCTGCTGGCGGAGAGATGTCGGGAGGAGTGTCTGCTGGATGAGGTCGTGTTCCTGCCGGCGGGTCTGCCCCCCCACAAGCGGGGTCAGGCGATCACGTCCGGGACCGATCGGGCCCAAATGCTCGAGCTGGCGATTGCTGGACAACCCCGGTTCCGGGTGGACCGTCGCGAGCTGTCCAAAGACACCCCCAGTTTCACCGTTGAGACACTGCGTGAATTCCGCCGGGAGCAGCCAGAAACCGAATTGGTCTTCCTGATGGGGGCCGACTCCCTGGCCGAATTTGCCCAGTGGCGGGAACCGCAGGAAATCCTGGAGCTGGCCGAAGTGGCCGTGGTGGGGCGTTACGGTTCACTCACTGCCGATCTGGGGGCCTACCGCCAGTTGTGGGGGGACCGTCGTGTGGATCGGATCTGTCAGGTGCAGATTCCGCGGATTGAGTTCGCTTCCCGGGAGATCCGTGCGCGGGTGGCCTCGCGCAAGACCATCCGATTCATGACGCCTCGGGCCGTCGAATGTTACATCGAACAGCAGGGTCTCTATCGATCCTGCGAATGAGCCCGGTTCACCAGCCCTGAGCCCGTAACCAGCGGAGGAGAAGTTCGTCGCCCGGAGTGGCAGCTTCCGGTTGGGGACGGGCAATCAGGGAGAGATCCTGGGCTCGTGTCATGCGGCGCGTGAATTCCTCCCGGGCACTGGAATCTGCGGTCAGTTTGGAGCCCGACACGGACGGTGCGATCACCACAACATCCCACTCTTGCTGGCCGAAAGACAGCGAGTGATTCAGGATCCAGCTGTAGCTGGAGATCTCGCGGTTCGACGGATTCCCCGCCGGGATCACAGGTTCGGGAATGCAGACCAGAACCAGGTCAATCTCTGGATTGCCACGTACCTGGCGTGCCGCCGCCTCGATCTCGCCCAGAGTCTGGCCCTCGACTTCCCAGCGCTGGACGGCGAGCTTGAGTTCAGGGCGCAGGCCTTGTGCTGCCTTGGCCAGAAGTTCATCCGCAGGGGGCATGGCCAAGACTCGCAGCACCTGGTTGGCGTCCCGCCGTGCGCGGCACTTGGGGGTCGCTGGATGGGGAGGATCCTCCGGAGCCAGCGGGGGCTCAGCGCCTGAGATCGTCCTGGCCAGGAGTCGGGCGGTGAGTCGATGTCCATCCATGTTGGGGTGGATCTCGTCGCTGAAGAGCAACCTCCAAGTCCGGGGTTCCAGCATCCGCAGGGTTTCGAACGCCTGAGCGACATCGCACAAAGGGGCGGCTTGTTCCGCGGCGGTATCGGACATCAGCTGACAGAACTGTTGGAAGCGGTCTCTCGGACGCCCCGGATTCTCCATGATCCCGTTGGGGGTGCACAGAATCATCTCAGCCCCCCCCGCGCGGCACTTTTGCACCAGGCTCACCAGGTTCGCCCGGAACTGCGTGGGATCCAGGCTTCCCATGTCATTCAGCCCAAACATCAGGCAAACCAGGTGCGGTGTGTGGGAGAGCACATCTCGTTCGAGACGTTTCAGTCCGTCGTTGGTCGTGTTGCCGCTGATTGCGGCATTCACCACCTCAATCGGGGTGTCCGGATACTGGCTGCTCAGGATGAGTTGCAACATTTCCGGGTAGGCCCTGCGGCCGCCCGTGTGATAGTAGACTCCTGTCACGCTATCTCCGAGGCAGACGATCCTGGTGGACGCCCGGGAGGCAAGACGCTCTCTGGTTTTGGGGATCAGAGAATCCTCGGCGCCGAGTCTCGGACTGAGCAGGAAGAGGCTCCCGAGCAAGACGAGCCAGAAAATCATGGCAACACGCCGTCTGGTTTCGGGGGGAAGAGAGGGCTCGACAGAATTGGCCCCGTCGAAATCCGAGAGACCGGGTCGGGCGGAATTGAGGTTCTGCATGCGATTTCCGCGATGGGGAGTCCGTTCGGAACGAGGCCCGGAACGATAGTCCATTTGCTCTGAGTCATCCAGTTGGCGAAGACCTTGCTGTACCGGGCTCGGAAGTTTAGAATCTGGACGACCGGAGAGGTGACAGAGTGGTCGATTGTGCTAGTCTCGAAAACTAGTGTGGGTGCAAGCCTACCGCGAGTTCGAATCTCGCCCTCTCCGCTTTCGAAACGTTGGAATTGGGGCTGGGGATGGTGGCGATGCCTCCCTCTCACCCGGATTGATCCCCTCCCCGGATTGATTCATGGCGAGGCTGTCGATGGTGCCACAGACGTATCGGGCGGCAATTCTTGGCCTTGGCTTTATCGGTGCCGCTGATCAGGTTTCAGGCGACCTCCTGGGTCAGCAGGTGGTTAACCTGGATGGTACTCACCTGCAGTCGTATGTTGGGAATCCCCGGGTCGAACTCATAGCCGGGAGCAGCCGGGATGAGGGGCGTCGTGAACGGTTTGCGGCACGAACCGGTGCCCGGGTGTATGCGGATTGGAGAGAACTGCTTCAGGGCGAAAAGCCTGAGATTGTTTCTGTGGCCTCTTATGCACCGGCCCATGCGGACATGACCATCGAAGCGGCGCGTGCGGGGGCCCGGGTGGTGTGGTGCGAGAAGCCGATCGCGACCCGCCTTGGCGACGCTGATCGCATGGTGGAGGCATGTCGCGAGACGGGAACCTTGCTGGTGGTCAACCACAACCGGCGGTTTCATCCGCAGTTTCGTGCCCTCCAGCGAGTGATTGCCGACGGGAGGCTAGGGCTTCTGCGAGGGGGAAGTCTCGCCTGGCCCACCGGCAGGTTGGGAAATGTCGGGACGCATTTCTTCAATGCCTTGCTGATGCTGGCTGACCGTCCGGCGGAGGCAGTCTCGGCCAGTCTCGATCTGGCTGGGCGGCCGGACTGTCGCGGCACCGATTTTCGAGACCCGGGGGGCTGGGGATCGATTCGCCTGCGGGAGGGGGTGACCATCACCTTTGAGGCTCCCGATTATTCCCGGGCTCCCCCCCGCCTGAGTTTGCACGGTGATCTGGGACGGGTGACTGTGGAGGGGTCTGAAGCAACCGTCGACCTGTGGGGGCAATCACCGCAGCGAGTTCCACCTGCTCAGACGAACGAGTCGTCGATGGACCGCGCCTTGAGCGAGATCATCGGTTGGCTGGATGGGAACCGGTCGTTCGTCGAATCCCCCGAGTCTTCGAGGCAGACCCTCGAAATCATCGTCGCCTGTCACCTCTCACACGACAGGCAGGGGGCCTGGGTGCAGTTGCCCCTGGCTGCCGAGGAACTCCAGCGCGAAATCAAGACGGGATGAGGGGTCTCGATCCGATTGAGCCACTGTCCCGTAGATCATCCATCGCTCCCGTCGACCCATTTGGCCGTCGACCCGGTTGGTGCGCCAAAATCGCGGGTGTCATCCCCGGTTCGCGTCGGGAGTTGAGCGGTCTGCCGTCGTCCCGGAGGCACGGCCGGACAGCAGCGACACCCCCACCAGGGTCAGGAAGCTGAACGGAATGGAGACAATTCCGGGCTGACTGAACGGAACCAGAGCTTGGTCTGCCGGCAGGCCATAAACCTGTGTGAATGCCTCAGAGGAACAGAGAATCCAGCCCAGGGAGGCGAGCATCCCGGCGACCACCGAGGCAATCACCCCGGAGCGTGTTACGCCGTTCCAAAACAGAAGCATCACCAGCGCCGGCAGGTTGGCTGAGGCCGCGACACTGAATGCCCAGCCCACCAGATAGCTGACATTCATCTTCTCGAAGACGATGCCCAGCACAATGGCGATCGCGCCCACAAACACCGACGCCAGCCGTGCGATCCGGACCTTTTGGGTGTCGTTCAAATCGACCTGCAAGGCGTGACCGATCAGATCGTGCGTGACCGCACCCGCCGAGGCCAGGATCAGTCCCGAGACGGTCCCCAACACCGTGGTGAAGGCGATACCCGAGATGGCGGCGAACAGCAGGTCATTCATTCCCTTGGCCAGCAGGGGGGCCGCCATGTTGCTGTTGGTGACATCCAGGGTTCCGCTGGTCATGGCGCCCAGTCCGAGGAACAGGGTCAGCACGTAGAACAGGCCAATACTGGCAATTCCCACGATCGTACTTTTACGGGCGCTCGACTCATCCTTGACGGTGTAGTAGCGAATCAGAATGTGGGGGAGGGAAGCCGTCCCGCAGAACAGGGCGAGCATCAGCGACACGAAGTTGACGCGGTCGGTCAGTTTTGCCGAGCGGATGCCCCGGAACATGGGATGTTCCCCGGGACGAAGAACCTTTTCTCCCGGAGTGGGTTTCTGAAAATAGACCGTCGTTTTGTTCCCATTCTCCGGGGGCAGCGGGCGACTCTCCCAGAGCACGACCTCGCTGTTTTGGAGAGTCTGGAGAAAATCGAACGGACCCAGCGGTCCGGTCTGAGTCACGTCACCCGGCAGGGAGCGAACAAATCCGACCGGGTGCAGTTCGCCTTTGCCCGGCCCTCGTCCGCGGGGGAGACCATTCACCAGGATCTTCCCATCGGCTTGACGCGTCTCTGTCTGGGCTTCGGTCAAGGTCACCATACCTGAGTCGTCGATGGTTTGGTGAAAGACCTGCGCGGGTCGGTTGCCATTGGGTTGAACCAGGACGAAGGGTGTGTCTTTCCAGATCCCCTGTTGAGGCACGACTTCGGCATCTTCCAAGCCGGTGACTCTGTGAATGGCTGACAGCAGTTCGTTGGACCGTACTGGTCCGACTGTCAGAAATTCATGCCCATCGACACCGCCGGCGGTCGTTCGTAGACCCCTTTGCAAGAGCAGCCAGACGAGGATGAAACTGAACAGAACGAGCAGGGATCCCTTCAGGAATTGCACCCAGGTTGTAGAGACCATGCCGGCCGTGACGACAATCAGGATCACCACGGTCCCCACCAGCACCACCCCGACCCAATGGGGAAGCCCCAAAAGAGGCTGCACCAGCACGCCGGCACCAACCATCTGCGGGATGAGGTAGAACAGGCTCACCACCAGGGTGCTGATTCCCGCCGCCAGCTTGATGCCCCGCGACTGGAATTTCGAATCAAGGGCATCGGCGAACGTGAATTTCCCCAGACGTTTCATGGGTTCCGCAATGACGAACAACGCGACAATCCAGCCCGCGAGGTACCCGATGGAGTACAGGAACCCGTCGTAGCCATAGAACGCGATCATCCCGCAGATGCCCAGGAAAGAGGCGGCCGACAGATAGTCTCCAGCGAAGGCGATGCCATTCACAAACCAGGGAATCTGTCCGTGGGCTGTGAAGTAGCCCTGGGCGGACTTGGCCCGGCCTCCCAGGTAAAAACTGATGCCCAGCGTCAGTGCGACGAATCCAACAAAGACGATCAGTGCGGTGAGGGTGGGCGTGTAGATCATGGATTGCGACTCGGTTGGCTCGATTCCGGTTTCGTCGTTTCCCGACACAAGGCGCCATACAGCAGAGACAACACGATGGCGAAGACAATCAGGGCAAACCCCCAGGTGATCGCCAGGTTCAATCCGCCGAACGGCGTGGACTCCATCAGGTCAGGAAAGAAGGCGCTGACGAGAACAAATGCTCCGTAGAAAAGCAGGTAGAGCGTGAACAGCCAGAGACCGAGCCGGGAGTTGCGATTTGACATCCATTGTTGCCCGGGAAGGAGTGGCCAACGGCCGGCGAGAAGGGGAAATCAGGAAGGTTGTACACGAGGCTCGTGTCGGGCGGCATTGTAGCCGGATTTCCAACTCGGGGGATGCTCAGCGAGACTGGGTTCCCGCGACGGGCGGCAAAGTCGCTGCAATCGATAAATTGTGACATGAACGATTGAATCGGTCCTGAGTTCGCAGGAGGCCGGTTTCTCTGGTTGCAATCACGATGCTGGGCGACGGGATGATGCGAGATCCAACAGTTGCTCGATGAACAGGGTGATTGCGTGGTGATTCCGATGCGCGGGTGAATCTCCGTGTCGGATCGGCCGCGGTTCCTCCAAACCCCTTTTTGGGTTCAGTCATGCGAGTTCTTGTGACAGGGACCAGTCTCTTCTTTTCACGGGTCCTGATCCAGGGATTCGCCAGGCACGGGGCCGAAGTCACGGCAGCGGATAGCAGCCTGATTTCCACCGGCAAACTCTCGCGGTTCACTTCGCGCCGATTGCGTATCCCATCGGTCGCGAAAGAGCCCGAAGCATACGTTCGGGCGGTGGTCGACGAATTGCAGCGACGACAGTACGACCTCGTCGTTCCCTCGTTTGAAGAGGCGCTGCTGTTGTCTCAGCATCGGCAGTCGATCGAAAAGGGGTCGCGGCTTCTGCTGCCTCCGCATCCCACTATGATGACGTTGCATCACAAGCCGTCTCTGTATGAGTTGTGTGATCGGATCGGGGTCAAGGCACCCGCCTCGATGGTGCCGCGATCCTCCCAGCAACTCGCCACCGGATTGGACCGACTCCGGTTTCCGGTGATTCTCAAGCTGCCTCTGGGTAACAACTCGCTGGGGGTTGTTTACGCCTCACAGACACAGGAGGTGCTGGAGAGGTACAAGGAATTGAGTCTGGCGGCCAGCCGGTGGGGGGTCCCCGGGCCTCTGGTGCAGGAGGTCGTGACCGGGCGTCCAATCTATACGCTGATGTACTGCTATGCGGGGAAAAAACTGGGCGAAGTCATCTATCGACCTCTGCGAACCTATCCTGCCCGCGGGGGAACCTCAGCCCATCGGCAAACGATCGAGCATCCCGAGATTGAGCAGATTACACACAAGATCGCCCGGACGACGGGGTGGACAGGATTCCTCGGCTTCGACTTTATCGAGGATGAAAGTTCCGGAGAGTTGAACCTGATTGATGCCAATCCGCGTCCGAACCCGGGTTTGACCCTGGGGGTGCTGTCGGGCATCGACTGGGCCGGAATCCAGTTGGATCTGCTCTCCTGCCGGGTACCTGTCCCTGTCGCTCCCGTCGCTGACATCCGCGATCGATCGTGGATCCTTGATTTCGCCTGGTTGTTTGATGGCGGTGCCTGGGATCGTGGATGGGGCTCGCGATTTGTAGGCCGCCTGAAGGAATTGAATTCCATGCGGCCCCTGTTGACCTCATGGAAGGGGAATTTGCAGTCCGACTGGTCGGCGGATTTCGGGTTGTGGATCCAGTTGCTGCGGGCGTTCTGGGATTCCCGTCTGACGGGAGAATCGATGGGCTATTGCCTGTTGAGCGATTCCAATTACTCCCCGGAGGACGCTGTGATACCGGCTGTCAGCGGTCAACCACGTCGGGGAGCTGTTGGCTTCGGAGACCACGACCAGGTGGCGGCAGCCCACGAGGCGAGTCTCCAGTCACGCCGCAAAGCGAGCTGACCAATCCGCCGCGCGGGGAGGCAGGCAACCGATCTGAAAACCGGCAGCACGACTCCCGTGGTTGCGGGCCCACTTACAGAACGCGGTCTGTCGAATCAGCTCTTACCCGCGCGGGAGATCGGATTCCAGAAAGGGAAGTTCGTCGGCCCCGGGTACGTGGTTGGTGTCGAACACGTGGGGCGAACACCAGTCGGTCATCGCCGGCGGAGTGATTGCCTTTGGCTCGGCATGTCTTTCGTCCGGTGGTACCACCGCGGAGATCTCGGGCAGCTTGTCTTCCGGCAGCTTGTCTTCCGGCAGCTTGTCTTCCGGAGTGGCGATCTGGGAGGGGACTTCCCCCGCCGACTCGTGGCTGAGGGGCTCGCTGGCGGCCGGTGGAGAAAGGCTCTCGCAGGGGGGCAGTTCGATGACCACCGGGGGCAGCAGGATCGGCGCGGCGAGATCGAATTTCAACAGCTTGCAGGGAATGGGGCCATTCCAGAGCGGGAATTCCGCTTCGGGAAGCATTCCCAGGCTTTTCGACAGCCGCTCATCCCCGGACAGCACAAACAGCTGCCATCCGGGAAAATTCTGCCGGAAGTGTTCGCCCAACCGGGAATAGAACGGCATCAGTGGCGTCACATCGCCGAGTCGTTTGCCGTAGGGGGGATTGGTAATGATCACTCCCGGTTCATTCACCGGGGGAGTCACCTCCTCGACATTGATTTCATTGAAGGCAAGGCCACTGGCGTCCAAATGGGCCCGAAACGCGTTGTCCCGGGCGGCTTCGAGTTGATAGGCCGAGGCGTCACTGCCGAAGATCGGAGCGGGGAGTTTCCGGAGTTGTCGGGAGCGCAGTTCGGTCAGTTCCCGAGCCCAGAGACGTCCATCGAAATCGGGCCATTTTTCGCAGGCAAACGCCCGGCGTCCCCCACCGGCGGGAATGTGCAAGGCCATCTGGGCCGCTTCAATCACAAGGGTCCCCGATCCGCACATCGGGTCGAGCAGGGGAACCAGGCCATTCCAGCCAGTCAGTTGGAGAATGGCGGCGGCCAATGTCTCCTTGAGCGGGGCCGCTCCCCCCGACTGCTCGCGGTATCCCCGCTCGTGCAGACTACTGCTTCCCGTCGCATCGAGGCTCAGTGTGCATCGGCCCCGTGAAAAGTGAGCCTGCACCAGCAGGTCGGGACGTTCCTTGTCGACATCGGGACGGGCACCCAGTTCACTCTTCAATCGATCGCAGATGGCGTCCTTGATTTTCAGGGCGGCAAACATCGTGTTGTAGAGCCACTTGGTTCCTCCCATCGGATCGGGATTGTCACCGGGCCCGCTACCGGGCCGACTTCCCGTCGGGAACCGACCGCGGTCGCCGCCGCGTCCCCGGGCGGGGGGCTGCCCGGGCCGGGGGCGGGGGCCCCTCGCACCATCACGGCGGGGGGGCTTTTCGGCAGTTGCCGAGACCGCCAGAGTTCGCTGCGGAGTCAGGTACGCCTCCCACACGACCCGCCGAACTTGGGAATAGACGATGTCGGGATTCGTGGCCGCGAATTCCCGCAGCGGCTTGAGGATCCGGCTCGCCGTGCGAACCGTCAGCAGGGCGCGATACAGAACCTCACGGGATCCCTGAAAGTGCACACCCCCTGCAACCGGATTGACTTCCTGTGCACCGATGGCCGTGAGCTCGCGTGCTGTGAGTTGTTCAATGCCACGAGCGACGATGGCGAAGTATCGATCCACACACTGTCCCGGAGGTTGCGAGGGAGAAAACTTGGAATCTGGGGGGGCGATGCTGGTCGGGTTGGTCTTCAGAGGATCTCGTGAGCAACGAGATCCTCATACGATTCCCGACGCCTGATCAGGCGGTGAGAACTGCCATCCACCAACACCTCGCATGCGCGGGGACGCGAATTGTAGTTGCTGCTCATCGCCATGCCATAGGCCCCGGCGCTGAACGTGCAGACCAGGTCGCCCCGACTCATCGGGGGGAGAGACCGACCCTTCGCCAGGTAATCTCCTGATTCACAAACTGGGCCCACCACGTCGGTTGGCTCGCAGCCCTCGATGTCGGCCTCGAAGTTCTGCGGGGCGGGGACCTTGGGGGTGACTGGCCAGATCCGATGAAAGGCGTCGTACATGGCCGGGCGAACCAGGTCATTCATCGCGGCATCCTGGATGACAAACAGCTTGCCCCCCTCGCGTTTGGTGAAAATGACCTGGCTGACAAGAATACCCGAGTTCCCCACGATGAAGCGGCCCGGCTCCAGGGCCAGGCGACAACCTGCCGCGCGCACTGTGGGGACGATGACCGCCGCATAGGCGCTGGCCGGAAGCGCCTCCTGCTGTCGGTAGTTGATCCCGAAACCGCCACCCAGATTGATCCAGCGCGTGTCGTGGCCGCGAGCGCGGAACCGGGCCACCACCTCGGCCGCCTTGACGACCGCCGCCGCATACGGCTCGGTCGTCAGGATCGGAGAACCCAGGTGCATGTGAATTCCCTTCAGCGACAAACGCTTGTCCGAGAGGACCTTTTCGGCGAGCTGCTCGGCCCGCTCGATGTCCATCCCAAACTTGTTCCCTTTCTTCCCGGTAGTGGTCTTCGCGTGCGTCTTGGCATCAATGTCGGGGTTGAGCCGCAGGGCGACGGGACCCACCGTGTGCATCGATTCCGCCACGGATGCGATGGCGTCCAGCTCTGCCTCGCTCTCGACGTTGAACATCAACACGTTGTTTTCCAACGCGTAGCGAATCTCGGCATCCGTCTTGCCCACCCCCGCAAACACCACGCGGCTCGTGTCGGCCCCGGCCTGTTTGACGCGATACAGCTCTCCTCCGGAGACCACGTCAAAACTCGAGCCGGCATCGTTCATCACCTTGAGGATGCCCAGATTCGAATTGGCCTTCACCGAGTAGCAGATCACCGGATCCACTTCCGCGAATGCCTGCTGGATCTGATTCAGATGGTGGAGCAGCGTGCGCTTGGAGTAGATCCAGACGGGAGTCCCATACTGGGCGGCCAGTTCGGAAACCCGAACCTCTTCGCAAAAGAGGTCATTATCCTGGTAGTGAAAATGATCCATCGTCGTGTTGCCAGATTTGTGGTGAAGGAGAGCAGGTTCAGGAGGGGCGGGGGCATGCAGTGCGTCTGCGACCCGTCTTTCGGTCGCAGACTCTACGGGCTGCCTGGTCAGCCTTGCCAACCGAAGCGATGTCGTGCCAGCAGTTGGGCGATCTGCACGGCATTGGTGGCCGCCCCCTTGCGGAGATTGTCACTCACGCACCAGAACGACAGTCCCTTGGGATGTGAGAGATCCCTGCGAATTCGTCCGACAAACACTTCGTCATGGCCCGTGCAGGTGGCTGGCATGGGGTAGGCCGACGCCTGGGGATCGTCGACCACCTTGATTCCCGGGAAGGAGGCAAACAAACGCCGGGCTTCCTCGGGGGACAACGGCCGTTCGGTCTCCACCGTGATCGACTCACTATGGCAATTCGCGACGGGGACCCGCACACAGGTTGCGTTGACGGCGAGGTTCGGCAGCCCCAAGATCTTGCGGGTTTCATACACCATCTTCAATTCTTCGCTGGTGTATCCCTCTTCCTTGAAGCTGCCAATCTGCGGTATGAGGTTAAAGGCAATCGGATGGATGAAGGTGGTGTATTGGTAGGGCTTGTTCTCGAGCAGGGCCGAGGTTCCCTCCTCGAGGTCGACGCTGCCCTGCAAGCCGGCCCCACTGACCGCCTGATAGCTGCTGACGATCACACGCTTCAGGCCTGCCGCGTCATGCAGAGGCTTCAGGGCCACCACCATCTGGGTGGTGGAGCAGTTGGGGCTGGAAATGATCCCTTTCGAAATCAGGGCCGCCTGGGGATTCACCTCGGGAATCACGAGGGGAATCTCCGGTTTCATCCGGAAATATCCCGACTCGTCAATGACCGTGGCCCCGGCTGCGACCGCTGCGGGGAGATATTTCGCGGCAACATCATCGGGAGTGCTGGCGATGACCAGGTCACATCCCTGGAAGGAATCGGCGGTCAACTCTTCGAGATGGTAGGTACGACCACAAAAATCCAGGGGCTTGCCTGCCGATCGGGCCGAAGAGAGGAAGCGGTAGCGTCCAACGGGCAGTTGGCTGTTCGCCAGAAGCTGCAACATGATTCTGCCGACCGCCCCGGTAGCGCCGACAACAGCGACTTGCTGAAACACGGAATCAAACTCCAGATGAAAAAGAGGAATCAGGATTCTCGCCGATTTGATGCCGGTTTTCTACGGCTCATGAATTCCCCAACCCACAAAACAGGGGGGCCTCGCCGGAAACTCCTCGGGCAACGAGGCTGAGAACCTCGGTCATGTTCCGGGGGGAGTGGTCACACAACGCTCAGAACCTGCGGAGGATGGCTCCGGGGATTCCACCCCGGTGGGGGCAGTTCAGGACAACTGGCGAGAGTTCACCGTTGCGCCTGGGGCCGCTTGAAATCATCGGAAATCTGCAGTGCGAAGGGCCTCTGAGAGAGCGCCGCACCATGGGGAATGGACCGGTTCATCCCCCCAGGGGCCGAGACAGTCGGAAACCGGAAATGCAGATCAGCGGAAACTCGAGGATCCCTGCGAACCGCCGTCGCCAGAGAACGTCACCAAGGGAATCCAGTGGAGTTGTGTATGTACAAAAAAACAGGGGCCGTCATCCGGATGGATGACGGCCCCCGGGCACACTCTGGTTCAAGCGGACTTGCCGGCGGCCAGATCCGCGGAGTTTGCGGCGGCTTCGGTCGACGTCCCCACGTTGGGGTCAAATCCGGCATCGAAGCTCAGATGTTTCTGTTCCCCAGTCGTCACTGCGTTGACCGTCACCACGTTCTTTCCTTCGAAATTGCCACGCAGCAATTCCTCGGAGAGGGGATCCTCCACGAACTGCTCGATGGCCCGACGGAGCGGTCGAGCCCCGTAGTCGAGGTCCGAACCCTTCTCGATCAGGAATTCCTTCGCCTCATCACTGAGGGTCAGGGTAATTCCCTTCTCGGTCAGGCGTTCACGAACCTTGGAGAGTTCGATGTCGATGATGTTCTTCAGGTTCTCGCGCGTCAGGTGACGGAAGACGATGATGTCATCGACACGATTCAGAAACTCCGGCTTGAACTCCCGGGCGATCTCGTGCTTGAGA
This sequence comes from uncultured Planctomycetaceae bacterium, assembly GCA_903861195.1. Classification (GTDB taxonomy): domain Bacteria; phylum Planctomycetota; class Planctomycetia; order Planctomycetales; family Planctomycetaceae; genus UBA10511. Next base: position 2,705 of record CAIOTJ010000116.1, on the reverse strand, counting down.
CGCTCCTTCATCTTCTCGTAGCTGGTGTCTTCATCCTTCTTCCCGAACCCGAAGGAGTCACCGGAGGCCACCGCATGGGCACCCACGTTGGTGGTCATAATGATGATCGTGTTCTTGAAGTCCACCTTGCGACCGAAGCTGTCGGTCAGATGACCCTCTTCCATGACCTGCAGCAGCATGTTGAAGACATCGGGGTGGGCCTTCTCGATCTCGTCCAGCAAGACGACCGCATACGGACGCCTGCGGATCTTCTCGGTCAGCTGGCCACCCTCTTCATACCCGACGTAGCCCGGAGGGGCGCCGATCAGGCGGCTGACGTTGTGCTTCTCCATGTACTCGCTCATGTCGATCTGGATGAGCGCATCCGAATCGCCAAACATGAACTGCGCCAGCGACTTGGCCAGCAACGTCTTCCCGACGCCCGTCGGCCCGGCGAAGATGAAGACGCCGGTGGGGCGTTTCGGATTCTTGAGGCCGCTGCGGCTACGCCGAACCGCCCGGGCAATCGATCCGATCGCCTCATGCTGGCTGATGACCTTGCGCTTCAGCTCAGCCTCCATCTCGAGCAGACGCACGGCGTCTGCCTTCGACAGCCGCGTGAGCGGGATGCCGGTCATCTTGGAGACGACTTCCGCGATTACATCGCCATCGACCAGGCCCTCAGTCTCCTGGGACTTCTCCTTCCAGGAACGAGCCAGTCCTTCCTTCTCCTTCTTCTTCTTGTCGGCCTTGTCCCGCAGTGCGGCGGCCTTCTCGAAGTCTTGGCTCGCAACGGCCTCTTCTTTCTGCTGATTCAGCCGTTCGATCTCGTCTTCGATCTCCTTCAGATCTGGCGGGCGAACCATGGTCTTCAGGCGGATGCGGGCTCCCGCCTCGTCGATCACGTCGATCGCCTTGTCCGGCAAGCAACGCCCGGTGATGTACCGGGTCGACAACTCCACGGCGGCCTTCAACCCATCGTCGGTGATGGTCACGCGGTGGTGCGACTCGTAACGGTCTTTGAGGCCTCGCAGGATCTCCACGGCTTCTTCGGGCGAGGGGGGCTCGACCATCACCGTTTGGAAGCGGCGTTCTAGAGCACCATCCTTCTCGATGTATTTCCGGTACTCATCCAGAGTGGTGGCGCCGATGCACTGCAGCTCTCCCCGGCTGAGGGCCGGCTTAAGCACGTTCGAGGCGTCGATCGCCCCTTCGGCTCCGCCGGCTCCGACCAACGTGTGCAGTTCGTCAATGAACAGAATGGTGTTTTTGGCCCGTCGAACCTCGTTCATGACGGCTTTGATCCGTTCCTCGAACTGGCCGCGGTACTTGGTTCCGGCAACCATCATCGCCAGATCCAGAACCACAATCCGCTTGTCGCGCAGTGGCTCGGGGACGTTGTTTTCGACCACCATCTGGGCAAAGCCCTCCACGATGGCGGTCTTGCCGACCCCCGCCTCGCCCAGCAGAACCGGATTGTTCTTCTGGCGACGGCTCAGAATCTGGATCACCCGCTCGATTTCATTCTGACGGCCGATCACGGGGTCGAGTTTGCCTTGGCGGGCCAACTCGGTGAGATCACGACCGAAGCTGTCGAGGGCGGGAGTCTTGCTCTTGCCAGACTTTTGCGCACCTTGAGTTCCCGCAGAGACGGCACGCTCCCCCGATTCCGAGGGTTCCATACCATGCCCCAGCAGGTTCAGCACCTCCTCCCGAACCTCCTCGAGCTTTAGACCGAGGTTCATCAGCACCTGGGCGGCAACCCCCTCCTGCTCACGCAACAGCCCCAGCAGGATGTGCTCGGTGCCGACATAATTGTGGTTCAGGTTGCGAGCCTCCTCCATCGAATACTCGATCACCTTCTTCGCCCGCGGGGTCTGGGGAAGCTTCCCCATCGTTACCATGTCGGGGCCCGACTGGACGATCTTCTCCACCTCCAGGCGAATCTTCCGCAGGTCGACATCGAGGTTTTTCAGGACATTCGCAGCCACCCCCGAGCCTTCTTTCACCAAGCCCAACAGGATGTGCTCTGTGCCGATGTACTCGTGGTTGAACCGCTGCGCCTCCTGATTGGCCAGCTGCATCACCTTGCGAGCGCGGTCCGTGAAACGTTCGTACATCTAGCTGTCTCCCTTGTCACGATTGGACAGACCAAATTCCGCTAGGGGAATTCCTCCGTCCGGTACTCACGAGGCCTGTCTCAATTGGCCGGCCTCACACCAAGGTCTCCGATGTAGCAAAGTCTATGCCGTCGGTCGACAGACGACTAGCACCAACACGCGGGAATTCTGGTTCAGACATTCCCTCCATCCGGCTGGCACCTGGAAGTCGACGCTTGGAGTTCGCCCGGGAACCCGAACAACCCGTTGAGTCGCCCCCCAATTTTCGATTCAAAGTGCCTTTGCGGAGACAGTCAGACGAGTGAAAACAAGCGGCAATCCCTCCCCGGTCCAGGAACACGAACCCCGGCGGTCTAGGCACCTCTCGGCGGTTCACCCGGCCGGCTGGGTGCCTGTCAAAATGGCAGCTGTGGGACTGGGGAGGGACGACTGACTCGATTTTCGTCATCATCCTCAAATTCTCTCCAATTCACCGAAAATTGAAAACCATTCTCATTGGAAGATTGGGATTTGTCGATAAAGACGAAATTGAGTTGCCCCACTCCCCGTCGATTTCCGCGAGGCCCCTCATGCCCGAGACCCACACCATGTCGAGTCAGTCCAGGT
>CAIOTJ010000115.1 GCA_903861195.1 uncultured Planctomycetaceae bacterium | reverse complement strand
GGCGGCAGGGGGCAACAGTCGAACGGGGGGCAGCGCAGGAACTGAACCCGATCGCTGCGACCCAGGCCGATCCCTGATTGCGGACCCCAGAGGCTGAATCATGCGGGTGAATCGGGGCCATCTGGGTGAAACGGGGCCATCCATGGCCCATCGATCACAAGACGTGGCTGAGCGCGGTTGATCTTCGCGGGACGAGGTGACTGCCAGTCGGCCCCCGGAGTTCCACCGCAAGCAGGGGGTCGCGGCCTTCGCGGGGAATCACTCCTGGCGGGCAGTCAGCGTGCCACAGCGGCTGGCTCCAACCCCACGGCCGGCGTTCCAGACCGGGCAACGCACGTCGTCAGGCAGGCACGGGGGGCGGGGCGAGGTGGATTCAGAGACCGCGCAGCAAACAGGGCCGTCTCCCCTCGTGGAAAGACGGCCCTGGAGTTCGCTGCGGCAGATCACCTCGACGGTCCGGTCAGACCGGAGCCCCCGCGGAAGATACCGCTGACGGTCAGGCGAGAATGCCCTCGACGTGCTCGGCCTGCACCAGCTCGCGGGGCTGGTTGAGGTGGTTGAACTGGATGGTGTTGGGGGGAATGCCCATGCAGTGGTAGACGGTCGCCACCAGCTGGATCGGGTGCACCGGGTTCTCGGTGGGGGCCGAGCCGGTCTTGTCCGACTTGCCATGCACATAGGCCCGCTTGATTCCCGCACCGGCCACGACGGCGGTGTAGCAGTACGGCCAGTGGTCGCGGCCGTCGTCCGAGTTCGAATTCCCCGAGGTGCTCACCCCGCGGATCGGGCTGCGGCCGAATTCACCCAGGGCCACCACCAGCGTCTCGGCCAGCATTCCGCGCTGGTCGAGGTCGCTGATCAGGGCCGACAGGCCGCCGTCGAGCATCGGAGAGTTCTGGTTCTTCATCCGGCCCGACAGACCGACGTGCACGTCCCACGAGTGATTGTCCGAATTCGCGACCTTCGGCCAGATCACCTCGACGAACCGGGTCCCGGCCTCGATCAGACGGCGGGCCAGCAGACAGCTCTGACCGAACGTGTTCCGGCCATACAAGTCGCGCATCTCGCTCGATTCCTTGGTGAGGTCGAACGCATCGCGAGCCTTCCCCGAGAGGACCAGTCCCAGGGCCTTGCCGTAGTACTCGTTGATCGCCGTCTTCGAGACCGCCTTGTCGAGGCTCGGCATGCCGGCGTTGATCGTGTCCCGCAACCGGGCCCGCCGTTCGAGCCGGGACGACGAAATCTCCTCCCGCAGCTTGAGGTCGTCGACGTTGATGCGGTCCAGCTTGTTCATGTCCATGTCGTCCCCCGAGGGGAACAGCATGTACGGGTCGTAGGCCCGGCCCAGGAACCCGCCGGTCCCCCCCTTGCCAATCACGTTGCTTTCCTGCAGCGGACGGGGCAGCATCACGAACGGCAGCATGGCCGCCTCGGGAGGCTTCTGCCGAATGATGTTCGAGCCCAGGGTCGGGAAGTCGGCCGGGCTGGGGGGTTCGAGCTGACCCGAGGGGCTCACCTTGTCGGCCGTATAGCCGGTGTGCAACTGGTAGATCGCCGCCGTGTGGTTGAACAGCCCGATCGGCGTGTAGCTCATCGAGCGAATCATCGTGAACTTGTCGTTCACGGTCGCCAGCTTCGGCAGCACCTCGGTGAAGTTCACGCCCGGCAGCTTGGTGTCGATCGGCTTGAATACGCTGCGCACGTTGTCGGGCACATCGGTCTTCGGATCCCACAGGTCGAGGTGACTCGGCCCCCCCTGCAGATAGACCAGAATCACGTTCTTGGCCTTGCCGAAACCCAGCCCGCCCGCCGCCCCCCCTTCCTTCGCCCGGGCTTCTCCCGCCAGCACGTTCCCCAGGGTCACCCCCAGCATGGACGACCCACCCACACTCAGCAGAGAGCGCCGCGACAGGGTCCGATCGCAATTGTCGATGCCAAGTTGCCCGGGAATCACCAGCATGAGAGCGCCTCGTTTGAAAACTTCGGTGCAGGGGGGAACCAGCCGTCGTCCGAATCATCGGACCGCAGGGCCAACCAACATCACAACCGCTCCGCCAACGACTGACGCGAACGTACGGAGCTGTCGTCAACTTGCGGGGGTCGCAGGCTCCTCCCGCGAACGCATCAACACAATCCGAGATGATACTGGCCCCCAGCCCGGGCTGTCAATCGCGACACCCTGGCGACCCGACTTCGCAACACGCGGGCAAAAAGGACGTAAACCGTTCCACAAAAAGACGTTGTGGCTTGTCATTCAGGCCTGGACTGACTGGCCGCTCCAGCGTCCCGTGGCCGCGGTTGGCACATCCTTCAATTCACCGTCTCGGCTCCGCCCTCGTTCAGATCGCTCACCACGTCGCCGGTGAATTGCCAGAACCAGTCGAGCGCCAGGCCCCCGATGAGGGTGTCGAACAGGCTGGAACCGTCGGTCTGGATGGTGGTGCTGTTCAACTTCGACGTGCCGTTCAGGCCTCCGCCGTTGCGGAGGTTGCTGATCCGTGTGGCATAGGGGAGGTCGAGCCGCGACCACTCATCGCGAATCGCCTGAATGGCCGGCCGGGTCAAAACCTTCGTCGTCTCGCTGTAGTAGGTCGTCAGGCCCGGGGCGACGATGTCTTCGTCATCACCCCCATCCAGCGTGTCGGCTCCCGTGCCGCCAAACAGAATGTCCCGCCCGGCCCCTCCCCAGAGAGTGTCGTTCCCCGCCCCCCCGAAGATCACGTTGTCGAGGCTGTTCCCCGTCAGGCTGTCGGCCGCCGCCGTGCCAATCAGCAGTTCGAACACATCCCCCGCGCTCAACCCCAGCGACAGGTTTGCGTTGACCGCCTGGACCGCCGTCGTTCCCAGGTCGACCGTCACCCCCACGGTCGTGGTCCCGAAGTCGAGCAGGTCGACTCCCTCGCCGGGCTGTTCGACCAGTGCGTCGGTCCCCTGTGCCGCGTTGGCGGCGAAGACGTAGCCATCATCGCCGGTTCCCCCGGCCAGCGTGTCGTTCCCCGCCTGGCCGGTCAGCGTGTCATTCCCGGCATTCCCCTGCAGCAGGTTGTCGAGGGCGTTGCCGGTCAGCGTGTCGTTCAGCAGGCCCCCAATCACATTTTCCAACGCGGTCGCCAGCCCCAGTACCAGCGAGAGGTTGGTATTCACCACCTGCGAAGTGGCCGTCCCCAGGTTGATCGTCACTGCCAGTGCAGTCGTCCCCGAGAAGTCGAGCGTGTCGCTGCCGCCGGCCGCTTCGTTTAGCGTATCGGCTCCCAGCGCACTGTTGGCGGCAAACAGGTAGGTATCGTTCCCCAGCCCGCCGGTCAGCGTGTCATTCCCGGCGAGTCCCGAGAGGGTGTCATCCCCGTCGTTGCCCGCCAGCGTGTTCGCCAGCGCATTGCCAATCAACAGATCCCCCAGCGCCCCCCCCAACACGCTTTCGAACGTGTTGCCCGCCCCCAGCACGAGACTGAGGTTGGCGTTCACCACCTGCATCGTGGCCAGTCCCAGATTCACCGCCACCCCCAGCGTGGTGGTGGCCGAGAAATTCAGGACATCGACTCCCCCCGCCGCCTCATCCAGCGTGTCGGTCCCCAGGTTCTCATCCGCGGAGAAGAGGTAGCCGTCATTCCCCAAGCCGCCGACCAGGGTGTCATCTCCCGCGAGGCCGGCCAGGGTGTCATTCCCCGCCCCCCCCACCAGCCGGTTCGCCACACCATTCCCTGTAAGGGTGTCATTCAGGCTTCCCCCGGTGACATTCTCGAAGGTGTCGACGGCATTCAGCACGAGGCTGAGATTGGCGTTCACCAACTGGGTGGCGGCGAGCCCGAGGTTGACCGTCACCGCCAGCGAAGTTGTGGTGGTCAAGTCCAGCGTGTCGGTTCCTTCCCCGCCTGCCTCCTGCAGCGTGTCGGTCCCCAGTGCGGCGGTGGCCGCGAAGGCATAGGTGTCATCGCCGACTCCCCCTGCCAGGGTGTCATTCCCCGCGAGACCGGCCAGGGTGTCGTTGCCTCCGTTGCCCTGCAGCAAGTTGGCCAGCGTGTTGCCCGTCAACGTGTCGTTCAGTTGGCCTCCCGACACATTCTCAAACGCGGTCGCCAGCGTCAGCACCAGTGAGAGGTTGGGATTCACAACCTGAGCGGCTGTGGTGGCGAGATTCAGAGTCACTGCCACGTCGGTGGTGGCCGAAAAGTCGAGGGTGTCGTTGCCCCCCGCCGACTCGTTCAGCGTATCGGTTCCCAGAGGGCTGTTCGCCGCGAACAGGTACACGTCATTCCCCGCACCGCCGATCAGCGTGTCGTTCCCCGCCTCGCCCGACACCGAATCGTCGCCCCCATTCCCGGTGAGGGAATTGGCCAGCGAGTTGCCGGTCAAGAGATCGGCCAGCGGCCCACCGCTGACATTCTCGAAGGTGTTGTCGGCCCCCAGGATCAGGCTGAGATTGGCGTTCACCACCTGTGCCGTGGCGAGCCCCAGATTGACTGTCACCCCGCTGGTGGTCGTCGTCGAGAAGTCGAGCGTATCCAGACCTCCCGCCGACTCATTCAGCGTGTCGGTCCCCAGACTGGAATCGGTCTTGAAACTGTAGCTGTCGTTCCCGAGACCCCCCGCAAGCGTGTCGTCCCCCCCCAAACCGATCAAGGTGTCACTCCCGTCGCCACCACTCAGCACGTTCCCCAAGGCATTGCCGGTGAGCGTGTCGTTCAGGCTTCCACCCGTCACGTTCTCGAAGGTGTCGACCGCGTTCAGGATCACGGTCAGATTGCTGGCCACCATCGTCTGGGAGGTGGTCACACCGAGATTCACCACAACGGTCTTGGTGGTGGTGGCGGCGAAGTCGAACGTATCGAAACCCGCTCCCGCCAGCTCGGTCACACTGTCGCTCCCCAGCGCCACGTCGGCATCGAAGGCGTAGGTGTCATCGTCGTCCCCCCCCTGGAGAGCGTCGTTCCCCGCTCCTCCCTCCAGAGTATCGTTCCCCAGCCCACCCACCAGCGTGTCATTCCCGGCATTCCCCAGCAGGCGGTTGCCCAGGGCGTTGCCTGTCAGCGTGTCGTTCAGACCGCCGCCGAAGACGTTTTCGAACGTGTCGGCCGCGCTCAACACCAGGCTCAGATTGGCGTTCACCACCTGTGGGGTCGCGAGTGCCAGATTGACCGCCACCGCCGCGCTGGTCGTCGTGCTGAAATCGAGCGTGTCGCTCCCCTCTCCCGGCAGTTCGCCCAGAGAGTCTGTCCCCTGGCCAGAGCTCGCCGTGTAGGCGTAGGTGTCGTCTCCCAACCCCCCGGCCAGCGTGTCGTTCCCCGCCCCGCCAATCAGGATATTGGCGAGCGCATTCCCGGTGAGCGAGTCGGCCAGAGCCCCGCCCGTGGCCCCCTCGAAGGTCTCCCCCGAGTTCAGGGTCAGGTTGAGATTCCCCGCCACGACCGTCTGGGTCGTCTCCAGTCCCAGGTTCAACGTCACCCCCTTCGTGGTGGTGGTGGCGAAGGTGATGGTATCGCTCCCCTCCCCGGCGAACTCAACCAGAATATCGCTCCCCACACCGCTGTTCGCGGCGTAGACGTAGCTGTCGTTGCCCAGACCTCCCGCCAGCGTGTCGTCGCCCAGCCCTCCAGTGAGGCTGTCATTGTTACCGGCACCCTGCAGACTGTCGTGGCCCGCCCCGCCCGTCAGCACATTGGCCAGGGAATTCCCCAGCAGCACGTCGGCTCCGTCGCCCCCGGTGACGTTTTCGAAGACCGCGTCATTCTGCAGGGTCAGCGACAGGTTGGCATTCACCACCTGCAAAGTCGCCAGAGACAGGTCAATCGTCACCGCGGCGGCCGTCCCGGTGAAGTCCAGCAGGTCCGTACCACCTGTCGCGGTTTCGACCAGCGTGTCGGTCCCCAGCACGGTGTCGGCGTCGAACGCATAGATGTCGTTGCCGGTGCCTCCCGCCAGGGTGTCATCCCCAGCACGGCCACTGAGCGCGTTGGCCTGTGTATTGCCCGTCAGGCTGTCATTTCCCCCACCGCCGATCGCATTTTCCAGTGCCGTGGCCGAGCCCAGAATCAGACTCAGTTGTCCCACCGCAACCACCTGCGTGGTTGCCAGCCCGAGGTTCACGCTGGCTCCCGTCATCACGGTGCGGGAGAAATCGATGGTGTCCAGGCCTCCGCCCGTTTCATCCACCGTGTCGGTTCCCAGCATCTCGTCGAGAGTGAACTGGAAGCTGTCATTCCCTGCGCCGCCGATCAGCGTGTCGTCGTCTCCCCCGCCAGCCAACAGGTCATTGCCGGCTCCCGCCGACAGCGTGTCGTTCCCACTGCCGCCTCCCAGGCTGTCGACCCCTCCACCCGTGGTCAATTGATCGGCATCAGCCCCACCCTGGGCGAAGACCGGTTTGGTCTGGGCCGAGCTGTTGAAGACATCGGCCCCCCCCTGCAGCCGGGCC
>CAIOTJ010000114.1 GCA_903861195.1 uncultured Planctomycetaceae bacterium | reverse complement strand
GCTGGCCCGGCTCAATCCCGAGACCCAACTGCTGGGCCGGGTAACCTTTCATCTGGCGGAAAACAAACGGGATCCGCAGCATCCTTTCGCCTTTCTCGCGACGTTTGCGCAGCGGCTGACGAGCCGGGCTCAGGTGCAGCATCAGCCGCTGGCGGCCGCCTTAAGGGAATATGCGGCCGCCAAAGACCAGGCACAGTTGGCCGAACTGCTGATTCCCGTCCGCGAGGCGGCCAACCACAGCGCGGTGGTCGCGGAACTGCTGAAGTCACGGGCGATTTTTCAGCCCCAGGCGTGGACCGTCGCGCAGGCGCACCGCTTTCTGTTGGATGTGCCCAAGATGGAGGCGGCGGGGTTGAGTGTGCGCGTCCCCGACTGGTGGGCGGCCCGGCGGGAAGTGCGGCCCCAGGTGCAGGTGCGGATTGGCGAGCAGCGGGGCGAGGGGACCGGATTGGGGAGTCTGCTCGATTTCTCGGCCGATCTTTCGCTTGATGGAAAACCGCTGACGGATGAAGAACGAGACGCCCTGCTGGCGGCGACCGACGGTCTGCTGCTGCTGCGCGGACGCTGGGTGGAGGTCGACGCCCAGAAGCTGCGCGAGGCGTTGAGACATTGGCGAAAGATCGAAGAGGAACATGCCGACGGAATCTCATTTCTGGAAGGGATGCGGATGCTCTCGGGCATTCAGCTCTCGGCCACGGGAGTGGCGGCGTCGGAGGCTCCCGAGTGGAGCACGGTTCGCACGGGGGCGTGGCTGGAGGATGTGCTGCGGCAACTGCGCGATCCGGGTGAGATCGAGGGGTGCCAGCCGGGGAAATCGCTGCAGGCGACATTGCGTCCCTATCAGGCCGAAGGGGTGCGGTGGCTGTGGTTCATGCTGCGATTGGGACTGGGGGCGTGCCTGGCCGATGACATGGGGCTGGGAAAAACCATCCAGGTCATCGATCTGATTCTGCAGCTTCGGGCCGTCGATGAGGGGGCCGCCCGGGGGAAGTCCAAGCCGCGAGCGGCGGCGGAAGTCGGGCCGTGTCTGCTGATTGTGCCCGCGTCGCTGGTGGGAAACTGGAAGCAGGAGTTGCAGCGGTTTGCGCCGCAGTTGCGGGTGTGTCTGGCGCACCGGTCGGAGAGTGATGGCGAGACCCTGGCCGCGATCGCCCGTCGGCCCATGGAGGAACTGGCGGGGTACGACGTGGTGGTGACCACCTACACGCTGGTGCGTCGGGAAGAATGGCCGAAGAAGGTTGCGTGGCGGCTGGTGGTGCTGGATGAGGCGCAGGCGATCCGCAACGCCGGTTCGGCCCAGTCGAAAGCGGTGCGACAACTGCGGTCCAGCGGGCGGATTGTGCTGACGGGGACACCCGTTGAAAACCACCTGGGAGACCTGTGGTCGCTGTTTGATTTCTGCGTGCCGGGGCTGCTGGGGTCGCTGAACCAGTTCAAGACTTTCGTCAAGCGGGTGCAGAAGGAATCGGAATCGGGATCGGTGGCGGGGTTGCGCCGGCTGGTGCGGCCTTATATCCTGCGGCGGATGAAGTCGGACCCGCGGATTGTGCCCGACCTGCCCGACAAAACCGAGTTGACCGTCTCGTGCGGACTTTCGAAAAAGCAGGTGGTGCTGTATGAGAAGCTGACCAGGGACGTGGCTGAACAACTGGAGAAAGCCGAGGGGATCCAGCGGAAAGGGCTGGTGCTGTCGCTGCTGATGCGGCTGAAGCAGTTGTGCAATCATCCCGATCAGATGCTCGCGCAGAAGCAGTTTGCCGAGGCCGACAGCGGCAAGTTCCTGTTGTTGCGGCAACTGGGAGAGACGATTCGCGAGCAACAGGCGAAGGTGCTGGTGTTCACGCAATTCCAATCGCTGTGCGATCCCCTGGCGAATTTCCTGGCGGAGGTCTTCCAGCGGCCTGGGCTGGTGCTGCACGGTGGTGTGCCGGTGGGGAAACGCAAGGAGTTGGTTTCCCAGTTCCAGAACCGCGACGACCTGCCGTTTTTTGTGATCTCGCTCAAGGCCGGGGGCTCGGGCTTGAACCTCACGGCCGCCTCGCACGTGGTGCATTTTGACCGCTGGTGGAATCCGGCGGTCGAGAACCAGGCGACCGACCGGGCCTACCGCATCGGTCAGAAGCGGAACGTGCTGGTCCACAAGCTGGTTTGCCGGGGAACTTTGGAGGAGCGGATCGACCAAACGATTCGTGACAAGCAGGAGCTGGCCGACGATATTCTGGGAGAAGGGGGTGAGAAACTGCTGACCGAAATGAGTGATGCCGAGTTGATGAAGTTCGTCTCACTGGACGTGTCGCGCGCGAGTGTTGATGATTAGCGCGGTGCGGGAGGAACGGCGCTGACGGTTTTGTGATCGCCGATCGGCATCGGCGGAGAGCTGCAGTGTGTTCGGGCGCAGGGGCAGTCGGTTGCCGCGGCGTTTCGGACAGGAAACCGTGTTCCTGGAACAACCTTTCGCATTTGGCAGGAGGCGTGTGATGGGCTGGGGTCGATATTCCGAATGGCGTCCGTATGTGCCGGTGGATGTGCGTCGGCAAAAGGCCGCGGCGAAGGCCCGGAAGAAAGCGGAGGCCCAGGGCCGGGCTCTCCAGCCGGTGATCGCCAGCGGAACAAAGATGGCGAAGACTTTTTGGGGCAAGGCGTGGTGCGATCATTTGCATGCGTTTCGCGACTATGCGAACCGGCTGCCGCGTGGGGCCACCTATCTGCGGAACGGGTCGGTGGTCGACCTGGTGATCAAGGCGGGAAAGGTCGAAGCGATTGTCGCGGGATCGGAACCGTACACGGTTTCGATTGCCATTCAGACGCTGGAGAAGAAACGCTGGAAATCGCTGCGTCAGAAATGCAGCGAGTCGATCGATTCGTTGCTCGATCTGCTGGCGGGGCGGCTGTCGGACGGAATCATGCGGGAGCTGACTTCGACGCAGACGGGGCTGTTCCCCACCCCGCGCGAAATCCAGATGGCCTGCAGTTGTCCCGACTATTCGTCGTGCTGCAAGCACTTGGCGGCGGTGATGTACGGAGTGGGGGTGCGGCTCGACACGCAGCCCGAGTTGTTGTTTCTGTTGCGCGGGGTGGATCACACCGAGTTGGTGTCGGAAGCAGTCTCGGCGGGAAACCTGGATCGGGAATTGGGTGCGGACGGACAGGGAGGGCTGGCAAGTGCCGACCTGGGCGAACTGTTCGGCATCGACCTGGCGCAACCGGTGGTTGGGACAGAAGCGGCCCCGACGGCGAAGGCGGCAAAGAAGCCGGGGCGGGGTCGGCAAGCGACGACCGGTGTCCGTACGACTCGTGGGAAGACGACCGCGAAGAAGTCCGCCATATCGAAATCGGCCGATGCCCCACCCGCCCGGGTGAAGGCTGCCAGTCGGAAGGCGAGCGAGACACGCCTGGGGTGGACCCCGCGTTCGCCCGTCGGTTCCGCCCCCGAGACGACCGAGCGGTCGCCGCTGTCGCGGGCGAAGCCTCGCGGAGCGAAACGCGTGTTGAAAACGAGCGCGGTGGTAGGGAGCGAAATTCAGGCTGGGGCTGGCGAAGCCCGGTCGAGCTCGGGGAGAAGCAAGCCGGCGAAGAGTCGGGCCAAGCGGACCACGCAGGCGGTCCTGGAGGCGGAGACTGCGATCTCGGCGCCGGCTGCGCGTGGTGCGGCCGGCCGGAAGAGCAGCAAGAAAGCAGGCCGGAAGGCGGCGAGCGGGAAGGTGGCCCCGGCGAAGGCTCGGAAGGGGCGACAGCCGCTACGGGCAAGGGGCGAAAAGCCGCCGCTTCCTGTTGAACACGCCGCGCATCGTGAATCGCCCGCTGCTCCGATGGAGGAGTCGGTCAAAGTCCGTCGTCCGCGCAAACTGCGTTAAAAGCGTCTTGGACTGAAGGTGGCCCGTCCCCGCCGCTGAGTTCAGGCTGTTTTCGAAGACGGCTCCTTCCAGAGAAAGCACACCGTGGCCTTACGAACTGACGCGGCAAGCCAGCGAGCTCCCCTCGCGCTGATATTGGCGGGCACCCTGCTGGGCCTGCTGCTCTTGCGGCTGATGGGCCGTCCGTGGTGGTGTGCGTGCGGCGAGTGGTCAGCCTGGAGCGGCGAGGTCAAAAGCCAGCACAATTCGCAGCATCTGTTCGATTACTACAGCACCAGCCATATGCTGCACGGGTTTCTGTTCTGGTGGGGACTGCAATGGCTGGTGCCCCCCCTGCGTGAGCGATGGCTGTTGCCGACGGCGGTTTTGCTGGAAGTGATCTGGGAGCTGGCTGAGAATTCGCCCTTCATCATTCAGCGGTATCGGTCGGCGACGTTCGCGCTGGGGTATGAGGGAGACTCGGTGCTGAACTCGCTGATGGACATCGTCTGCGCCGGGGTGGGATTTGTGATCGCCCGGCGGCTGCCGTGGAAACAGAGCGTGGCGGTGTTTGTGCTGGTCGAGCTGCTGGTGGTCTGGCTGATTCGAGACAACCTTAGCCTGAACATTCTGATGCTGCTGTTTCCCCTGCCGGCGCTCAAGGCGTGGCAGATGGGGAGGTGAAAGACCGCAAGGATGCTCAGAGAAAGCAGGCGGAGAGTACGGGTTCAGGGGATGGTCTTCTGCCGCTGTCTCAGGCCAGAATCCGCTCGCCGGCGAGCCAGCCGGTGGCGAAGGCGGCCTGGAAGTTGAAGCCGCCGATCGGGCCATCCAGGTCGAGCACCTCCCCCGCCAGAAACAGACCCGAATGCCGGCGGCT
>CAIOTJ010000113.1 GCA_903861195.1 uncultured Planctomycetaceae bacterium | reverse complement strand
GCCGCGCGCCATAAGTGGATCGAGAGCCAGAACCGGGGTTACGACCTCGGCGAAGAGGCTCTGGTCGACTGGTTTCGCCGCTACTGGCCCCTGTACTGTCGCGTCGCGCGACTCGAACATCTCGCCGGTCGCCGGCGTTGGACCGAGTTTCCCGACGCCGACTTCAACCTGCTCAACCGTCTGTCCGAAACGGAAGATCTGGCCACCATCGAGTGGATCATCGAACGGGCCTGGCAGGGACACGAAAACCTCAACCTCATTGACGACGCCCGCGAGTTCGAACTGCCCATGGACCGCGTGATCCACATCCTCACGCAACTGCACCTCAACCTGGCCCAGCTCGAGCCTCCCCCGCTGTCGCCGCCGCAATTCGCCCCGCCCCGCACGCTGCGGCCCGGGAATTGACCCACCGCTTTGAATTCTTCCCCTCCCTCTGCCGATTTCCCGTCCCCCGATCCCGCTGACAACTCGGCTGGCGATATCTCCGGGAAACCGGCTGGTCAATTCGATCGTACCGGGCTTGCTGCCACTCCCCAGACTCTGACTGGGTCATTCCCCGGGAGGGACCGCGACACCGCTGCCGAGACCTCCCGGCTGCCAGTCACCCGGTTGATGCATGGGCTGCGGTTGGTGATGTCGTCCACCCTGCTGAGCCGCATGTTGGGGGCCGTGCGAGACTCCGCCACCGCCAGCCTGTTCGGCCTGGGCCCGGTGATGGATGTCTTCGCGTTCTCGTTCCGGGTACCGAACCTCGCCCGGCAGCTGTTTGGCGAGGGGGCCCTCTCGGCGGCGTTCCTGCCCGCCTTCACCCGGGTCTACGAAGCGAGCGAATCGTCCGACCGCCGGCCTGCCTGGCAACTGGCGAGCGCGGTCTTCACCCTGTTGGCGGTGGTGTTGACGGGGCTGGTGCTGGTGGCCGAATTGGGGCTGGCCGCCTGGCACCTGCACGACGGCCGGTCGGGCCTGTTGCTGGGTCTGACCGCCATGATGCTCCCCTATTCGGTGCTGATCTGCCTGGCCGCCCAGGTCTCGGCCGTGCTGCATGCCCTTGGCCGATTTGGCTGGGCCTCGGTCGTGCCGATCGTGTTGAACATCTGCTGGCTGACCGGTGTCTGGGTGGCGGGCAAGGTGGCGGGGGGCGACCAGCCGACACAGGCGTATGTGCTGGCGGGGGCGGTGCTGATCGCCGGCGTGCTGCAACTCTCCACGCAGATTCCCGAGCTGTATCGCCGGGGCTTTCGCTGGAGTTGGGAGTGGCAGCCGGTGTGGCCCGAAGTGAAGTCGATCGGCCGGGCGATTCTGCCCGTGACCATCGCGCTGTCGATCACCCAGATCAACTCGGTGCTCGACAGCGGCATCGCCTGGCTCTTCTCGCGCCCCGAAGAGGGGAGTGCCGAGATTCCCTGGTGGCCCGGGCATGAATATCCGCTGCGGGCGGGGACCGTCTCGGCACTGTACTTCGCCGAACGGATCTACCAGTTTCCCCTGGGAGTGTTTGGGGTGGCGTTGGGGACGGTGCTGTTTCCCCTGCTGGCCCGGCATGCCGCACGACGCGAACTGGGCCGCCTGCGTGACGACCTGACGCTGGCCCTGCGGCTGGTGTTGGTGATTGGCATCCCGGCCAGCCTGGGACTGATGGCGGTGGCCGAACCGCTGACCCGGCTGTTGCTGCAGCATGGGCGGTTCACCGCCGAAAACACCGCCCGCACGGCCGGCATGATCTGTGCCTACAGCATGGGGGTCTGGGCCTACTGCGGCATCCCCGTGTTGTTCCGCGGGTGTTACGCTCTGGGAGACCGGCGCGTTCCTCTGCAGATTGGCATGCTGGCGGTGCTGAGCGACACCGTGCTGAACCTCACATTGATCTGGGTGCTGGCCGAGCGAGGCCTGGCGAGCAGCACGGCCCTGACCGCGATG
Source organism: uncultured Planctomycetaceae bacterium (assembly GCA_903861195.1). Classification (GTDB taxonomy): domain Bacteria; phylum Planctomycetota; class Planctomycetia; order Planctomycetales; family Planctomycetaceae; genus UBA10511. The sequence goes on along the minus strand of CAIOTJ010000113.1, from coordinate 4,486 downwards.
GGCCAGCTCGCGCTGTTGATTGTCTCACTGCAGCGGCGGTTGGGGCGGTTCGACTGGCGGCAACTCGGTTCAACCGCCCTGCGGGCCGGTCTCGCGGCCCTGGTGATGTACGGGGTGTGCCTGGGGGTGCAGAGAGTGCAACCCGACTGGCGCGAAGTGCTGCAGAATCTGCTGCCCGGGCGGCCGGTGTGGGGACGTGTCGGGGGTGATCTGCTCTCGGTCGCCTTGCCCGTACTGGTCGGCGGGGGGGGGGTATCTGCTGGCTGCCTGGGGACTGGGGGTCGAAGAACTGTGGCTGTTCGCGCGGCGCGATCTGGGAGACACGCCCGATCCGAAAACACCCGGTCCGGACACGCCCGGCTCCGACGCGGTCACTCCCGACGTCGTGGAATCGATTTGAGCGCGGCGCGGCAGCTCTCCGCAGCGAGAGGGAAAGCGGTCCGATGCGGATCCGCCAAGAAAAGTCTTGGTCCGCAGTCGGCCTCTGGAAAACTGGCCAACACCAAAGTGCCAGCCTGCTTTCGCCCCTGGAAATGCGGCGGTATGATGGATATTGAGAGCCGACGAGGATGACGTGGTGGCGAACTGGTCTGCCGGAAGCCTGGGAATGCGTGATTCAAAACCGCAGACAACACAGAGGCTGGCTCCCCCGCCGGGGATTCGACGGCGGGCCTTCCTCGGAACGGCCACCTGGACCTGGGCTTTGGTCGCGGGGTTGACTCTGGGAGTGGCTTGGGGCCCGGGGCGCGTCGCGCGGGGTGATGACCCGCTGCGGCAGCCGGTGCTGAACTCCATCGACCTCGCCCGGAAGCTTCTGCTGCGCAAGCAGGAACCCGATGGGGCCTGGCGGGGAGAACGGGTGGGGCAGCAGGTGGGGGTGACCAGCCTCGTACTGTTGGCGCTGCTGAACACCGGGATGACCGCCCAGGACGCGGCGATCCAGCGGGGGCTCGACTGGCTGCGCAGCAATCAATCGGATCTGACCTACGAGGTCTCCCTCAAGATCCAGGCGTTCGCCGCCGCCAAAGATGGCAAGACCGACGTGGCGCGGGTGGCCACGCTGGTGCGGGTGTTGGAGAGCGGGCAACTGGCGAATGGCTCGTGGACCTACGGGCCGAATCCGCGGGGGTTGTTCAACGCGGCGGGCGACCGCAGCAATGCCCAGTTCGCCGTGCTGGGCCTGCGCGAGGCTCAGGAGATGGGGGTGCCCGTGAGCCTGGAGGTGTGGCGCAAGGCGCGCGGTCACTTCCTGTCGACCCAGAACCCCGATGGCGGCTGGGACTACACCGGCGAGCGGGGAGGCAGCAGTACCGGCAGCATGACGGTCGCGGGCCTGGCGACGGTGGTGATTACCGAGGCGATGCTGAAAGCCGAAGAGAATCACGTCAACCGCGATGGCACCCCCAAGTGCTGCGACCCCCCCGAAGATCCCGCCGTGCTCGAGAAGGCGCTGCGCTGGATGGGGAACAACTTCACGGTGCGGTTCAACCCGACATCGGGGCGGGCCCCCGCCAATGGCTGGGTGTTGTATTACCTGTATGGGCTCGAGCGGGCGGGCCGGTTCAGTGGACGGCGGTTTTTTGTCAACAGCCGGGGAGAGCAGTACGACTGGTACCGCGAGGGAGCCGAGTTCCTGGTCAGCCAGCAAAACCGGGTGAGTGGGGCCTGGCGCGGCGGTCAGGAAGGAGAGAACGACGAGGTGGTGGGGACCAGCCTCGCGCTGATCTTCCTCTCGAAGGGGTTGGCGCCCGTGCTGTTCAACAAGCTCGAGTTTGGTCCGCGGAATGCCCGGACGAAGCAGATTGATTCACGCGACTGGAACCGGCATCCCGACGATGTGCGGAATCTCACCCAGCACATCACCGGGCTGCCCAAGTGGCCCAAGCTTTTGAACTGGCAGACGGTCGATGTGGGGCGGGCCACCCTGGGAGATCTGCTGCAGTCCCCCATCTGCTACCTCGCCGGGACCGACGCGCTGAACCTGTCGGAACGCGAAGTGGAACTCTTGCGGCAGTACCTGGCCCAGGGGGGGTTCCTGCTGGCGGTGAACAACTGCCAGAGCGGAGCATTTGATGAATCGTTCCGCGAGCTGGTGCGGCAGATTCAACCCCCCTCCGAGGCGAAACTGCAGGTGCTGAAAGCCGAGCATCCTGTGTTTCGTGCCGAGTACGACCTGATCGACAAGCAGACCAAACAGCCCACCGTCGAACTGTGGGGGCTGGATGTGGGGTGCCGGACCAGCATCATTTATTCGCCGCACGATGTCTCGTGCCTGTGGGACAAATGGACCAGCTTCCAGGTCCCCAAACGGCCGGCCGAATTGACCTCGATGATCACCCGCGCGAATCAGGTGGGGGTCAATGTGGTCGCGTATGTGACCGGCCGGGAGATTCTGAACAAGCTGGAACGGGAGACCGCGGCACCGACGGGTGAGGCCGCGAGTACGGCCGAACGCGACCTCGTGGAACTGCGGAAGATCCGCTACACGGGAGACTGGGATGCCGCCCCGCAGGCGCTGCGGCGGATCATGCAGGCGGCCCGTTCAGCGGCCTTTTTGCCGGTCTCGACCAAGACGGGAGACATCACCCTGGTCGACCGCAACCTCTTCCAGTATCCGCTGCTCTACATGCACGGTCGGCAGGATTTCCAGCTCACGAAGAACGAGATCGAAAAGCTGCGCAGGTTCCTCGACAACGGTGGGTTCTTCTTCGCCGACGCGTGTTGCGGTGCCCCCGCCTTCGATCAGAGTTTTCGCCGGCTGATAAAGCAGGTCTACCCGGGGCAGGAACTCGAACGGATCCCGGTCGGGCACGAAATCTTCCTGAGCCGGTCGGGACACCAGCTGAAGACCGTCCGGCGGCGGGATGGAGATCTGGGGGGCGGAGCGGGAGCGGTCGAACCCGGCGTCAAAACGGTCGAGCCGTTCCTGGAAGGAATCGCCATCAACAACCGTTACGTCGTCGTCTACAGCAAGTACGACATCAGCTGCGCACTCGAACGGCAGTCGTCCGTCGCCTGCACGGGGTACGTGCACGAAGATGCCGTCCGGCTGGCGGTGAACATCCTCGTCTACGGGTTGAATCAGTAGGCCGCCGCGCGCCGCGGCAGCGTTCACGACGCGGTCACATCCCGTCCGGGGTCCATGTCGGACGCCCCTGACGACGGCAGGTCTCCTCGGAATTCGCGCGGTATGGAACATCGCCCCCAACGGGGTGACGCCCTCTGGCTACGCGGCACGTTCCCCGGCGATTGTCGTGCACGTTGTACCGGCTGTTCCCTCATGCCCGGCGGTCCGATTGCAGGCCACCGAGGGGGACAGGTCGCTGTCAGCAATCGGCCGAGCGCAAGGGACCGGGTGCAGCAGATCGGGTACAGCAGACCCGGCACAGCGGACTGGACGTTCGCCGCAGTGGAGAACTAGATGCCGCACGAACCGCCACAGGGAGAGGGAGCATAGTACGCCCCCTGGACGCCACAGGCGCCGGTGCTGCAGCCGCCGCCGCCATAACCACACGAGTTGCCGCCACCACCGCAGCAGGGGAAGCAGCAGCAGCCGTTGAGAGCGGCAGCGACGACCAGACCGAAGGCGAGAATGAAGAGCTTCTGCATGGCGGGATTCCTTCACAGAGATGGGTCAGGTTCCACCCTGTCGACGGGTCCCCAGGGGATGGGGGCGACGGGCGGGAAGGGAGGCGGAGAGATACGACATCCCTCAAAACTCAACAAGCCCGATTGCGGAAACTTGAATGATTTTGTCGGAACGGCCTGTAATTCTTACAAGTCGTGCGGACCGCGCCGGGCATCGGGGGACATTCCATGGTTTTGGGAGGTTGGGGAACCGATAGGAACGTTATGAACCACATCCTTCCTGCCACTGATCGTCGTCGGTTCCTCACCTCCCTGTTGAGCGCGGGAGCCGCCGGGTTGCTTGCACCACTCGACCTGGCGTGGGCCGGGGGGCCCAAAGACCGGCTCGGGTCCCGCCTGCGGGAGCGTCGCGAGGGGGCCCAGGTTCCCGTGCAGGCCGCGTCGTTCTCGGCCACTCCGGGCGAAGACCAGTTGAAGGTGCTGCGCGAGTCGGCCATGGGCCCGGCGGCACAGGCGGTGGAAGAGGCGCTGGGCCTGGTCCGCAAGACCGCCGGCTATGTCTGCACGCTCGTGAAGCGGGAGGTGCCCCGTCCCGGCAGTCCGCTGCTGAAGTCGACGATGGTCATGAAGCTGCGGCACAATCCGTTCAGCGTGTACCTCAAGTACGTCGAACCGCATGGCGGGCGCGAAGTGCTGTACGTCGATGGGCAGAACAAGGGGCGGCTGTGGGTGCATGAGGGGGCGGGCATTGCCTCGTGGGTGGGCACCGTCTCATTCGCCCCGACCGCCGACAAGGTGATGGAAGAGAACCGCTACCCCATCACCATTGCCGGGCTGGAACGCGGCCTCAGCCAACTGCTGACCCGTTGGGCGGGCGAGGCCAAGCATGCAGAGGCCG
>CAIOTJ010000112.1 GCA_903861195.1 uncultured Planctomycetaceae bacterium | reverse complement strand
TACCGAGGCCCGAGGGTTGCTGCTGTCGGCGTTGTTGGAGGGACTGCGGACCGATTTCGATCGTTACCATGCGTTTGGCCCCCGGGCCGAGACACTGGTGGAAAGTCCCGCCGAGCGGGCCCGCCTGCACTGGTTGCTGGCTCTCGGATACGAACGGATGCAGCGGAGGGCCGAAGCGCTGGCCCAACTGCTGGCCTTCGCCCGCCTGGACCTGGGAGACTTTCCTTTGGAGAGGGTCGGCACCTCGCTGTTGATCCGCCGTGATCGGCAGCTTTCTCTGGCCGCCGAGCGACTGGTGACGAACGCCGATCCGCCGCTGCGCGAACAGTTGAATGGCATGCTGCAGGAAGCGGCGCGGGAGTCGCTGGAGACACCGGACCGGGCGCGGGGACTCCGTTTCTGGGACCTGTTTGGAGAATTGGTTCCCGATCCCGCCCGGCTGCTGGCCGAGCGGGCCCAGGTGCTGCGCGGGGATGACTGGCTCTGGACCGAACTGGTCCTGGCGCGGGTGCTGGCCACAAGTCGGGGGGCCGGTGTGGGATCGCTCTGGTCGGAATGGGGCGAGCTGCTGTTGCGGGCCGAGAGACCGCGGGATGTCGGCCCGTTCATCGCCCGTCTGCAGGAACGACAACGGCGGGGAGATCCCGATCTGCAACCGGCCCTCGACCGCTCAGCCGAGTGGCAGGGGCGCGACGAGGTGCGCCGGGTCGCGGAACGCCGGCATCCCTGGCCGACGGGGGAGGTGACTGTGGAGCGTATGCCCGGCCCCCGTCCCGTGGCGATTGGTCGGACGCAACCCCTGGCGATCGACGGTCCCCGGGGGCCCTACCTCACCGACGTGACGCTCGAGTTGGGGACGGGGGATCAGCAATTGGTCGCCCGCGGCTCCGATGGCCGTCCGCACTGGAAACTGGCGCTGCAGACACCGCTGTGGGCCGGGAACGCCCAATTCAACCGGGCCTGGGTCCGCGATCATCTGCTGGTGCTGCTGGTGGGGAAGGACCTGTTGGCCGTGGATTTGCTGGGAACTCCACACGATCCCGGTCCCCGGTGGCTGTGGCACCAGAACCTGATCGAGGCTTCGGCGGCCATCATGGTGCAGCGAGGGCTGGCCCCCGCCCAGGCCCGCTTGAACTTCGCACCGCTCGGTCCCGACAACACGGCGGTCGTGGGACCAATCAGTCAGCAACAGATCGTTGTGCTCAGGGGGCGGCGACTCTCGGCCCTCGATCCGTACACGGGAGTTCCCATCTGGACCCGCGAGGGGATCACACCGGGATCAGGACTGCTGGGGGATGATCAGGAGTTGCTGGTGGTTCCCCCCGAAACACTTGAGGCCCAGGTTTACGGCACCCGTGATGGGGCCGCCCGGGGGACCGTGCGGATGCCTCCCTCCAGCTGGTGGTTGACTCCCCGGGGCCGAAATCTGGTGGTGTGGGGCCGTCCCCTCGATCGCCAGGTGCTGGCCCTGCGGAATCTGGCTTCCGGTGAGGATGTATGGAGCCGCGAGTTTCCCGCCGGTAGCCTCGTGGCCCAGGTGGAGGGGGAGGAGGCGCTCGTGCTGGAGGGGACCGGGCATCTGACCTGTGTGGATCTCGAACGCGGAGAGGTCCGGTTCGAGACCGACCTGGACCCGGGTGAGTCGGTCCACGAACTGCAGGTGGTGCGAACCGGGGAGCACTATCTCGTGATGGCCAATCGCCCGCTCCCCAATGGACCGACCATTGTCCGGCATTCCCAGAACGTTCATCTCACGGTGAATGGGACCGTGCATCTGCTGGACCGGGCCGCGGGGAAGTGGCTCTGGAGTGCGGTCATGGAACGCCAGCAGTTCGATCCTCAGCAGCCGGCGGGACTCCCCCTGGTGACCTTCGCGTCGCACGTCTTCGAGCCACGTCGGGGAGGCAATGGGCTGGAGCAGCGATTTCTGATGACCAGCCTCGACCGGCGGACAGGCAAGCTGCTGTATGAAGAGAGCCGGAGTGATGAGCCGCTGCATTTCATTGACTACCGGATTGACGAAGATGCCCAAACCATCGAACTGCAGTTGTTTCAGTCGGTGGTGAAATTCACATTTTCGGAGAAGTAGTTTAGACCCCCCCCGCGCCCGCCGCCGGTCTGGTGCGACGGCGGGCAGCGAGGGTCGCCTGCTATTTTGTGTGGCCGACCCGCTGGATCTCGCCCGCGGTGCCACGGCTCGCCAGAATCTCGATGGCGGAGAGCCGGGTGCGGAGGTGCGAATCGCGGCCAGCCAGTTTCAAGGCGTCGTGCAGCACAGCGGTCTGCCGCCAGTCGACCAGCTGGCAGCTGCGGGCGGCCAGGGAGCGACCTTCAGGAGTTCCATCAGCCACGCCGGCCGCCAGGCAATTCAGGGCTTCGGGATCACGGGGAGCGAATTTCAAAAGCACCGAACTGGCCAGGGTGCGGGTGCTGGCATGGTCCGATTCGAGATGCTGGCGGGCCGCCTCCAGCAGCGGAGCCGATGCCCGTGACATCCTTCCCAGGGTCCCCAGGCCGATGATGTTCTCGGACGACGAACGCGATTCCATCAAACCCGACAGGATGGTTTCGACAGCGACCGAGTCGGCCGTCGAACTGCCCAACGCCAGGGCGGCGCACGCCCGGACCAGCGGGTCTTCATCCCGCAGGTGACTGCGGCACAAATCTCGCATCAGGGCCGCTTCGCTCGCCCCTTCCAGCAGGCGGACCGCAGCGGCATGCCGGGTCCCCCTGGTCTCGGATGCCAGCAGACGCCCGATGTGTTCGATTCGCTCGTTGTTCACACTGGCCCCCTCGGCGGGATGCGAAACCCCCTGGGTCCAAACCAACAGGGTCAACGCCGAGCCCGCCGCCACATCCAGATCGGTGTCCGCCAGGCGGGTCGCCACACGATAGGCCACGGTGGCCGAGGGGGTGTGCGTGTCGCAACCCAGGGCGTGGACGGCGAACGCGCGGGTGCTCGGCTCTTCGGCCAGCAGGGAGTCGGACAGCACCTTGACCGCCATGTCATTGCCAGTCCGCAGACGCAGCATCGCTTCCGCGACATGCAGCTGCACCAGGGGGCTGGTATCGGACAGGTGCGACACCAGCCGCGATTCGACCAGGTCTTGCTGAACCGGCGAATGCCCCAGCAAGAAGGCCGCGAGACAGCGTTCCTCGGCTTCGTCCGATTCCAGCAGGTCGCTGAGGACCAACAGCGCCGCGTCGACGTGGCAATCATTCTGCAGCAGGGTCATCGCCGCCAGGGCCCGCACCTCGACATCGGTGTCGTGCAGGGGCTGGATCAACAACTCGGCGGCCTTCGCGGGGAGCGGGCTGTGGGCACCAATTTCCAGAACCGCCGCGCGGCGTTCCTCGACGTCCGCCTGAGTCAACAAGGCCCGCAGGGCCGCCTGTGACTGCTGGGCCTGGGTGGATTCCGCAGCCCCCAGACGGGCCAGGTGGGGGGTGGCAGACCAACCGGCGAAGGTGCCGGCCGTCGCCAACGCCAGGGCCCAGGCCGACTTCGTCATGGGGGTCCGTTTTCGCAGGGCTTCCGACCAGCTCCGGAATGTCGCGACCGGCAGGAACCAAGGCTTCTGGGATGGCGTTGAGGTCGACATGTCGCATCCTTCCGGATTGAGAGGGGCTTCACAAACACGTGCCACATGGTTTCGGCGACGCACAATCGCGAAACCCAATACATCGGGAACGCGTGGAACAACCGGAATAACTGCCAATCTCCGCCCCTCTTGCCTGGATTGACAGAGTCTGTTGCGGTTCGGGTCGCGTCGGATGAACGGTTCCGTCGCATGATTCGCCCCACAGATTCCGGATGGTGTTCTGCAAGATTTGCAATTCCCTCCATCTCACCTTCAGGTCAACACCACTTCCCGCACGGAGCGGTTGTGACTCAACTCTCAATCCATCCGGGGGATAGGGCGGCTGATCGAGAGACCTGACGCAGACTGGCACGCCGTCTGCTTCTTCCCCGATCGGAGCGGCATCTCGCGGGGATGGGTTGCCGATCTGCCTGCCGACCCGCCTGAGAAACGGGTCCCCCTTCCCGTCCTGGCGTCCCATTCCATTTCGCCGAACGGAGCGGCCCAGATCCCGCGCTGGGCCGCTCCGCCTTCCCCTCAAGCCCGCGGTCGCGTCGTCACTTCCGGCTGCAGCCAGACGGTCGCAACTCCGTGGCAAGGCGTGAGAGTCCTGCGGCACGGACTCGCGCGAGGACGGAATTGTGCCGGGATGTTTCTCAACCGACCGGGCCCCCCTTGTTCAGCGGGTCGCAGTGAATCGCGTGCCTTGGTGCGATGGAATCGCGCGCACCCCTCTGTGTTCGCGTCATCCAATCCGCGAGACCATCGCGCCGCAGTGGTCATGTGCGCTCCGGCCACTGTCCGCCCGTGGGCTGTCGGGGACCTCGCGACGCACGACTCTTCTGGAGTGTCGGCTCAAACTGCGGATTCCACGATCCATGGCCAAAGCCAGAATCCCAATCCTTCTGTTTCCGATGGGCTGGATTCTCCAATTCAATTCCTCGTACCCTCCAAGCTACACTCCGCGGACAGTTGTGCTTCCCGCCTCCCCTCCGCTGGAGGACCGGTCCGCGGGCCCTGATTGTCCTGACTTTCCCGGAGTTGTTTGCCATGCGGATCTCTGTCGTTCTCTGGAGTGTGGTGGGACTGGTCCTTCCGGGGTTGGCGCGGGGTGATGATTGGCCTCAGTGGATGGGACCCCGGCGGGATGGAGTCTGGCGCGAAACCGGCACGCTGGAGCGGTTTCCCGAGGGAGGGCCGAAGGTGGTGTGGCGCACGGCGATTGCCGCGGGATATGCCGGTCCCTCGGTGGCGAACGGTCGGGTGTTTGTGACCGATTTCGTCTGCCCGGAGGGACGGGGCACGAACAATCCTGGTGCCCGGGACAAGCTGCAGGGGGTGGAACGGCTGCTGTGCCTTGATGAGTCCACTGGCCGGGAATTGTGGAAGATCGAGAACAAGGTCGAATACCACATCTCGTACGCGGGGGGACCGCGGGTGACCCCGACGGTCGCCGGAGACCTGGTCTACTCGCTGGGAGCCGAAGGGGATCTGCTCTGTGCCCGCGTGCAGGATGGCTCAATCGTGTGGCGCAAAGATCTCAACGACGAGTACCAGTGCGAAACTCCCTGGTGGGGATTTTGCGGACACCCGCTGGTCGACGGAGACAAGCTGCTGTGTCTCGCGGGAGGAGCGGGAAGCATTGCTGTCGCGTTCGATCGGCACACTGGCAAAGAGCTCTGGAAGGCTCTGTCGGCGAGTGATCCTGGGTATTGCCCTCCGGCGATCATCGAGCATGCCGGCAAGCGGCAACTGGTGATCTGGACCGCCGACGATCTCAACGCACTCGATCCGGAAACGGGCAAGATCCTGTGGACCCATCCCCTGGCCCCCAAGTACAAGATGTCGATCAACATCCCCCAGAAATCGGGTGACCTGTTGTTCGCGAGCGGAATCGGCAAGGTGGCCTCTGCATTGCGATTGAACGAGCAGGGAACGGCCGTCTCTGAGGTCTGGAAGGGGACCACCACGACAGGTGTCTATTGTGCGAATGCCACCCCGCTGATCGCGGACGGAGTGATCTACGGTTGCGATTGCGATTCGGGGCATCTGCGGGCGGTTGACCTGCAGACCGGGAAAAGGCTGTGGGAATCGCTCAAGCCCACGACCAACGACCGCCCCGCCCCGCACGCCACCGCCTTTCTGGTGCGTCATGGCGACAAGTGGGTGCTGTTCAACGAGCGGGGCGAATTGATTCTCGCCCGGATGTCACCTCAGGGGTATCAGGAATTGAGCCGCGCCAAGGTGATCGAGGCGACCGGCGATGCGTTTGGCCGTCCGGTTGTCTGGACCCATCCGGCCTTCGCGAACCGCCGGGTCTACGTCCGCAACGATCGCGAGATCGTCTGCGTTTCGCTGGCGGCCGAGTAATGCTCGCCCGGGGCGTCATCCGGAAGGCCCGGTGGCACGGCGTCGCTTGAGGAGACACAACCGGCTGGTGGCCCCCCGGTTCACAAACCGGGGAGGCTTCCCAGGGTCGCCTGCAGAGCCAGCCAGCCCCCCACCGCCGCGGCTCCCAACACCCAGCCCAGCCCGATGTGGAACCGCAACAACGCAACTCCCGCGGCGAGAGCCAGTCCCAGAGCGACCAGGTCGAGCGTCCCCCAGGTACCCAATCCCAGCTGCGGCCAGTTCGGTGATTGGGCCGGTGCGGAATGCAGCAGGGTCTGCACGGCGAACCAGACCGCGAGGTTCAGGATCACCCCCACCACGGCGCCGGTGACACCCGACAGCGCCATGCTCAGCCGGCGGTTGTCGCGCCACCGTTCGATCCATGGAGCCCCCACAAAGATGAACAGAAAGCTGGGGGCGAAGGTGACCCAGGTGGTGATCAGCGAGCCCAGCCCGGCGGCGATCCAGGGAGACAGGTCCCCCGGGTGGCGGTAGGCGGCCAGAAAGCCGACGAACTGCAACACGATGATCAGCGGCCCCGGGGTGCTCTCCGCGAGACCCAGTCCATCCATCATCTCGCCGGTCGACAGCCAGCGGTGGGTTTCGACCGCCTGCTGGGCGACATAGGGCAGGACCGCATACGCTCCCCCAAAGGTCAGCAACGCCGCCTTGCTGAAAAACAATCCCTCGGCCACGAGGATGTGTTCACCGCCCCAGGCCAGCCAACAGAGTCCCACAGGCAGCCACCAGATCACCAGCCAGAGGGCCGTCGTCGCGAGCGATGACCGGATGCTGGGTGGGCGTCCCGAGGGAGGGCTGTGTGTCGAGATCAGGTAGTCCGCTTCCCGCGCGGCATCAGCCGCCGATTGACGGGGGGCCACCACCAGGAACAGGCGTTCGTTGAGCCAGCCTCCCACCAGACCCGCGAGGGCGGCCGCCGCGATGATCCAGGGGAACGGCACGGCAAACACCCGAATCGCCACGAAGGCCGCCGCCGCGAGGGCGTACATCGCGGGATTCTTCAGCACGCGTCGTCCAATCCGGAGCACCGCTTCCACCACCACCGCCAGGACGGCCGCCTTCAATCCATAGAACAGTCCCTGCAACAGCGAAGTCTGTTGGTATTCGACATACAGAACCGACAGCACACCCAGAGCCAGCGCCCCCGGCAGGATGAACAGCAGTCCGGCAGTGACGCCCCCCCGCACTCCATGCAGCAGCCAGCCCGTGTAGGTCACCAGTTGGTGTGCCTCGGGCCCCGGCAGCAGCATGCAGTAATTCAGGGCGTGCAGAAACCGCCGGTCACTGATCCAGCGGTGCTGGTCGACCAGCAACCGGTGCATCACCGCGATTTGTCCCGTTGGACCACCAAAGCTGAGGGCTGCGATCCGGGCCCAGACGCGCAGCGCAGCGGCGAACGAGACGGGCGGAGGTGAGCCGTCGAGGCCCGATGTTTCGGTAGGGACACCCATTCAGACACTCGAGGGGTTGGGGCTCAGGAAGCTCTTGGTCGCCATCGGGATGGACCCGGTGTTCGGGCCCGATGGTTCCAGGTCCGCAGGTTGGAATTCCACTGTGGGTGAGTCTGCAAAGCGCAGCGATGTTCCCGCCAGACTGGGCCAGACAAGGGTGCGGGCGAGGGCCGCTCCGCCCGAGAGCAAGGCCCCGTCGTCTTCCCGCGTGCTCTGGGCCAATTGTCGATAGCCCAGATAGCTGGTTGTGAGGCGGGGATTGATCTCGACCACTGTGACCGTGCCGGTCTCTTCATCGAGCAGCAGGTCGACCCCCACAAATCCCCGCAGGCCGGGAATG
>CAIOTJ010000111.1 GCA_903861195.1 uncultured Planctomycetaceae bacterium | reverse complement strand
CTGGAACTGGTTTCCCAGTATTCGCACAATCCCGTAGCCACTTCAATCGCGTCTCCCGGAATCTCATTCCACTCGCGGGCAAATTCCACCTCATCGCTTACAATCCGCGTTTCCCCGACCCGCCCCTTGTCCGGTTTTCCCTGATGCCCGCCCCTTTCCAGCTCCGCACCGCGGTTCTCCTGGTCTGCCTCCCCGCAGTCCTCACGACGGCTCTACTCCCGAGCGTCGCAATCCCCGTCTCTGCCGACGAGGGACTCTCTCAGAACAACACCACCACGGTCTCTCGACAGGCGAAACACTCAGCCGCGAACCCCCGCGACTGGTTCCGCTTCCGCGGCCCGGATGGCCTGGGGGTCACCGTGCATGCCGACACTCCGCTGGAATGGAACAATGAGACCGGCCTCGTCTGGGCGACCCCGTTGCCCGGGGCCGGCGCGTCGAGCCCTGTGACCTGGAACGACCGCATCTACCTCACCTGCTACACGGGGTACTTTGTGCCTGGCGTGGAGGGCGGAACCCCGGCTGACCTGCGTCGGCACCTGCTGGCGTTCGACCGCGCCACCGGGAAGCTGCTGTGGAACCAGGCAGTCGCCGCCCGGCTCCCCGAGGAAGAGAAGATCCGCGATCACGGGTTCGCCGCCAGCACCCCTGCGGTCGATGCCGACTTCGTCTACGTCTTCTTCGGCAAGACCGGCGTACTGGCCTTCGATCATTCGGGCCGCGAGGTGTGGCGGGCCGACGTGGGCGAGCGAACCCACGGCTGGGGCTCGGCCGCCTCCCCCGTGCTGTACGGCGACCTGCTGATTGTGAACGCCAGTGTCGAGAGCGACGCGCTCATCGCGCTCGACCGAAAGACGGGGGCCGAACGCTGGCGCGTGGAGGGGATCAAAGAGTCGTGGAACACGCCGCTGGTGGCCCGCTCGCGCGAGGGACGCCAGGAACTGATTCTGGCGATCCAGGGGAAGCTGCTCGGGCTCGACCCGGTCACCGGGAAGTCGCTCTGGTCGTGCCAGACCGACATCACTTGGTACATGGTCCCCAGTTGCGTGGTGGAGGATGGCGTGGCGTATTGCCTCGGCGGCCGGTCGGGAGTGGCGGGGTTGGCCGTGCGTCTGGGGGGGACGGGAGACGTCACCGCGACGCACCGGCTGTGGACCAGCCAAAAGGGGACCAACGTGTCTTCCCCCATCGTGCACGAGGGACACCTGTACTGGGTGAACGACCAGCGTGAGATTGCGTATTGCACGAAAGCCGAGACGGGAGAGGTGGTCTACGAACAGCGGCTGGAACGGGCCGGGCAGTTTTACGGCTCACCGGTTCTGGCCAACGGCCGGCTGTATTACCTGTCGCGCTTCGGCCGGACGTTCGTAGTGGCGGCGAAACCCGAGTTCGAACTGCTGGCGACCAACGACTTCGCAGACCGCACCCTCTTCAACGGCAGCCCGGTCCCCGATGGCAAGAGACTGCTGATTCGCTCCGACACGTTCCTGTACTGTGTGGGAGAGTGAGCGAGGACGGCACGAGCGCCGGTCTTGTGCCACTGTGCGGTCATCCGCAGAGAATCGTGCGCCGGTCGCGCGCCGGGTCCCCACGGGTCCCTCGCCCCATTGGGGGGGAGAGGGTGCCCGCAGGGCGGGTGAGGGGGCTGCCCGTCCGGTCTTTCCAACAGCGTCCGGTCACACACCAGGCGGCCGTTGTACCCTCACCCCAACCCTGTCCCGCGGCCAGGGGGACTCTGCTCGCCGAACTTCGTCTGGCGGAAGAATGGGCAACGCAAACATCTCTCGGCTGTTGGCATCAGATCTTGGGATTTGGTGGGGGTTCGCCGTGTTCCCAGAGATACTCCCGCCGGAGGTTTTCAAAGTACTCCAAAAGCATTTGGCCGGTCTTGACCCAGAACAGCTCTTGGGTGGGGACGTAGTCGTTGCAGGTGCAGCAAAACGAATTGTCGCTGTACAGAAATGGATTGACGAGGTAACTGCGGACAATCTCCTCGGGCATCCCGGTGCGGCCCCCGCATCGAGAGTGGCGGTAGACCTGAGGCACGTCGTCCAGCGAACCCTGGAACCGTCCCTTGGGATGCAGTGAGATATGGTCGGTCATCTGGCCATCCGCAAGCGGTGTGGTGTGCTTTCGCTTGTGACGTTCGTACAGCGGCCGGAAGACCAATTTGTGACAAAACATGCAGCGCACGAAGAACATCGCTCCGCTCCAAATCAGGGAACCTGTCGATCTGCATCCCCATCATACCCGGATCGCGGAGGTTTCTCCTCACATAAACCAACACCCGCCGTAAGAGAGGGCCATTTACTCGGCCGTCTGTATGATCGGTTTCCAACCTGTCGGTAAAATCCATGTCCGACCTGCTCACCCCTCTCGCCCTCAAAGTCGCGCTGGTCCAAACGACTTCAACGAAACACCGAGCCCATTCCGCCCCCTCACGCGAAGCACGGTTCGACTCCCATGAGCACATCCGATCAAGAGCTCCAGGCCATGCCTGAAGAACGCGATTTTGCCGGAGGGTCCCGAGGCCGCCACGTTCGGGCGTATCGGGCCGGTCACACGGTTCGTGTGCGGAAGTCGGACGGTACCCTGACCGAATGCCACTTCACGCTGCAGGACGGCGCCGTCCTGATTGATCCAGACCTGACAGCCCGATTTCCCGACTCGGAGGGGGTCAATCAGGCCCTGCGGGCTGTGTTGGCGAAGGGGTGAATCGCGGGAATCCAATTTGGCTTGCGGGACTGTCTCATTTGGCCAGTGGTGATGGTCCCAATCGTGACGCCACCTCGTACCAACCTCGATCACCAGGTAGAGTTCAGCCGGCCGGTACAGGCTGTTCGACAGTCGAGCATGACCGACTGGTCATTGCGCGTTGAGAGACGGCAGGGTTGGCGAAGGCGTACGGCATCGACTGCGATGTTTCAACCCAGCATACCGACGCCCGATGTTCACACGGTGTGCCTGGTGGGGGCCGCCAGTGGAAGCCGCCAGAGAGGAAAGGTGCATGATGGCCGATGAAGTACTGCCGAAGGGGGACGATGAGATTCGCCAACTGCAGAAGCGAATCGATCAGACACTGCTGCGCCGGGCCGCCGCGTTCACGATGGCTGAGAAGTTCCGGATGGGGTGCGACCTGTACGATGCCGGGATGCGCTGGCTGATCCAGATCCTCAAGGCCGAGCATCCCGACTGGAACGACGAGCAGGTCTGGCAGGAAATCGACCGCCGGCGGGCCATCAAACGGCAGGTTGAAGAGGCGGGGTTGTTTGTGGTTGTCGAAGAGGAGGAGGGCGAGGGTGGATCCAGCCAGCCTTGAGGCTCTTGTCCGGGTTTGAGTCGTTACGTTGCGTGCGGTGTCGGGGCGATTGCAACAAGGGCAGTCCTCGCCACGGAATGGTCTGCGAGACTCTTCTTGTCTGCTGCCATTACTTGAATGCAGCGATCTGGCTCGGCAGCCCGACTCGCATGTAACATCGACCAAAAGCCTGTGAAAAGTGTTCGAGATACGGTGACTCCAACCGCCACCGATCCCCCAATTCCTCCGCATGCCGTTGCAGATAAACAATCGGAACGCTCACGATCTGTCCGAAATCAACCACCAGGCACGCTCGATAGTCCTCGGGCTCTTCTGGTGAGGCAATCAGGTACAATCCCGGTTCAGCCCCTTTTCAAATGTTTTCCCATCGCTTTTTTTGTCGAAACTCAACATTGATCTCTTCAAACTCCGCCAAAGTCGATATGGGACAGAGCGCAACGAAACTCTTGCCTTTGGCCAAATCGCAACTCTGCGAGACAATGATAAGTCTGGCTTCCACGACACTGACTGACTGCGGCTCTTCTTCGTCAAGCGGAGAGGGATCCTCCAGGAAGACCGGAATTCGGCAATTCGGAATCAGGTCTCCTTGCATCAAGGTCGTTCCATTGACACTTCTCCACCATGCCATGGCTAATGATCCTCATCGTAAATCAGGATTCGACGAGGCGGCAAAGGGACTGCCTTTTGAAATCGAACTCGAATGGTCTGAACAGTCTTGAAAGGGAGGTGCAGATATCCTTCTGGATTGCCTTCGGCAGGCAACCCAGGACCGCTTCGAAGTTCCTGCTGATCGCGACGAATCGACCGAATGAGATCATCAATCGCCTGTCCCTCGGCACCCTCAGCATGATGCGACTGAGGAGAACAGGAAGAGGCCCACTCAAAAGTCGAGTCGAGGCGCGGGGGTGAGGGTATTGTCAACATGGTGTGAACAAACTCCGTGTCTGGTCGGTGATGCAGGCCTCGAAAACTTCATTTTTTCTTAAGTGCAGTCGCTCGAAGAAACACCAGATTTCCTCATCCGACTGAGGAACATCCTGGTCACTGAACAGATCGATATCCAGAACAATCGAGACCATCTCGGGTTGCGGAGGGGGAATGATGGTCTGGTTGATCACGACGGCCCCACCCAGATCAGTCTGGGGCAGTCTCAACTGCGTGAAATAGGCGGACAACTCCTGTGACAAGTCCGCAGAAATCTCGGGTGAAGTCCGCAGATAATGCTTGAGTTCAATGCTGGCCATTGGAACGTCAATGCGATTAATGTAGCGAACTGCCAATCGCTCGATTGCTTCGGGCGAAGATTTGTGACGGTATTTGGTCCACAGTTGTCTGGCCTCATCACGAAAGTCGCAACAATTGGTATACGGGGCAAGTTGACTCAGGGAGAATCCGTCTCTGCGTGATTGCCAGATGCGTTTGCCATTATCACTTGTGAACTTGAATCCCCACATCATCTGCGAGTGTGATGTCGCCGGTACTTTTGGTGGAGTGAGAGAAACCGTCAATTCCGTTTGTTGAATTGGCTCGGATTTTGGATAGCAAAACTCATTTCCCGCGCGAACAGATTCTAAAATTGCAGTGTCGAAGTCGGGACAGAGCTTGACACGGAGGTCGATAATGGCCTCTTTGATGGGAGCGTTGGTGTACATTCTGGCGGGTGTCTTGATCAGATCATAAAAACTGCTGGACAAACCCGCTATCCTGAAATTGCGATCGATTTGTCGTGGATTTGACTGAACGACTGGCAGCCCGCCTACGGTTTCCACCTTGTTCACCGCTGGCGAGGCTCTCGCATTGGCTTCACACCATTCCGGCTGGCGTGGGACTGTCTTTTGGAAATGGGATTTCGATCATCAGCAGAAAAAAGAAACGCATGGACAAGGTTTGATGCGTCTGAGTGGGAGGGCGTGGTGTGACTGCCGCGCGATAGGTCAATCAGCTTGGATATCGATTAGGCTCCTCCTCTCGACATGTAACGTGGTTCGAGTTCTTGGGGTTGAGAGGCGTTTATTGAGCGGGCGGTTTTTTTACGGACAGGTTGGAAAACCTGTCCTACGGATACTCGGGTTCGCTTGCGGAGTGTTCTGCGCCCGGTCACCATGCAGCACGGCAACCGCTCGGGCGGCCTTGGGCTGCGCGGGGTGGTTGGTTTCTCCCTGTCTCCTGTCGATTTTCTCCCCCACCCTCCCATGAGCGCGCCCCTCCCCGCGGAACAGTCGAATCGCCGGTCGTTTCTGGAACAGCTCGCGCTTGGTGGGGGTGCCGCCGCCCTGCTCGCCGGGTGCCAACCGGCCGCCGGTCCCGGGGGAGCCCCCCCGGCCGCTGGTGCCCCCGCCGCAGGTGCCGCCGCTGGGGGATCGGCCGCCGGGCCCCGCCGGCTGCGGGCAGCCTTCTCCAATGCCGGGCTGCAGAGCACCTGGTGCGCCCTCGGCAAAACGACGGCCGAATTGTGGGGCCAACTGCTGAATGTCGAAGTCGTCTGGTTCGACGGCGAGTTCGATCCCGAGAAGCAACGCAACAAGATCGACACCATCACCGGCGACGACTGGGACTTCTGCTGCTTCCAGGCGGTGCAGATCGATTCGCTCAAAGAACCGGTCAGCCGCCTTAAGGCCCGCAACATTCCCGTCATCTCCATGGACACCCTGCTGGTCGCCATGGACGAAATGCGCAACACCGGCGTCTGGGTCGAAGTCACCCCCGACCAGGTCTTTATGGGGGAAAGCAGCAGCCGGTATCTGATGGAGAAAATCGGCGGCAAGGGGAAGGTCATTCACATCGGCGGCCTCAGCGCCCACAGCGGCGCCCAGGGACGCAAGCAGGGTTTCGAAAACGTCCACAAGAACTACCCCAACGTCGAAGTCCTCGGCAGCGGGGTCCGCTGGTGCGACTGGAAGAAGGAAAAGGCCCGCGACACGTTTGAGGCCCTCATCGCCCAGGAGCAGGAACCGATCGCCGGGGCGTTCTTCCACAGCGACGACATGGCCCTGGCCTGCCTCCCCGCCATCGAGAACACCATCCACAAAAAGATGGTCGTGACCGCGGTCGACGGTCAGAAAGAAGGTCTGCTGGCGGTCAAGGAAGGCCGGCTTGCCGCCACCACCGTCAACCCGGTCTGTCTGATCCACAAAACCGCCCTGGTCGTCGGCCAGTTCATCGTCCGGAACGCCGAGAAGCCCGACAACGTCCCCCTCGAAATCATCACCCCCGGCCCCCTCGTCTCGCTCGAGAACAAAACCACCCTCGACGCGATGTTCTACCTGGCCGACCCCACCCACTGCCTCGTCTAGTCCGCCAACTCCCCCGTTTCCGCCTTCATCCTTTAGCCTTCCGCCTTCCCTAAGCTCGTGCCACCCACCCTCTCCCCCGCCCTGCCCGTCTCCGCGTCAGCCCCTCTGCTGCGCGGCACGGGCATTGGCAAGCGGTTTGGGGGGGCGGTCGCGCTGCAGGGGGTCGATTTCGATTTGCAGCCGGGGGAAATCCACGGCCTGGTCGGCAGCAATGGGGCGGGCAAAAGCACGCTGATGAAAATCCTGGCCGGGGCCATTCCCGACCATGAAGGAACCATCGAACTGGAAGGAACTCCGGTCGCGCTGCGCAGTCCCAAGGCGGCCCGCGACCTGGGGATTGCCATGGTCTACCAGGAACTCTCGGGCATCGGTGCGCTGTCGGTGGCCGAGAACCTGTTCCTCGGCCGGCAGCCGCTGACGCGCTGGAATTCGATCGATTGGAAGACCATGAACCGGCAGGCGGCCCAGTGGCTGCGCGAGCTGGATGTCGACATCGATGTGCGCGAACGGCTGGATCGGTTTCCGTTGGTCATCCGGCAGATTGTCGAGATCGCCCGCGGACTGCACAGCGGGGCCCGCGTGCTGATTCTGGACGAGCCGACCAGCTCGCTCAGTCCTCCCGAGACCCGCCGGCTGTTCGGTCTGCTCGCCCACCTGCGTGAACGCGGCCTGTCGATGATCTTCATCAGTCACTTCCTCGAAGATGTGCTGGAAATCTGCGACCAGGTCACGCTGCTTAAAGACGGCCGGCATGTGTTGACGCAGCCCTCCCGCGAACTCACCAAGCATGGCCTGATCGAGGCGATGCTGGGACGCGGGCTCGAATCGACCGAGGCGGCGTACGAGTCGGCGGTCGCCCTGCCAGTCCGCACCAACGCCAAAGTGGTTCTGACGGCACAGAACCTCACCCGGGCCGGGCTGTTCACCGGGATCGATCTCGAAGTGGCCGAGGGGGAGTGCCTGGGGCTCTATGGATTTGTGGGAGCGGGACATCAGGAACTGGCCCATGCCCTGGCGGGAACGCTGGCATGTGACACAGGAACCCTGCGCCTCGACCATTCCCCGTTGCGGCCAGGGCGGGTGACCCAGGCGGTGACGCGGGGCGTGGTGCTGGTGGCGGGTGACCGGTCGAAAACCCTCGTCCGCGGCAGTGAGATCTACAAGAACACCACGCTGGCCCATCTACGGCGCGGCGTCGGTTCGTGGCTGACCCGCAACCGCGAAGTGGCGGTGGTCAATCCCCTGTTGCGGCAGGTGCAGTGCCGGCCCCCCAACCCCGACCTGAAGGCCGGGCTGCTCTCGGGGGGAAACCAGCAGAAGGTGGTGCTGGCGAAGTGGCTGCTGGGTCCGGTGCGGGTGCTGGTGCTCGAAGAGCCGACCCGCGGCATGGACGTGGGGGCCAAAGAAGAAGTGATGCGGCTGGTGGCCGATTTGAAGCAGCGGGGGGCGGCCGTGATTCTGGCGTCGACCGAACCCGAGTTGGTGCTGGCGCATGCCGACCGCATCGTGGTGCTGCACCGGGGGCGGATCTCGGCCGAGTTCGCCGGGACCACGCTCGACAAGACAACCTTGATGAAACACGCGTGAGGCGAAGCACTCGATGACCCAGCCGCAGTCTGACACAGTTCCCGCCGGGGCGCCATCGGCCGGCGGAGCCGTGGAGTCGTTCCGGACGCCGTTCGACTGGCGCAGCCTCGCTCCGCTGGCCACGCTGGCGGTGCTGCTGGTCTTCTTTGGACTGGTGACCCGCAATTTCTTCTCGCTGACGACTGTTGAGCAGGTGCTGCGGCAGGGAGCCGTACTGGGCATTGTCTCGGTCGGCCTGACCTTCGTGCTGTTGTGCGGCGAGATCGACCTCTCGGTGGGAACGCTGGCGCTGTGGACCGCCTGCTCGTGCGGGGTGCTGTTCGAGCGATTCGCAGGCCGGGGGGGGAAAGAGGCGATCAGCCCGTTGCTGCTGTTGCTGATCGTGCTGCTGCCGCTGCTGTCCAGCCTGCTGCTGGGGCTGCTGTCGGGGACACTCACCGTGGCGTCGCGGCTCCCCAGTTTCATCATCACCCTGGCGATGATGAACATCGCCCAGGGTCTGTCGCGATACCTCACCAAGAGCGAGAAGTTCGCGGTCCCCCCGATGCTCGCGGCGATCGGCAATGATGGCCCCCTGCTGACCCCGGCCTTCAAGCTTCCCTACAGCGCCCTGCTGGCGGGGTTGGTGATGCTGGTCGGGCATGTGATCCTGCAGCACACGCGGTTCGGGCGGTTTGTCTATATGACAGGAGGGAACCGGGAGGCGGCCCGACTGGCGGGGGTCCACACGCCGTCGATCGTGGTCATTTGCCTGGGGATCTGTGGACTGACCGCCGGGATCGGCGGACTGGTGAATGCCGGGCGGATGAACTCGGTCAGCCTCGACCAGAATGCCGACCTGCTGCTGAACGCCGTCGCCTGCGTCGTGCTGGGGGGGACCAGCCTGTTTGGCGGTGAAGGAGGCATGCTGCGGACGCTGCTGGGGGTCATCACCTTCAGCGTGCTGAACTACGGCCTCAACCGGATCACCTGGGTCGACGACCTGATGCGCCCCTTCCTGCTGGGGGTGGTGCTGATGGTGGCCCTGGTGATCAACGGCTGGCTGGGCCGCCGGCGGTAACCCGGGCAGGGGACCCCCACGGCCGGTTCGACCATGCCCGCACCACTGGGGAATTGTTCGGCACGACCGTCACAACCGGCTCCAACGCTCTTCGCGCCCCATTGTGAGGGGCCACTCCGCGACTTATAATTTTGTGTCGATGCGTTCGCCGATGACTGTCTCACAGTCCGCAACCCTGCCCTGCCTGCGATACCCCGCCCATGGTCTCCATTGCTTCCCGCCTGGCTCTTCTCGCTGCGCTGGTCTGGGGGATCGTCCCCCTCGCGGCCCGTGCGGCGGATGACGAAGTTCCCGAGAAGATCGAGTTTTTCGAAACCAAGATCCGGCCGGTGTTTGCCGAGCACTGCGGCGAGTGTCACGCCAATGGCAAGGCCAAGGGGGGCTTCAGCCTCGAGACGGCCGACGCGGCCAAACGCGGGGGCGATTCGGGCCCGGCCTTCACCCCCGGCAAGCCCGATGAAGGGCTGCTGATCGAGGTGCTCAAGCACACCGGGGACATCAAGATGCCCCCGTCCGCCAAGCTGGCCGACAGCCAGATTGCCGACATCCAGAAGTGGCTGTTGCTGGGTGCCCCCTGGCCGGCCGACAAGGCGGGGTCCGACCCCACTCCGGGTGCCGGGTTCACCATCACCGACCAGCAGCGGCAGTTCTGGTCGTTCCAGCCTGTCCCGGCGACAGTGGCAGCTCCCACGGTGAAAAACGAGGGCTCGGTGGCTGGTCCGATCGACCGGTTCATACTCGCCGAACTGGAAGCCAAAGGACTGACCCCCTCCCCCAAGGCCGACAGGTTGACGTTGATTCGCCGGGCGACGTTCGACCTCACCGGCTTGCCCCCCACGAAAGCCGAAGTCGAGGCGTTTTTGGCCGATGAGCGTCCCGAGGCGTGGGCCGAGCTGATCGACCGGCTGTTGAAGTCGCCGCACTACGGCGAGCGCTGGGGCCGGCACTGGCTGGACGTGGCCCGCTATGGCGAAGACCAGGCGCACACGTTTGCCGCGATCTCGTTCAACAACGGCTTCCGCTACCGCGACTGGGTGGTCAAAGCGTTCAATGAAGACGTCCCCTACAACGAGTTTGTGCGGGCGCAGATTGCGGGCGATCAGCTGACCGACAGTCCGCTGCACGAGTATGACCGGCGGCTCGCGATGGGCTACTTCGCGCTGGGTCCAATTTACTATGCCGACGCCGGCTGTGCGTTCAAGGCGTCGCTGGATGAACTCGACGACCGGCTCGACACGCTGGCCCGGGGCTTTCTGGGGCTGACGATTGCCTGTGCCCGCTGCCACGATCACAAATTCGACCCAATCTCGCAGAAAGACTACTACGCCCTGGCGGGAATCTTCCGCAGCTCAAAGTACCACGAAGCGCCGCTGGTGCCCCCCGAGACAGTACAGGCGTTTGAGCAGGGACAACAGGCCATTCGCCACGCCGAGCAGGAGGTCAACAAGTACCTCGACCAGCAGACGTTGGTGCAGTCGGAAGCCAATGCCCGCGAAGCGGGGAAGTACCTGGTCGCCTTGTGGCGGCTGGTGCAGCCGGCTGCGGGGACGGAGGCCCCCAAGAGGAATGAACTGGCGAAGGAAGCCGGGCTGCACGAGTTTCTGCTGGAACGCTGGCAGAATTACCTCTCTCCCGACAACAAGGGGAAGCAGCCGGCGCTGAACCGCTGGTACGAACTGCGCGAGCAGGCGGCCAACCTGAAGATTCCCGCAGGTCAGCAGGTCCCCCTCGAGGTGCAGGCCGCGGCTGACCAACTGCAGGCGGCGGTGGTGGGCGGGTTGGCCGAGCTGGTGGAAGCCCGTCGGCTGTACGCCGCCCGGATGGCGAAACTGCCCGAAGGGGAACGGGGCCAACATCCGCAGCCGGTGCTCGACCAGCCCCGCCAGGAACTGGTGAACGCGTTGGCGACTCCCGGCGGACCGTGTGGCACACCGCGCGACAAGGTCGAGGGGGCTCTGCCCGAAGCGCAGAAGCAAGAGCTGGCGGCACTGAAGCAGGGGGTCGAGACGGCGAAGAAGAACGCCCCGGCGAAGTATCCCTACGCCCACTCGCTGACCGACGCGCAGGTCGCGAACATGAAGCTGCACATCCGCGGCAATCCCAACCGGACGGGAGACGAGGTGCCGCGGAAGTTCCTGGAGATTTTACAGCCGGTCAGTTCCACCCCCTTCACCGAGGGAAGCGGCCGGCGCGATCTGGCGAATGCGATCGCCAGCCCAAACAATCCCCTCACGCCGCGTGTGATGGTGAACCGGCTGTGGCAGAACCACTTCGGCCGGGGGATTGTGGCCACCTCCAGCAACTTCGGTTCGCTGGGCGAACGCCCGACGCACCCCGCCCTGCTCGACTATCTGGCCCGTCGGCTGATGGAACAGAACTGGTCGCTGAAGGCGGTGCATCGCGAGATCATGCTGTCGGCGGTGTACCAGCAGTCGAGCGCCAGTCAGCCGGCGAATGAGCAGATCGATGCCGACAACACCTGGCTGTGGCGGTCGAACCGTCGCCGGCTGGATGTCGAATCGTGGCGCGATTCGCTGCTGGCCGCGTCGGGCACGCTGGACCGCACGCTGGGGGGTCCCCCCGGGAACCTGGGCGACGCCAACTTCAGCCGGCGGACGCTGTACGGCTTCGTCAGCCGGCACGCCCTCGACAGCCTGCTGCGGCTGTTCGACTTCCCGGATCCGAACATCACCAGCGAAAAGCGCACGGTCACCACGGTGCCGCTGCAGCAATTGTTCGTGCTCAACGGCGAGTTCCTCATGAAGCAGGCGAAGCAACTGGCGTCGCGGCTGCAGGGGTTGCCGGGAGACGATGCCTCGCGGATTCGCGAAGCGTACTGGCTGCTCTTCAGCCGGCCCGCTTCCGATGAGGAAGTGACCCTCGGGCTCGCGTTCCTGCAGGCCCCCGCCCCCGCGGCGGCGGCCGACGGGGCGGCCCCCGCGGCCAGTGGTCTGTCTCGCTGGGAACAATACGCCCAGGTGCTGCTGGGCTCGAACGAGTTCACGTTTGTGGATTGATCGATCTGGGACTGAGGGGCGAACTCTGGCGTACGGCCAGCAGACGTCCCCTCAGTCAACCTGTTTGAAGAACTTCTCCTGCCGACATTTGCGAACCGCGGAGCCCCGGGGGCTCTGCCCAACCAGGACGAACTGAAGCATGAACGCCTTTCCCGCTGCTGGCTGGCCTGGCCTGACCCGTCGTGACGCGATTGCCCGCCTGGGAGGTGGCCTGGGGATGGTGGGGCTGGCCTCGGCCCTGGCCGAAGAGACCTGGGGTGCCGAAGCAACCGCGGCCGCCGCCGGTCCGGCCGCCTCGCCGTTGACCCCCCGCGCCCCGCACTTCCCAGCGAAGGCAAAACGGGTCATCCACCTCTTCATGAATGGCGGTCCGTCCCAGGTCGACACCTTCGACCCCAAGCCAGCGCTCGAAAAATATGCCGGTCAGGAACCCCCCAAGGAGCTGGTCAACACCATGCGCCGCACGAAGGGGAAGCTGATGGGGACCCCCTTCAAGTTCGAGAAATACGGCGAAGCGGGCATCGACGTGAGCGAGCTGTTTCCTCACATCGCCAAGCAGGTCGACAAGCTGTGTGTCATCCGGTCGATGCACACCAATCTGCCGAACCACGAACCCTCGCTGTTGATGATGAACTCGGGCGAGACGCAGCCGACACGCCCCTCGATGGGGTCGTGGCTGTCGTACGGGCTGGGGACCGACAACCAGAACCTGCCCGGATTCGTGGTCCTCTGCCCCGGCAAGCCGGTGGTTGGCCCGCAGCTCTGGAGCAACAGCTTCCTCCCCGGCATCTTCCAGGGAGTGCATATCAACAATGCCAACCTCGACCCCAAGAAGGTGATTGGCAACATCGCCAACAACCAGATCACCTCGGGCGATCAGCGGCAGCAGCTCGATCTGATGCGGCAGTTGAACGGCCTGCACCGCGACCGCCGCGGCGGCGACCCCCAACTCGAAGCCCGCATCCAGGCGCTCGAGATGGCCTACCGCATGCAGAGTGAGGCGCAGGAGGCGTTTGACATCAGCCGCGAGAGTGAAGAGACCCGCAAGCTGTACGGCGACGGCGAGTTCGCCCGGGCCTGCCTGACCGCCCGCCGGCTGGCCGAGCGGGGGGTGCGGATGACGCAGATCTACTACGGCAACGGTCAGCCGTGGGACGATCACGGCGACATTCTCAATCACCGCGATCACGCCAAAAAGAGCGATCAGGCGATTGCCGCCCTGCTGGCCGACCTGCAGTCGCGGGGTCTGCTCGACGAAACTCTGGTGGTCTGGGGGGGCGAGTTTGGCCGGACCCCGACCGCCGAAGGCTCGAAGGGGCGCGACCACAACAATCTCGGCTTCTCGATGTGGCTGGCGGGCGGAGGTGTGAAGGGGGGTTACGTGCATGGCTCGACCGACGAGATTGGCTTCACGGCGGTCGACAAGAAAGTTCACGTGCACGACCTGCACGCCACGATTCTGCATCTGTTGGGGATGGATCACACCAAGCTGACCTTCCGTTACAGCGGGCGCGACTTCCGCCTGACCGATGTCTCGGGAACGGTGGTGACCGACCTGATCGCCTGAGCGGGGACAGGGTGCCGCCTCTCCGTTGTGCCCGGGGTGCGGCCGTGCGTCACCGACACTCATTCCTCTGGGGAGACGGCCATGCTTTATCGGCGCGATGCCCTGCTGCGATTGGGACGCATTGGATTGGGAGCTGTCACACTGCCGCAATTGCTGCGCAGTGAGGCGCAGCGCCGCTCGCTGGGGGCCGAGGCTGCGGCGATCGGTCCCCAGACGCTCCGCAACCAGACGGGAGGCCGAGCCAAGTCGTGCATCCTGATTTACCTCTGGGGCGGTCCCCCCCAGCAGGACATGTGGGATATGAAGCCCGAGGCGCCGGAGGGAATCCGCAGCCAGTTTCAGTCGATTCCCACCGTGGTCCCAGGGATCGATGTGTGCGAGCACATGCCGTTGTTCGCCCGGCACACCGACAAGGTCGCTCTGGTGCGGTCGGTGACGCACCCCAGCAACAACCACGAGCCCAGTGTCTATCGCACACTGACGGGCCGGATCAACGAGACGCTGGCGGTACCACGGAATCAGCGGAACCGGAACGACTTTCCCAATCTCGGTTCGGTGGTGTCGTCGTTCACCCCGCCGGGAGTGATGCCCGCCGCGGTGACCATTCCCCGGCCCATCGGGCACGACGGAGTGACGTACAGCGGCACGCACGCGGGGTTTCTGGGAGGCCGGCACGACCCGATGGAGGTGGCGGCGGCGGAAGAGACCAAGGAGCACCCCACCCACTCGATCTCCCTGCCGGCCGAGGTGGCCGAGACCCGCCTGCTGGCCCGGCGAGGATTGCTGAACGTGCTCGAGGAGACCGACCGCCGGTTCCAGGCAGAACGCTCGGCCCGCGCGGTCGACAGCTACCGCGAGCTGGGGTTCAGCATGTTGTCTTCCCCCACGGCCAAACGGGCGTTCGACCTGAACTTCGAAAGCGTGGCGACCCGCGACAACTACGGGCGGAATGAATACGGCGAGAGCATTCTGCTGGCCCGCCGGCTGATTGAATCGGGAGTGCGGCTGGTGACCATCAGCTGGATGTACATCCAGAAGGGGGGGAACGTCGCCAATGTGTGGGACAATCACGGGCCGTTCGAAGGACTCACCGGCACCAACATGCTGAAGGCCCATTACTGCCTCCCTTCGCTCGACCGGGGCCTCTCGGCCCTGTTGGAAGACCTGCAACAGAGCGGCCTGTTGGATGAAACCCTGGTGGCGCTCTGGGGAGAGTTCGGCCGCACCCCCAAGCTGAATTCCGCCCAGGGGCGTGATCACTGGGGAGCCTGTCAGACCGCCTGCTTCGCGGGAGGGGGCATTCGGGGGGGCACTGTGCTCGGTTCGAGCGACCGCGACGCCGCGTATCCCAAGACCCACCCGGTCTCGCCGCAAGACCTGCTGGCGACGGTGTACCACACGCTGGGCATTTCACCCGAGGCCGAGATGTACGATCCCCTCAACCGGCCGCACCGATTGATCGACGGGCGCCCCTTGACCGAACTGCTGGGGTAACGGCAGGGAGAGTGGGCCGGGGACACACTGAGCTGGCATTGTCTTCGCGGGGAGGCGGGAGACGCACGAACCCACATGGGTTCTCAGCCTGTTGGCCCCTGGCCTGCGGGTTCATCGCCCCCTTGGGATGGCCCTTTTGTCCAACGCCCCGCCGGACGATGATTGAGCACTGACACGGGAACCGCGGATCTGTGAACGCCTACCTGCTTGTGATCCAGGGTCCCGACCAGG
Organism: uncultured Planctomycetaceae bacterium; assembly: GCA_903861195.1. Classification (GTDB taxonomy): domain Bacteria; phylum Planctomycetota; class Planctomycetia; order Planctomycetales; family Planctomycetaceae; genus UBA10511. The sequence goes on along the minus strand of CAIOTJ010000111.1, from coordinate 857 downwards.
GACAACGCTTCGAACTGGCCGAGGGAGAGATTGGCCTGGGGCGGGGGGTGCGAAATGAGATTCGGATCCAGGATGGCGAGGCGTCGCGGGCGCACGCTCGTCTGGCCCTCCGCGAGGGGCGCTTCGTGCTGACCGATCTGCAAAGCTCCAACGGCACCTATGTGAATGGGCGACGGATCGACAAGCAGGCTCTACGGGTGGGAGATGAGGTGCAGGTGGGGCGAACGGTGTTCCGGTTGCTCTCGCCGGAAGAGGCGGCTCCACGGTCCACCCGGCGGATTGACTGGCGCGAGGGACGCGAGATCCAGAGTGCCGACCAGATTGTGAGCTCGGCGAATGCCAACGACCCGTCCGTGTTGATGGGTCCGGGAGAGCCGGGGCGGACCGCCCAGTCACTGCTCAACCTGCAGGTGCTGTACCGGATCGCTGAAGAGACGGTCAGTCCCGCCACGTCGATCGAGGCGCTGTTGACCCGCATTCTCGAACTGGCCTTGCGGGCCGTGCAGGCCGACCGGGGCTGTGTGCTGGTGCGGAACCCCACCAGCGGGATCCTCGAAACTGTGGCTTCGCGGGATCAACGGGGCGATCTGGGGGCCGAGCCGATGCCAGTCTCCCGCAGCATTGTCGACTACGTCCTGAAACACCGCCAAGGGGTCCGCACCAGCGATGCCCGCAGCGATACCCGGTTCACCTCGGGGGCGAGCATTTTACAGGCGGGAATCCGCGAGGCGATCTGCGTGCCCATGCCGGGGCGTTACGACCTGCAGGGGGTGATCTACCTCGACATCACCACCTCGGCCGACCAGTTGCTTCTGCAGGGAGGGGGCGGAGCGCGATTTACCGAAGACCTGCTGTTG
>CAIOTJ010000110.1 GCA_903861195.1 uncultured Planctomycetaceae bacterium | reverse complement strand
CGCCGGTCTGTCTCGACGAAAGCATCGCCCACCCCCGGCACGCCCGGCAGGCGCTGGCCCAGAAGAGCTGCCAGTGGGTGAACATCAAGCCGGGCCGGGTGGGGGGACTGACCAACGCCATCGAGATCCACCGGCTGTGTGGCGAGGCGGGCATTCCCTGCTGGGTGGGAGGGATGTTGGAAAGTGCTCTGGGGGCGTCGCTCTGCGTCTCGCTGGCGATGCTCGACAACTTCACGTACCCGGCCGACATCTTCCCCAGTTCGCGCTTCTACCACGACGACCTCTGCGAGCGCCCGCTGGAGCTGATCCGCCTGTCCGACGGGACCCCGGGGGTGCAGGCGGAATCGAGTCCCGAACCGCATCCCGACCGGCTCCGCCGGCTTTGCGTGCAGTCGGCCGACCTGCGTTGATTGCGGTCCCGCGCGGGGCCAAGCGTCGTTTGGTCCGTTACGTCACATTCCCCAGGCCTGTTGCCCCATGCCGTTTATCAATCCCCGTGAACTCCCCGCGCTCGAGATTTTGCCCGGCTGCCGGACCCGCATTCCGTACGGGCAGAACCTGATGCTGTCGTACCTGGAGATCGATGAGGGGGCCGAAGTGCCGCTGCACAGCCACCCGCACGAGCAGGGGGGCATGCTGGTGCAGGGACGGATGGAACTGACCATCGGCGATGAGACCCGCGTCTGCGAGGCGGGTTCGCTGTTTCTGATTCCTCCCAATGTCCCGCACCGCGCCCGGGCGGTGGACGGCCCCGCCCTCGTCCTCGATGTCTTCAGCCCCGTGCGCGAAGACTATGCGGAGTGGTACAACAAGTACATTCCGACCCAAACGAAACCGGTGACCTGACCGGCGTCTCGGGTTGAATTTCGGAAGACCCCACAGCCTGCTCGGGTCCTGAGGCCCGGCGGTCCTTCCACCGACCGGTTGGAAAACCCGTCGCACGCACAGTGCGAGGGATAGGTCAACCCTTCGGCAACGCACGTCAGCGTGGCAGTTCCCACACGTGGATGGTGCGGTCGAAGCCGCCGGTGGCGAGGCGTTGGGCGGCGGGGTCGAATGCGACGCCGTAAATCGTGTTGCGGTGCGCCGGCTGTGCGAGAACTTCCGTCAGTTGGTTGTTGACGAGCTTCCAGATCCGCACCACGCCGTCCCCCCCACCACTCGCCAGCCACTCCCCGTCATGCGAGGTCGCCAGGCACTTGATGCGGGGTGACCGGCTGTCAACCTCGTGCAGGGCCTCTCCCCCGGAGGACCAGAGGCGAATTTTCCCGTCTCCCCCGGCCGAGGCGAACCGCGTTCCCGACGCGAACCACGTCAGCGCCTCCACCGCCGCCGCATGCCCGGCCAGGGTCTGCACCAACTGTCGCTCGGCGAAGTTCCAGACCCGGATCTTCAGGTCATCCCCCCCCGAGGCGACCAGGCTGCCATCGGGAGACAGGGCCACCGCCTGAACGGTCCCTTCATGCCCCGCCAGCACCCCCTGCGGCAGATCGCTGTCGGCACTCCACAGCCGGACCAGCTTGTCGAATCCCCCCGAGGCGAGCCGGGGGCCCTTCCGCGCCACCGCCGCACACGTCAGATACTCGGCATGCCCGGGCAGTACCTGCTTGAGCGTTCCGTCGGCCAGCCAGACCCGCACGGTCTTGTCGAGACTGGCCGAGATCAGCCGGCCGTCATCGAGCCAGCCGACACTGGCCACTCCATCGCCGTGCCCCTTCAGAGTTTGCAGCAACGCGCCGGTGGCGGCATCCCACAGCTTCACCTTGTTGTCGAGACTGGCCGACGCGAGGCGGGTTCCATCGGGAGAGAACGCCACCCCGTAAACCCCGTTGTTGTGGGTGCAGCTGTACTGGCGAACGAGCGGCATGACACCGGTTAGAAACAAGAAGCGGCAAAGCGGAGATCCCGCTTGGGAAGCAGACCTAAATCAGTTCGCCAATCGGCTGATGGCGCGTGTGGTCGACCAGGTACTGCGGACGACCCGTGAGATCATTCACCGTCAGATGATTCACATCCAGACCCAGCTGGTGGTACAGCGTGGCGAAAACCTCCTGCATGTGGACCGGTCGTTCGCGCGGGACCTCGGCAAACCGGTTGGTTGCGCCAATCACCTGTCCGGTCCGCAGTCCGCCGCCGGTTAACATGGCGCAGGCCACCTGTGGCCAGTGATCGCGCCCGCCGTTCTTGTTCACGCGCGGCGTCCGGCCGAATTCCCCCCACACCAGCACCGTGCAGTCGCGATCGAGACCGCGCTGGTACAGATCGTCGATGAGGGCCGAGAGCCCCTGGTCGAACAGCGGCAGATGGTCGCGGGCATTCTCGAAGTTGGTGCCGTGCGGCCGGCCGTGCCAGTCCCACCGCCCGTACGCCACCGTCACCACGCGGGCCCCCGCCTCGACCAGACGCCGGGCGGCGAGGAAGTAGTCGTTGAGGATCGGACCGGCATCACCGTACCCCGCCGGTTCCAGGGAACCCCCCGCATACCGGGCGCGAATCGCCGGGTCTTCGCGGTCGAGATCGAGCGCGTCGACCAGGGCACTTGAGGTCAGAATGCCAAACGCCTGTTCGTAGTACGCGGCCGCCCCGGCCAGGGCCCCGGCGTCGGCCTGGCGCTTCAGGGCGTCGATCTGGTCGAGCAGCGTCTGCCGGGCCGACAGCCCCTGCTTGCTGACCCCCTTCAACTCCAAAGTCGCCTGGTCGGCATTGGGGGCGAACGGGGCGTGAGCCTGCCCGCAGAAACCGGCCGGCCCTGGATCGCTCCAGGTCGAGGTCTTCATCCGCGGGGCAAGACTGATGAACGGAGGCACTCCCGCAACCGCCGGGCCCAAGAGCTTCGACGCGACGGCCCCCAGCGACGGCCAGCCCCCGGGAGGCTGACGTTCGAAGTTGTTCCCGGTCAGACATTGAAACGCGGCATGTCGCCCTTCCGAACCGACCAGCGACCGAATGATCGCCAGCTTGTCGGTACGCTGCGCCAATTCGGGCAGCAGTTCGCACAGTTGAATCCCCGGCACATTCGTGTCGATGGGGCTGAATTCGCCCCGCACCTCGACGGGCGCCTCGGGCTTGAGATCGACCATATCCTGGTGCGGAGGGCCTCCCGAGAGGAAGACCATGATCACCGACTTCTTCGAGCCCGCCGTCCCCGCCCGGGCTTCGAGATCGAGCAGTCCGGGGAGCGACAGCCCCCCCATCGCCAAGCCCCCCACCTGCAGGAAAGAGCGGCGCGACAGCCCGTCGCACAACGAGAACTTCGGGCCGGCGGCCGTCAGCCCCGACAAGCCGAATCGCGAAAAATTGAGGCGGGGAATCTGTAGCATGACACCACCCGAGAACTGGCCAGACTGTCACTCGACAGCGGTATGCTACCCGAGTGCCAAGTGATCAGACAACCAAATTCCCGGGGGTTCTGGCCGGTGTGTGTAGGGGAGGGGAGGGGGGGCCGTCATACGTCAACCGGGCCGGGCCAGCCGGTCTGGAAAGGAACCGTCGAACCGGATCCTGATCGAGGCATTTCACGGGTGTGTCAGCCGTCGCTCCACCACGGTGAAGCCGGGGCCCGCCGGTCAGGGAATGTTGCTCGAAACGCGGGCCGGAATGATGACTGGAGGGTTACCGGGAACGTTCGCCGGTGAGGCCGTTGGCAAGACAGTCGCCGTTCCCACAACACGCAAAGTACCGATCGAACTGGCCTCGGCCCCAACCGCGCGGGCTGTCACGTTGAGTTCCATCTGACCGGGCACGCCCGGTTTGACAATCAGCGGAATCAGCCGGGTTTCGCCCACCTGCAACGTTCCCAGTTCCTGCTCGAGATCGTCGCCTTCCGGATGCCCCACGACGGCTGGCAGCCGAAGTGAAAGCTCAACCTTCTGTGCGGCTGCATCGCCGACATTCGACACCAGCAGGTTGATGGTGACGAGCGTGCCGGGCCGTGCGGCCGGTGCCTCTTGCCAGCGCAGCGCCAGCCGGGGGCGACGTTCCGGCACAACCTCCGCCGGAATGGGGGCCGGAGCGGTGGGGGGGACCACGCGGGTGGTTGTCGGCGGGCTTTCTTCCCGGGCCTTGGGAGGTTCGGGGCGGGAGGCGGCGGGCTTCCAGTCGCTGTTGGCGGCGCGCTCGACGATGGCCGGTGGTGGGGCGGGAGGGGGCAGCAACTGGGCCATCAAGCGGTCGTCGGCAAACCCGGGGGCGAGCGCCTCGGGTTCCAGCCGCCAATCATCAACGATGGGTCCAGGCTCTGATTCGGGCTCGGGTTCCAACTCGCTGACCACTTCGGGTTCGGGCTCGGGTTCGGGCTCGGGCTCCCACTCGATAGGGGCCCGTGGTTCGTCGCGCTCGGCCATCAGCGGTTCGTCGTCCTCCCAGACCGTCGCGGGAGTCTCTTCCCCTTCTTCGGGCTCGGGTTCCGGTTCGGCCTCAACAGGTTCGACGAACGCGGGAGTGCGATCAAACCGGGCGGTCTTGGTTTCCGCCAGTTCGACCACCGGTTCGAACTCTTCCTCCTGGACGACCGGGGTAAGTCTTTCGGCGAGCGGCTCGGGCGCAGGACTGGGCTCGGGCATCGACTGGGCGAACAGCGGCTCCAGCGGACGGCCCGGCATTTGCGGCCGGACCGGGGGGCGGGCACGGGGCGCGGGGAGGGAGGGCTCTTCGGGAATTCCCCGCCGAGTGGTGGCCACGGACTGGACCTGGGGCGGATTCCAGAACAGCCAGCCCCAAAACGTCGAGAGCAGCAGCCAAATGGCCAGCAGCATCCCCAGCGTGCCCGAGACCGCAGCCACGAAATACCCGCGGTTGGTCTGCCAAGAGTCGACGGCCCAATTCCGAAGCGCCAATAAGGCCATCAGGCCCCGTTCGCGCCATTGGGAACGTTCATCGAAGTCGGGAAATGCCATGGGGTGGCCTCCTTGCCAGCGGCCGCCTGTGTTCGACGGGATCCTCCCGACACAGACGACCGAATCCAACCGCTTCGCATTTGTACCTGTCCTTTCAGCGGAAGGTCAAGGTGCAATTCAGGTTGCGTGCAAACCAGGGACGGCATTCGCGGCTTCGCTGGCCGGTAGGAAACGCCACACGATACGATGCGGCCCGCTCTCTTGTCCGCCAGGGGGAACGCAACCCCCTGCCGGGTGACCCGGTGACGTGGCGGGAGGAGCAGACACCGGCGTTCTCCCCCGCGACTCGGGAGAAAACAGATCTTTGATCCTGAGGGTGTGGTGATGGCACAGGCGGACATGGAAGAACTGGTTCCTGACGACGTCATTCCGCACAAGACGCTTCCCCCGTTGCGGTACCGCGATCTTCCCGAGGCTCCCCCCTGGACCCAACTCGTCGGCCCCAGCGTCATCCTGGCTGGGCTGGCCCTGGGCTCGGGAGAGTTCGTCTTCTGGCCCTATATCACCTACCGCAGCGGGTTTGTCTTCTTCTGGGCCTGCCTGCTGGGGGTGATTACCCAGTACTTCATCAACCTCGAGATCGAGCGGTGGACCCTGGCGACTGGGGAAAGCGCCATCACCGGGTTCTGCCGGCTGAGCCGGTGGTGGGCCCCGGTGATGCTGCTGTTGAACATCCTCCCCTGGATCTGGCCCGGCTGGGCGACCGGAGCGGGGAAGCTGCTGAGTTGGCTGGTCTTCGGAGCGCAGACCAAAGCCCTCGTCACCGCGGTGCCGCTGCTGGTCAGTCCGACTCCCGAACTGCCCGCCGACCTGCGTGAGCACGCCGCGGTGGTGGAGACCTCCGGCGGCGCGGCCGAACTACGTTGGACTGGTTCCCTCGCGGCACCACAGCAACAGCAGTTGCGGGGGCTGTCGGCCGACCCTGCCTGGAACGAGGCGATCGACCAGCTGACACTGCGGCTGCGAAAGACGGGCGGGATGGAACTGCAGACCAAGTATGTCAACTGGATCGCCATCGGCACCCTCGTGCTCATCGGGCTGGTGCTCACGTCCAGCCCGGTGGTCTACAACACGGTGGAGCGGCTGCAATCGTGGCTGGTGCTGCTGATTGTGGTCTGTGCCTGTGTGCTGGGAGTGCTGTTCATCCAACCGTATGCCATCACCGCCCTGTTGCGCGGGTCGCTCAGCCTGGGAGAACTGCCCGGTCCCGAGTCGGGCCTCGAGCAGATGGCCCTGCTGGGAGCGCTGGCGTTCGCTGGGGCGGGAGGAACCATGAACCTCGGCCAAAGCAACTTCATCAAAGACAAGGGCTATGGCATGGGGAAATACATCGGCCGCATCACCAGCCCCATCACCGGCAATGAAGAGGCGATTGCCGACGTGGGATATCACTTCAAACACACTCCCGAGAACATGCGGAGGTGGCGCGACTGGTGGCGGGCGGCCAACATGGAGCACTTCTTCAGCTTCTTCCTCACCTGTGTCGCCTGCCTGGTACTGCTGGCTTTGCTGGCGTACTCGCTGTTCTACGATGCCAACGGGCAGATTCGTCCCGAGGCGGCCAACTTCGGGGAAGACCTCAACTTCATCTGGGGCGAGGCGAACCTCATTGAGGCGGGGTTCTCGAATCCGCTGCTGGGCAAGCTCTTCCGCACGATGTTCTTCGTGATGGGCATGGCCCTGCTCTTGACCACCGAGCTGGGAGTGCTCGACGCCACTGTCCGCATCTCGACCGACATCCTCAAGGTGAACTTCCTGCGGAACAACGACGCCTGGTCGCAATCGCGGCTGTACTTCGTGCTGCTGTGGACTGAGATCGCCATCGGCACCGCCATTCTGCTGGCCGGGGAATATTATCCGCAGTTCCGCCAGCCGATGTTCCTGCTGAAAACCTCGGCCGCGATGAATGGCGGCGTGATGTTCATCTACACGGTCATCCTGCTGTACCTCAACAACAAGATTCTCTCGCGCAGCCTGTCGATGACGCCGCTGCGGTTTCTGGCGATGGTCTGGGGCTGTGGGTTCTTCGGCTACTTCACCCTGCTGGCCCTCAAGTACGAAGTCTTCCCCTGGCTGACCGGCGGACGCTGACTGGCGCACGCGGGCCGAAAAACGCGGGCCGAAAAACGCGGGCCAGACGCCGGGAGAGTTTTCCGCGTTGGTCGGATCAGTTCCTGACAGAGGAGTGTGCGGCATGAGCGGGCGTGACCTATGGCGGCTGGGATGGGCGGGCGTGATTCTGGCGTGTGTCGGCCTGACCCCGCCGGCGGGGGCCCAAACCAGCCAGGAGGAACTGGAAAAGACCTACCAGGAAGCACAGCGGGCGCAGCTTGACGCCTACTTCGACAAGCTGCTCGACGCGTCGTACCCGCAGCGGGCCCAGGCGTGGCAGCGCGACTTCGACTCGCTTGCCGCCTATGAACGCTCAATTGCCCCCTGGCGCGAGAAGTTCGCCCAGTATCTGGGCGGCATGCCCTACCAGGCCCCCGACCGCCCCGTTCGGACCGAGCTGGTCCGCGAGACCGAGACCCATACAGCGTGGCGGGTCTGGATCCCGGCGTTCGACCAGGTCGAAGTCTACGGCGTGTTGCTGGTGCCGAAGAAATTCGCTGGGCCCCGCCCCGCCCTGCTGGCCCTGCATGGCATGGAGGGAACTCCCGAACTGGTCTGCGGCCTGGTCGACCGAACCGACTACCACAACCGGTTCGGCCTGCAGGCGGTGGAGCAGGGGTACGTGGTCTTCGCTCCGGTGATGATGAATGGCGCCAAGAAGCGCGACTGGCTTGACCGCAAGGCGATCATGGTGGGGCAGCGGATGCAGGGCCTCGAGCAGTTCAAGATGATCCGAGCGGTCGATTACCTCGTGTCGCGTGACGATGTTGCCGCCAACCGCGTGGGAGTGTATGGCATCAGTTGGGGGGGGCGGACGGCGATGTACGCCGCCGCCCTCGACCGTCGGCTGGCCGCCTGCGTGGTCAGCGGGCACTTCATGGAATCGACGGTAAAAATGATCCGCCCGTCACCCCATTACACTGCCTACATCGAGGTCGATTACAACTACCCGTTCTTCAGCCGGCAGGCGACCGAGTTTGCCGATGCCGACATCTGCTCGCTGATCTGCCCCCGCGTGCTGCACATCGAGCAGGGCCGGGAAGACCGGGTCTCGTACTGGAAGATCGCCCAGGACGAATTCCGGATCGTGCAGGGGTGGTACGACCGGCTGGGGATAGCCGAACGGGCCACCTTCGAGATCTTCGAAGGGGGACACTTCGTCGCGGGTCGCGAGGCGTTTACCGTGCTCGCCCGGTGGTTGCAGCCCTGACGTGATGGGGGGGGGCTCGAGACCGCCCAACCCTCCCCTCGTGCAGCCCTGCTTCTACGCCAGCTTCAGCAGCTTGCGGGTCAGCCACTCGGCTCCCAGCAGGCCGATCAGCAGGTACATCACCCACTCGCGGTCCCACAGGGACTTCGGCTGGTCGTATTGGACCCGCACCTGCGACCGGTCGGGCAGCAGTTGCGGCAGTTCCTGGGCGACGTTCGCGAGGGTCAGGTACAGGCCGCCGGTTTCATTCCGGGCCAGCCGGCGCAACCCCGCTTCATTCTGCTCGGGATGCTCGAACTCAAGATTCGGCAGCCGCACCGAGACACTGCCGGTCAGCTTGTCGCTCGAATCGGGAATGGCCAGTTCCAGTTTGTAGGTCCCCGGAGCCCCCGCGATGAACGACCCGGTGAACTGCCCCGGCCGGGCCTTGTCTCCCTGCAGGGTCAACGGAGGATTGCGCGGTTTGCCCGCCGGGTCGATCAGCTCGAGCGCCACCTGGTCGGCCTCGTAGTCCTTGAATTGCGGATCAAGCAGCCGCACCCGCAGGGGAACCGTCGAACCGAGCGGATACTGCGTCTTCTCCAGTAGCAGGATTCCGCGGTTGGTTCCCCGCAGCAGTCGCCCCTGACCCACCTCGCGCAGCAGCTTGATCCAGAGGCGTTCGTAATAGGTCTCTTCGACGGCCCGCAGCCGCCACAGCTCGCCGCTGCCAACGTAGAGCACCCGTCCCGCCCCATAGAATTGCGAGGCGAACAACACGGGGAACTCGCTGGCGCGACCGTCGGCCACGCGGGCGTAGACCGTGGCCGCCCCCTTCACACTGTTGGTGGGGAAGCAGCGAAAGATTCCGGGAAACTCGCGCCACGCCGCCAGCGACGTCGCCGAGTTCTCGGTGATCTGCAAAAAGCCCGCCTCCAGTCCCTCGCGGGTGAATTCCACCGGCCAGGCCTGCGAGAAATCTTCCTCCTCCGAGATCCGGGCGACGTCGAGCACCACCGGGTACATCTCCAGCAGCTTCGCCTGTGCCTCGCGCACCTGGTCGGTCGATGTGGCGAGCCGGGGGGTGTTCACCTCGCCCGCCACCAAAATCAACCCGCCCGCCTGGGCGTAACACCACTCGGCCAGATGCTGCAGCGGCTGGCCATCGTCGCCGGCAATCTTCCGCCAGTCGGGATCGAACGCCACGATCACGTCGTAGTTGAACAGCTCTTCGCGAGTCTTGGGGAACTCAAACAGCAGGTTGTCCGATTCCTGGCTGATGCCCACGACCCCCGTCTGCAGCAGCACATCGGTGCTGATCGACTTGTCGCGGAACAGCAGATTGCGGACGAACTGGTAGTCGCGCATGGGGCCCCCCGCCAGCAGCAGCACCCGGCTCTTCCGGTCGACCACTTCGATCGCCACCTCGTCCTGGATCGGGTCGTTCCCCAGGTCGGGAATCACCGTCGTCGGGCGGACCCGCACCCGGAAGATCCGTCGCCCCGGCTCGCTCGGGATGAAGTTGAAGCTCAGGCTGACCGGGGCGCCATCGGCGGGCAGCAACTCTTCCCGCGTCTGCACCACGGTGAACTCTCCCTCGTCCCGTTCGAGCTTGCTGAGCAGCTCGACCGTCATTGGCTGCCGGGGTAGACCCTGTCCGGAAACGAATGCCGAGAGCGTGAACCCGTCGTTCAAATGCACATGCGTGGGAGACTGGATCTCGGCCACCTGCAGGGCCACCGGCTTCCGCGTGCTGCCGACACCAACCGGAATGACCCGCACCTTCGCCGTCACCGCCAGATCCGAGACCGTCGTCGGATCGACTCCCGCGTTGTTCTGCCCGTCACTGATCACCACGATTCCCGAGAGGGTGTCCCCATTCTGCTCGCGCACCGCCTGCAGCAGTGCTTCTCCCAGGCGGGTCTCGGGGCCGCGCGGCCGCAGAATCTCGCTCCAGTTGGGGGGAGCCAGCGCGGCGGGGCTCTCTCCTGCGGGAGGTGTCGGGGCGGGCTGTCCTTCGGGGCGGCGCGATTCACGCGGCAACACGCTCTGCCGCGCCACCTGCGTGTCGAAGGTCCAGACCGAGACGTCGTGGTTCAGCCGCAGCTGCTCCAGCAAGCCCGATTTCTCGAACAGCGTCTGCACCTGTTCGGCCCGGGACGGAATGGTCGTGCCGGGGGAGGGAAGTTCCCCCTCGCGATCCTGCCGACTCATCGAGACCGAACTGTCGACCAGGAACAGCACGCGCGAAGATTCGGCGAACTCCTGCGAGCGCCGGGTCTGGGGCATCAGGGCGATCACCGCCAGCGTGGCAATCGTCGCCAGCCGCAGTCCCCACAGCCAGACCTTCCACCACGGCCCCAGTTCGCGGGTGTCTTTCCGGTAGACGAACCCCGAGAACAGCACGAGGGCGATCAGGGCCAGCGCCAGGGTGACGGTCCAGCCGCTGTCGACTTCGCGGCCGAATTCAAACGTCGTCCAGAAGTCGACCCAGGCGGGCCAGCCCGGAAAGAGTTTCGACAGCCAGTTCAGCTTCATGCCCGTGCCCCCGCAGGTGTCGGATGGTAGCTCAGCCGGTAAGAGAGCGCGAGCTCAAACGCCAGCAGGATCAACAAACCCAAGAGCACCCAGTCGGTCAGGTCGCTCGAACTCTGTTCCCCCCGCAGCCAACTCACATCCCCCGGATCGTGCACCTGCACGCGGTTCGTACCGGCCAGACTTTTTCGCAACACATCGCTGCCGATGGTCTCCAGCCGGCTTTCCGACGCCGGAACGTTCACCGAGATCCGCCGCACCTCATCGGTGCCATCCTGCCGGCGGGCGGCAATCGCATACAACCCCGGCTCGTCGGTCCCCTTCCATTCCCCCGCATAGCGGACCGCCTGGGCCGAGCCCTCGACGGGGGCCCCTGCCTCGGTGTTCGCCAGGCTCAACGTCACGGGAATGCGCGTGCCATCGGGGGGCGAGACCTCGATCTGCGGCCCGTACGCCCCCGCGTCAAGATCAATGGGAATGGGTTCCCCCACCACCCGCACCTCGAGCGCTTGCCGCTGCCGGGCGACGCGCTTGGCGAACTCCAGTTGCAACGGCACATAGGCCCCCGGTTCGAGGGGCCAGTTCGTCCAGTCGAACCCCACCGTCGTCAGGCAGGTGACCACCTGTCCCAATCCAAACCGGTGTTCCAGCATCAGGGGAGCGCGATTCCGCAGCGTGGCGATCACCTCCACCCCCGCCGGAGCACTCCACCCCTGGGGCACCGAGAAGTACCGGTCGACATGCAGCCGGCTGGCGAAGTCGGTTGTGCGGTCTTCTCCCCGGAACCCGTCGAACATGGGGCTCTCGCCAAACTCGACGTCGGCCTGTTCAAGGTTCTCGTCGACCGTCAGCACGGCGGGAATTCCCAGCCGGCAGGGAAACAGCCCCTGCCCCTCGCGGTACAGCTTGTCGTTGTAGAACGCCGCCCGCACCTGGTCTCCCACGTACCAGCACAGCCCGCCGCCCCGCTGCACGAACTGCTCGAGCGACCGAACCGAGTCGGGAGGCAGCTCAGCCACATTCAACAGGAAGATGCTCTGAAACTTGTCGAGCGGGTGCCGGCGGATGTACTCGACCGTCTCGATCGACGGGGCGAAGCCGGTGATTCCCGGGGCGGGAGCCAGCGCATCGGCCAGGTAGAACGCCTCGCTGGCCGACGGATTGCCGTCGACGATCAAAATCGAATTCGCCTCGGGCAGATTGATCGAGAGGAAGCGGTGGTTGTCTTGCTCGAGAGCGTCGGCCGGCAACGAGACCTGCACATCGTGCGGGCCGGTCCGCTCGAACTTCACGTCGAACTGCCGGACCACTTCTTGACCCGGCTCGATGGTCTCGATCGCCTCCGACAGCGGCAGCCGCCGCCCATCCACCTGCACCGACAGCCGCACGTCCCGCACCGACTGCTCGCCGTAGTTCCGTACAGTGGCCGCGAGCCGCAACGGGACGTTCGCCGCCGCCACATCAATCGCTCCCGTCAGGTCGGTCAGCCCCAGATTGCCATGCCACTCGGGTACCGTCCGCACGAGATTCACCGAGATCCCGTCGGCATCGATCTGCTTCAGCTCGGCCGACAGCGCCGCGTCGTCGTCCCAGTCGGTCCGCCGGAAGTCCGAGATCACGTGCAGATTGCGGGCGGTTCCCGGCTGTTCGGTCAACTGCCGTCGCGCCCCTGCCAACCCTTCGGCCAGGTCGAGCGAACGGGTCGTGCACTTCAGGGTCCGCAGCTCGGCTTCCAGCCGCGAGACAAAATCGGGATTGACCGACTCACGAGTGAACAACGGCTGTTCGGGATTCGACAGGCGCACCAGAGTCAGGGTCTGGCTGTCGGGCTGGCGTTCCCCCTCGGCGGCGATCCGGCGGATGATATCCCGGGCGGCGTCGAAAGCGGTCTGCTCTCCCGAGCGGTCCAGCTGCGAGCCACTGTCGTCCAGCAGCACAAAGTGCTGCGT
>CAIOTJ010000109.1 GCA_903861195.1 uncultured Planctomycetaceae bacterium | reverse complement strand
ACCCCCCGCCGCGGCCCCCCCGTCGCGGTGTTCAACCTCGAAGTCGACGCCGAGCACGTGTACTACGTGTCGACCGCCGGGGTGCTGGTGCATAATGCGTATCCGGCGGGGGTGCCAGGCAACGGTGTCATAGCGCAAATCGGGCATGCGACTCCATGGGCGCAGATGACTGCCGCTCAACGAAAGGCTTTTCAGCATTCGTATTCTCGACATGCCCAAGAGCTTGGACTACCTGCTTGGAGTCAGAAGAACGCAGAAGCGCTGCGGACTCAGTTCAACAGCATCGTTGGATACATTCGACAAAGCGGGACCAAGATTTCTAATCCGCCCAAGAAGCCGTTTAATGGTCAGTCCGTGGACATTGAGTTCTATGAAGCTTGGCTCAACGGGACAAAGTATTACTACTACGAGACGCTGGACGGGATCTTCATCAGTGCAGGGAAGGCAAGGTGACACGATGGACGCTACAGAAATCTACATTCTATGTCGTCGTCGCTCGAAGGAGATTGCGGACGTGTTTTTGGATTCTGTTGGAAAAAGCCGAATACAAGCTGCGGCAGACTACCCGTATCCTGAGTTCGCAGACGAGCCAGAAATCATCTACAAGACCCCATCGGAATTGATTGCACGCCTCGAAAAAGATTGCGACTCAAGTTATTCCGTGTATTGGGATTGCCAATCCGTCAACGAGCCGGAGCAAGTCATGCTCTTTTTTACGAGTGACGGTCGGATGATTGTGGGAATCGGCGGTCCCAAAAGTTCGATCGAAAGTGAGCTGCAAAGGATTTCAATGCTTGTGGATGGAGAGTACGGATATGTAACGAGCGGTAGTTGCCCTCCCGATTCGTTCGATGAATTTGCTGAGATAGCAGCTGCATCAACACTGCCTTGTGTGATTGAAGGGCGACTGCGGAGTTGAAGGAGCCGGACAGAACAGGTGTCAAGAACATGTTCTGACACCTGTTTCTCTCGGAGTTGCCACGGTCTTCCCTCGGTGGCCGTCAATATGGGAGATGACAGATTATGATCGTGTGCAGTCGGTTTGATGTAAGTCTGAACGTCAGTGGTGATGAAAGTCCAATTGTGATTTTCGTCATTCGTACAGATTTGCCATCTGGAACCCAGATAATCTCTACCTGCCGTCGATCTTATCGAGACGCGCAGGGGACGGATTCCTTATGGGTTGGTCAAAGTGATAGATTGGTCGTTTCTGCGGATGGGGAGTGTCGAGGCAGAATCGACATAAATGCTTCAGACAAGAAGGCCTCCGATTATTTCCCACAACTCAATACCGGCCATTCATCGCCTGGAATCAGCAGTCCGATCAGCGATACGGTAGAACTAGGGTTTATGGTCGGTGGTCGCCAGCGACTCAGGGAATTTGGACGAAACAACTCTGAGCTTTCAGGAACGCTTGTCACTGAACGTGGTGGAATCAAGGTCGTGGAAGCGGTTCGGAGACTTCGTATTCCGATGAAATCTAATCTACAACCGACGATGACTTCATCTTGAGCGCATCTGTTGGGGGTTGCCTCAAGAGCGTCGCTGCCGCGAAGCTCAAGACAGGCTTCGCAGTCTTGTCCATACGGTGGACCCCGGAAACTGGACCAGAGGTTAAGGTAGAAAAGCAGGTTCAGAAAGGGGTGTATTTCGGGACTGGCAACGCTTTTGGTGCAGCACACCCTCGCGCCTGTCGGTTCCAATCGTTTGCCGTGTTGTCGTCGCTGAGCACACTGCGGTTGTGTTGAATCACCACGGCGCTCCGCCCGAACCGCCCGTGGTGGACCCCGACCACCCGGCACACCCGGTTGACCAGTCCTCGACCACGGTGCAGAATGACCTCCGTTCCGACCACCCGGCCATCCCGACTGCCGCGATGCCCCTCATGAGCCGACTCAGCCCCACGCTGTGCGAGTTCGCCCGTCCGCTGTCTTATGCGGGACGACAGGCGGCCGCTGTGGTCGGTCGAAGCAGCCACAGGCTCCGTGCCGATTCGTCACTCGGGAGTGTGTCGGCCGGGCAAATGGATTGCGGCGTTGACCCAGACTCGATCCTCTGTGGTGCCGCGAGCCATGACGGTCTTTCGGCCGCCGGGGCTCCAACCCCGGTGGTTCACGCGCTGGCTGCGGGTGTCGAGGACGGGTTCGATGATGAACCGGGCGTGCTGGCGGGGATCGCCCGTACGTTCCTCTCGGTGGCCATCGTGTTCGCGATGACCATGGGACTGTGGACGGCGAGCCGGTCGCCGACGCCTCAACCCAGCTCGAATCATTCTGCGGTTGCCGGGGCGGTCGCGTT
>CAIOTJ010000108.1 GCA_903861195.1 uncultured Planctomycetaceae bacterium | reverse complement strand
TTGGCGATGCCGTAGGGCGAAGTCGGAGAGGGGACCCAATCTTCCGTGGCCGGCAACTGCGTCTCGCCATACGCGGTTCCCCCGGAAGCGGCAAACACCACCCGGCGGACCCCCACATGGCAGGCCTCTTCCAGCAAACTCAGCCAGCCCAGAATGTTCGTTTCCGCATCCCACGACGGAGACTTGACCGAACGGCTCACCGAAATCTGGGCGGCATGATGGCAGATGGTGTCGGGGCGAAACTCCTGCAGCACATGTTCGAGCTTCGCCCGCTGCTTCAGGTCAACGTTGTAGAAATGGACCCCCGGCGGGAGATTCTCTTCAAACCCGCTGGAGAGGTCGTCGAGGACCCCCACCACATGTCCCCCCTCACACAACTGGCCAACAATGTGGCTGCCGATAAAACCAGCACCACCAGTCACCAGAATTCTTCGCGGGGAAGCCACCGACATAATCCCGTCCACTCCAATCCGGTTCACACCACACCCTGGATCGTTATTCCAGAGTCGCCTGCCAGAAGATCAGCAGTCTATCGCCAGTGGGTCAAGTGGTGAAGCCAGAAAACTTGCCCCTGACTACCATCTCGGGGAATTACTTAGGGATTATGATGGATCTGTTAAAAGTTTTTTCCCGAGTCTGCTGAATTCCACCGCACGCCGGTCCTCCCCAGATTCCCGCGCTGTCGTGGGGACCCCCACAGTCGCCAGACAACGTTCCGTCATCAACTGCGTCCTCTCGGGGTGAGGCCGGATGACTGTTCCTTTGTGGGAATGTGTTCATGAGTTCAGTTTTGGATTTTCACCGATTCGCCCAAAAAACGCAATAGAATGGCATAGCTGCCCGCCAGGAGTGCCAGCTGACCGAGCACGGCCCAACCGGTCCCGGGAACGCGGGTGGCCAACCATGCGGCAACCGCTGCGGCCGCCAGGGCTCGGCCCAGCGTGCGCCAGGGAAAGCTGAGCGACAGCTCCGTCCGGACATGTGCAAATGATAACCAGGCCAGCACCAGCGAGCGCACCACGCAGCTTCCCGCACCCAGAATGAGGAGTTGACTGGCCTGTTCACCAGACCAGAACTCACCAGACCAGACGTCACCGGTCCAGAAGCGGCCGCCCAAGGCCAGCACCAACGCCTGCATCAGCAACAGGGGGAGCGCCGCTTGCAGGTACATCCGGGAAATGGGTTCGCGTCGTTGCTGGGCGGCCAGTGTGTGGAGATTGAACATCAGGAACAGGCGTAACCCCACATCGAACAGCAGGATTTGGGCAACCCGGCCCGAGGACTCATACCGCGACCCAAACATCAGCCGCCCCAGCTCACTCGCCAGCGGGCTCAGTGCGGCAACCCCCACCCCCACGCAGATCCAGAGCCGGATCCCCAGTTGACTCAGCAACCGGAATTGCTCCGGTTGGCCCGCGGTCCAGGTTTTGGCGAGACGCTGCTGGATCAGCGGCATCAAAGACTGTGCCGCCGTCTGCACCGGCAGTCCCAGGTTTTGGGCCACGGCATACTGTCCTGCGTCGGTCACCGGCACAAACCGTTTCAACAGCGGCAATTCGGCGCCAAACAATGCGTTGTGCAGCATCGATCCCGTCACCAGGTGCCGGGAATGGGCCCACCAATCCCGCAAGGGCATCGTTCCGGTCTGCCACACCCAGAAGGCGCCCTGCAATTGGTTGGCCACCAATTGAATCAGCAGACTCAGTGGAATGGCCGCCGCCGCCCCCAGGACCCCCCAGCCGCTCTCCACCAGGGCCCATCCCGCCACCAGACGAGTCAGCCACATCAGCGAGAAAGAACTGGCCGGGGCATACCAGCGTCCTTCCCCGAACAGGCACAGCGCGCTTTGCCAGGACAGCGTCTGCAAGAGCACCACGGGGGCCAGGCAGCGCAGGGGGCCCACCAACTCGGGCGTCTGCAGCAGCCAGGCAATTGGCGGGGCGAGGCCCCACATCGCCAGCGTCAACAGCACTCCCAGGCCCAGCGCGATTCGCACACAGGTCCGGGCGAACTCCCGACCCTGGGCATGCCCGGCGAGCATCGAGACCAATCCGCTGGCCGTGGCGGGTTCAACCAACAGGCACACCAATTGAGTCAGCGAAAACACCACCGAGTACAGCCCGTACCCCGCGGGGCCCAGCGTCCGCGTCAGGTAGAGGAACTGCGCGAATCCCGCCGCCAGCATCACCCCCCGGGACGTCAACTGGGCGAGAGACTCCAGCCCGAACTGCGACCGGTTCATGGGACCCTCCCCGCACCTGGCCGGTCCCCCGCACAACCGCCGCTGACAACCCGCCTCCGGCCGCGCCAGACGTCTGGTGAGCGGCCGTCCTCAGCCGCCCCCTGAACCCCCGGCCCGGTCACGAACGCAATTCTTGGGCGCGCGGCACCTGACGCCCGGTCTGGTCGTCGCCGTCGCGGCTCGCCTCTTCATGGTATTCCGCATCCTGGTTGACGCGCCAGACGTCGTATTGCGTCCTCCCCCCCAGGATATTTCGCGCCACCAGCAGCGCCGTCATCATCGAGTGATCCTGGTTGTTGTACTTGTGCATCCCATTCCGGCCCACCAGGTGCAGTCCGGAATAGCGCGCCTCCAATTCGTCCCGAATCACCGCCACGTGGCGGGCGTAGTCGTCGTCATACACCGGGTAGGCCTTCGGTTGCCGCACCACGTGGCCATCCACCACATCCCCCTCCCGCACCAACCCCAACGACTGCAGTTCCCGCGAACCCAGGGCAATCAGGTCAGCGTCGGACATGGACCACAGGCCATCCCCCTCGAAACAGAAATACTCCAGTCCGTAACAGGCCAATTTCGGGTCGGGAACCATCTCGGGGGACCAGCTCCCGAAGTTCTGCACCCGTCCCACCTTGACCCCCGGCTCATGAATGTAGATCCAGTTGTCGTCGAACGGGCGCGAGGGGCGTACGATCAGCGCCACCGTCAAAAAGTCCCGGTAGCGCAACCCATTCGCCGCGGCCAGCGCCTCGGCCGAGACCGCCGGCCGAATGGCCTTCACCAACTCCCGCAGGGGGGCCGACGAAATCACGTGCTCCGCCTCGAAGACCTCTTCGGCTCCCTGCCCCTCCACGTACCGCACCTGCCAGCCCGGGCGGTCCGCCTGTTTCTCGAGCCCCGTCACCCGGCAGCCCATCCGCACCTCGCCCCCGTGCTCCCGGGTCTTGGCCGCGGCGGCCTCCCACATCATGCCCGGTCCCAACCGCGGATAGCGAAACTGGTCGATCAAGGTCTTCACCGTCTGCGACCGGTCGCCGGTCCCCTTCTGGGGGAACAGGGCGTTCCAGACCGCACTGGCCAGGGACAGCCCCTTGATCCGTTGGGCGGCCCAGTCGGCCGAGATCTCCCGGCAGCTCATCCCCCAGACCTTTTCGGTGTAGGTTTTGAAGAAGATCCCAAACAACCGGCGGCCAAACTGGTTGGAAACCCAATCTTCGAAAGACTGGGGATTCTTCACGGGAAACAACCGGGCCCACGCATACGAGGCGACACACCGACCCGATTCCAGCAGGCCCAGGTTCCGCAACGACTCTCCCGCCTTGAGCGGGTAGGTGTAGAACTTCCCCTGGTAATAGATCCGCGAAGAACGGGGCCGCAGCAGCATGTCGTCCTTCAGCAGCTCGGTCCAGAGTTCCTCAACCTCCTGCGATTTCGAGAAGAACCGATGTCCGCCAATGTCAAACCGGAAACCCTTGTATTCCACGGTCCGGGCGATCCCCCCCACCAGGTGCGGATCGGCCTCGAAAACCGTCACAGGAGCCCCCGCGCGGGAGAGTTGCCAGGCGGCCGTCAATCCGGCGGGACCCGCACCAATAATCGCGACTCGTTTGGGGGAAGAAGGGGAGGCAGGCATGCGGGTGGGTGTTCAGAGAGGAAGTGGTTCAGCAGTGCCGCTTCAGAGCGGGCGTTGCATGACGGTGGGGGGTCAAACGGCATCCGGAGCCGTTGGGGATCTGGCCCCGCGCTGTTCCAGCCAGCCCTGGTAAAAAAAACCGAGCAGATTGGCCAGTTGCCAGACCGCCAGCAGGGGAATCGTCGCGAGACGGGATCTCCAGGGAAGCTGCCGCCACAGGGGGAACAGCCTCCGCGGCAGGTTGAAGTGCAGTCCCGAGTCGCGGACCAGCGAATTCTCCCCCCGCAGTTTCTCCAGCCGGTGGTAAGTCCGAGCACCCCGGCCGTAATGGAAGCACTGTTTCCAGAATTTACCCAGACTCATCCGGTGGTAATGACGGATAACTGCGTCCTCCACGTACCGCAGTCTCCATTCCCGCTGTCTCCAGCGGGCGCAGAAGTCTCGGTCTTCACCCCCCGCCAGGCGGAAGTTCTGGTCATCAAATCCCCCCAGCTCAAGAAACCGCCGCACCGGCATCGCGAAGTTGTTCGAACAGAAGAAGGTGGCGGTCTCCGGGGTGGGGTTGAACTGGCGGTAGACCAAATCGACAATCATCTGGCTGGTGACCGAGTAGACGTTTTCCCTCAGCCCATTCACGACTCTCCCCCCCAACAGCGCGTTGGGCTGCTGCTGGAACACCTGGTCGAGAGCGCAGAGCCAGTCGGGCTCGGGCTGGCAGTCGTCGTCGAGAAAGGCCAGAAACTCTCCCCGCGCCAGACGGGCTCCCTGGTTGCGGGCGGCGGCGGGCCCCGCATTGCTCTGCCGGTGCAGTTGAATCGCCAACCGCGGACGATGCGGTTCCATCAGGCAGTCCAGCGGACTGAGGCTGCCATCATCCACCACCACCACCTCCAGCCCCCCCGGAGGCGGGTTCAGCCGCCCCAGTGCTTCCAGAGCTCCGCAGATCTCATCCGCCCGGTTGAACGTCGGAATGATCACGGAGAACCGCGGTGGGGGACCGCTCATTGGGTCGTCTCGGACAATCCGCTGGGGGCGGGGTTCACAATCTCCGCCGGTGCCGTCTGGCCCAGCCTCCTCCAGGCCCGTCGGAACAAGACCAGCGCGAACGACACTCCCGAGTAGAAATGGCTGAACCAATGCCAGGGAATCACCCGCACCGCGAACCAACTCCCCCGCAGGCGGGCCAGTTTCGCCAGCAGCGGCCAGTCGAGCGCCAACAACAACCCCAGCCCCAACGCGCAGAGCCCCCACGCCGGCCGCCACCACACCCCCAACAGGGCCAGCACCGGCAACAGGCCCGACAGGGCGACCCGAACCCGCGCCCGGCGGTCGATGTTGAGGGCGTTTTCCATCTGCCCCCGGCTCAGGATCAATTCACTCCAGGGAACGGCCCGGTCCAACACTTCGGTCCGCAGCAATCCCCAGGGCCGCCAGACTTTATGATGGGTCACCTGCAGGTCGGGACACATCCGGATCCGATGTCCCCGTTCGGCCAGCCGGTAGCCCAGCTCAATGTCCTCAATGCAGGGCCGGCCGTAATTTTCGTCAAAGCCCCCCAGTTGCCAGAAGACATCCCGACGAATCAGTCCGCACGCCCCCCACATCGTAAACCCTTCCTCCGGGGCCGCCTGGTGGGTCAGATGGTGGGCCAGATTCTTGTACTGCGACAACAGGTTGGGGGCCGTCGGCCGGGTATCATAAGAACCGACCAATGCCGCCACCTGGGGATGGGCCTCGATGTTCCTCAGGGCCACCTCCAGGGCATTGGGGTGCACCGAGCAATCCGCATCGACGAAAAACAGCCACTCGCCGTTGGCCGCCTGAGCCCCCAGGTTTCGGGCCAACGCCGGACCACTGCGGGGCCGGGGCGTCGAGATCACCCGGGCACCGGCCGCACGTGCCCGATCGGCCGAACCATCGCTGCAGCCATCATCGACCACAATGCATTCCGTCACCGCGGGAACCATGGCCCGCAGACTCCGCAGGCAATCCTCGAAGGCCCCCCCGCCGTTGTAGACGGGAACGATCAGCGAGACTGCCAGCGGACTGGCGGTTTCGGTGGAAGTACCAGGTTTATTGGAGCAGTCGATCCATTTGTGCGGGGACGCAGCGACATCCATCAGGGTCATTTTTCCGAAAGGGCCAACAGGTCCTGGCCCAGGTTCTCAAAAGTTGTCAGCGCAAGATGCAGATCGACACCCCAACAGACCGCCGAACAGTGGACGCCCAGTCCCACTCTGTCCCGGCATCGATCTCTTTCAGAGTCTCGTGCAGCATGCACTGTAGTTGGTAGATCTTCAGTTGAAAAACCGGACAAACTCTTTGTGATATTTCATCCCCCGGCCGGTTATAACGAATTTTACGATTGGGATCGTGGCAAATGCCCTTGTGGTCAGATTTTGATTCATCGCAATTCCATGAGAACGGGTTTCGATGAACAGTTTTCCCAAAACTCCGCTCTCGGAACGCGCGGAAATGACGCTCCGCGGGGAAGCGCTGGATGGGTGCCCCGGACTCTTCCCGAACTCCCCGTGGTCGCTGCGTACGCTCCGCTGCTGTGGGGGTTTTCCCGTCTCGGCCCCATACCCGTCCCGAACGCCAGACGCTCCCCGCGTGATCGATCGCCCCGGCCCTCGGCCTCCCCCGTTTGGCGCGCGATGGCAGGTGATTCGGCCCCTTCCCCCCGTCATTCCGGGGAGTGGTGGTCCTCTCCAGTCCCCCGGCCGGCGGCCGCCTCCACCCGTTCGAGCCGTTCTCCCAGGCGGGCGACCCGCCAAGTCATCGTCTGCTCGGCTTGTTCCAGCCCCAGAGAGATGTGCTGCACCACTCCCAGCAGCAGGACCAATTGGGAGCAGGCGGCAATCACATACCCCAGCGGCAGCAGAGAGTCGGTCTCCGGCGCCCAGAAATGCGTGTAGATCAACACCAGAGTCCCCGTGGCCAAACCGACGACCCCCACCAGCACGAAGATCTGTGCCGCGGCTTGCCAGGAGCGCGACGCCCGACGCGGCAGAGGCACCGGCTCCCAGGGAAAATGCGGTGGACGCACCGCCGCATGGGACCCATGCCAATGCCTCGCGGGAACCTCCGAGAATTCCACCGGTCCCGCTTCGTCGTCCCGATCCGCGGGGCGCGTGGGTCGGGATGCGGGGGGGGCCGGGTGGACTGGGGCTTCGTGGCCTGTTGGTCCCGTCATTGAGGAGGGAACGGGGCGCTCGGATGAAGTCGGGCCCAGCGAAAAATGCGGGGCTGCGACACGGGCCGTGGGGGGGGCCGCGGCGATCTGTTCGGGCAGTGTGACGGGCTGTGGACCAGAGGGGTGTGAGGCATCGAGCCGGGCGACGGCGGGGCCCCTGGCGACGGCAGGCGCGTGGGGAGCGGGCGGGAGAGGCCCCGCGAGGGGCGGGGCGGCCGGTTGCCCCGATCCCAATTCAAAAGGAGGGAGTGTCTCTTCGCGGGCCCAGCGGGCGAGCAGATCCTGGGGGCTCAACCGGGGCCGCTGCGATTCGGGCGGGGTGGGCTGGGAGGTGGCCTCGCCGCCAGTCCGGCCCTGAGCCGTCGCGCCGGTGAACTCGAATCCACACAGGCTGCAGCGGGGGGGATTGCCCGCCAGGCTGATCACCGGCCGCACTTCACTCTGGCAGTGGCTGCACCACATGGGAGGTCACCTGTTGGAATCCGTTCCGGGGGACATGTACGGGCGATCTCCCTCTGGCGAGTTCCAGAGACCGTGTCCAGCGCAGGAAACGGGCCGGGCCTGAGGGAGAGTCCGCTGTTCATGGGGCGGGATTATCACGATGGGGGTGGTTGCCGCAAGACCGACTGCGGCAAGACCGACTGCGACAGTCAGGATGTTGTCACCCCCCAGAAGCCGGTTGTTGTCCTCCGGCCGGCGAACGAAGTCAGTCGTCTCGAACGAGTTAAGCCCAGTCGCGCGAGGGGAACGAGCCGGGAATCCGCAGAGAGGCCAGCATTCCCAGGATCTCCGGAACATCCGGAATTCCCCATAACTCATGTAAAATTCAAATCTGCCAGACGACTCGATGATGAGACATCGCCTGAAGCATCAGGAGGGCGGCGTGATTCTTAAGGGGGATTGTGGGAATCGCAGCAAGTCAGTCAGCGCGGTACGGTTTTAACACAGTTTGCATGGGTCGGCTCTTTGCATGGGTCGGCTCTGAAATCCACAGGAAGCGGCCCGAGGAGGTGGCAACCAGAGGGGGCCAGCCAAAGGCAACCAGAGGGGGCCAGCCAAAGGGGGCTGACGAAACGGGGGACCAGCGGGCAACAACCCGCAAACTGTCTCGGGACCAGTTCGCGTGTGCAGCCCGACCAGAAACCTTAACTCAATGTCCTCAAATCCCCCCGATTCGACAAAGTGTTGCCCTGGCTTCTGTCGATAAGAGACGGAATCGGTCGCGCTCTGTAAGAAAAGCTACTCTCTGTTGACAATCCAGATGCCCCGAGCTAAAACGCTGTTCGTAAAGTCAGAATGTGCTTCAACTACATCCGAAAGGCTGTGGCTGCCGATGTATTCTGACTTGCGCATTCCCTGGGTGTGCCTCTGGCTGTGGTGCTCCCTGGCTGATTTGCTGGCTGGCTGTCCGATGCGGAGAGGTCCTCTGAAGCCTTCCCAGAGTTTCGATGCCGAACTCTGTTCAGTCACTCGCGGACTGGAGATTTGGCATGGGAAGTGGGTGTTTCTGTTGCGGTTTGCACTGGGGTTGTTGACGTTGCGGGTTCGTCGCCTCGTGACTTACGACCGCTGGTGGAGAGTTGGAAGCATCCGAGGATTTGGGTGTGTGGTGGTGAGGGAAGGTCTGTCTCTTCTGGCTGTCAATGGCCCGTCGACAGACTCTCCGATTCGTTCAGAGTTTGTTTCCTTTCGTTTCTCTTGAGGGAGTTTTGTCTGATGAAGAAGTTTCTGTTGAGTTTGGCTGTTTTGGCGGTCGCGTCGCCCGCCTTCGCTAACACCGCTGCAAGTTGGTTGGCCACTCCGATTGTGGCTGGGGACAAGACCTTCACCCTCAACAGCTACACCGGTTTGGATGACGCCAGCGTCAATATCACCGCTGTCGACAACGGGTTGACCCACTCGCTCAATTTGGCCGGGTTGAATAACACCTCGAACAATTTCACGCTGAATTTCACCGTGACGGTCAACTCCGGCACGAACACGATTTCTCAGAGCCGCGTCTCCCAGAACGACGTGCTGGGGAACAGCACCGGCGGAACGACCACTCTGACGACCGTTGGATTTTCCGACACGATTAACCAGAGTGGCACCGGCAACACGAATAACCACACGGCCGGCACGACCTCGGTCACTTTCGACACCCAGTCCTTCGGTGTGGATGGGGCGAATTTCCTGTCGAACCTGACCTACGACGTGGTGCAGATCACTCCTCCCGCCATTCCCGAGCCTAGCACCTTCGCTCTGGCTGGCCTCGCGGTTGCCGGTCTGGTTTTCGCTCGCCGTCGCGCCCGCTAATCCTGCTGCACTTGGCTTTCGGGCCGGGTGTTGAGGCACAAGCGTTCGAGGAGCCTGGTTTTGCCAGGCTCCTCTTTTTTTTGCAATCTGCGATCCCGACTTCCCGGCCAGGTGCCCCCTCCCTGCCTCTCTCCCTGGAGGTTGATTCGGGCCATCCGCCCCTCCCATCACGCCAGATCGCGAAAACCGCTGGGATGGGCAGGAGCTGCGGGCTCTCTCCAGGTCTTGGCTGGATCAGCCCGGTCTCCCCAGGTTTGACTGGGCGTCGCCGCGTGGCAGACCTCGAAGACAGGGCGATTTACCCCACGGCAGGACGCCCCAGCACCGGATACGCGGGATCCTGGAACCCCTTCCCCGTGTGTTCTCCCGGTGGAACCAACGCATCAACCGCGCGCTCATCTTCGGCGGTCCAGACCAGGTCAAGACAGGCCAGGTTGTCGGCAAACTGCTCGGCTGTGCGGGGTCCGATGATCACCGAGGTCACAATCGGATTCGCCAGGCACCAGGCCAGAGCGAACTGGCTTAGCACCCGCCCCGTCGACTGGCAGTGTGCCTGCAACGCCTCGGCCAGTTGGAAGCTGGCGTCGCGCAGTTCGGCCTGCTGCATCCGCTTGTCTCCCCGGGCCGCCCGGCTTCCCTCGGGAAACGCCGCTCCCACCCGGTACTTGCCCGACAGAATCCCGCGGGCCAGTGGGCTGTAGCTGACCACTCCGATCCCGTGTGCCTGGCACAACGGCAGCAGTTCCACTTCGATATCCCGGTTGCAGAGATTGTACAGCGGCTGCACCGCCTGGAAGCGGTGCAGATTGAGCCGCTGGCTGACCCCCAACGCCTCCATCAGCCGCCACGCGCGGAAGTTTGAACAGGCAGTGTACAAAACCTTCCCCTCGCGCACGAAATCATCGAGGGCCCGCAGAGTCTCTTCGATGGGGGTGCCGTAGTCGGGGGTGTGGATGTAGTACAGATCGACATGGTCGGTCTGCAGCCGGCAGAGGCTGGCTTCGAGCGCACGCCGCAGGTGCAGCCGCCCCGCCCCCGATTCGTTGGGTCCGGGCCCCATGGGCCCGCGGCCCTTGGTGGCCAGCACCACTTTCTCGCGGCGGTCGGCCAGCGCCTTGCCAACGACCAGTTCCGACTCTCCCGCCGAATAGATATTGGCGGTGTCAAAGAAATTGATCCCGCGGTCAATGGCGTCGTGCATGATGCGGATCGATTCGGCAGGGGGTGTGGGCCCGCCGAACATCATGGTTCCGAGGCAGAGTGGAGAGACTTGGACGCCAGAGTGACCCAGTCGACGGTATTGCATTCGGGATGGCTGTTCAGAGGTGAGGGGAGTCGATAGGATGGCCGTTTCCGCACGTATGCGGAGACGCCTGCCAGTCTCTGCTTGAGAGAGGGGCAGCGTACCGGGGCGGCACCGGTGGAACAACCGTCAGTTTCGAACCAGTTTGCCAGTCAGACGCGAAGAAGGAGTGGGAGTCTCAGCATGGGTGTGAAGAAAACGGGGAAAGGCCGCCGAAAACTGGGGCGTAAGAAGCGCCGCATGCGCGCTCGAATCCGACATCGTAAGGGATGACGTTGGTGCGGAATCGGCCGCTCTCGGAGTCTGGGCAACAGTGGTTGCCCGGACCTGTTGGGAGAGGCTGGTTGCGTGGGACATGTCCGGGGCAGGAAGTCCCACTGCTGGGGTAGATCGGCCGGAACGAAAGGTTCGCGGCCGATTGGCAAGGTTCCCTTGGCGCTCATCGTGCGCGCCTGGAAGGGGGCCGTGCCCGGGGAAGCCCGGGACCTGGGGAGACATCGGATTGGAGGCGTCGCGGCACCGCTTGCGCAATTGCCGTCGCGAATCGTCCTCAGTCCCAACCCATTCCCATGCACAAACCGACTGGTTGCAGAGACCGGTGGGTTGCACAGACCGGTGGGTTGCACAGACCGACCGGAGTCTGTTCCGGGAATCGCCTCCGATTTTCGGGTCTGTGAACCCTTCGCGGGTTCCACGGTGCAATGGGTTGAGGTGATCGGGCAGTTCGCCCTCAGAATCTGGCGCAGGGATTTTTTGATCCATTGTCTGGCGTGCCTCACAGGTCGCACGTTAGGATTTGTGGTGACAATCCCTCCCAGAGGTTCGATTGATTCGCTCGTGGATCGTCGACACCACCTGATCAGGCAGATCACCCCCCTTTGTCCCACCCCTGGAAAGAGATCGAGCCATGATGTCCCCCCTCTTCGCCTGGCTTGGCCAGCGTGCCAGAACCAACCTGGCCCAGCTGTCCTTAATCCTCTGTGCCGCTGGCTGGCTGGTTGTTTCTCCTGCCCCCGCCCGGGCACAGCAGGATCCCGCCAAGGCGGCGGCTGCGGAAGCGGCCCAGAAGGGAGCCGACGAGGCGTTGACCAAAAAAGCTGCCGCCGACAAGGTGGTGGCCGACGCCCAGGGGAAGGTCAAGCAGGCGACCCAGGCTCTGGCCAAGGCGAAAGCCGATGAAATTCGGCTGACCGGGGAGCAGGCGGCTGCCGAAAAGGCGCTGACAGAGAAGACCGCCGCCTCGAACAAGGCGGCTGAAGACGCCAAGCCGGTCGAGAAGGCGGCCGCCGATGCCGCCGCCGCCCTCAAGGCTGCCGTCGATGCCAAGACGGCGGCTGAAACGCTCTCGGCCAACACCGCGGCGATTTCGAAGGCCACCGCCGACACGGCCGCGGCCGCGAAGCTCGCGGCCGAGAAAGCCCCCACCGACAAGGGGGTGGGGCTGCTCAAGGTGCTGGCCGACAATGTGGCCGCCGATGCCGCCAAGAATGCCACGGACAGCGCCACCGCCGCCGCCAACAGCGTGAAGGTGGCGACCGATGCCGAAGCGGCTCACAAGGGGGCTGCCGAGAAACTGGCCGCCGCCCAGAAGGTGGCCGCCGACGCACTCGCCGCCACCAAAGCGGCCGAGGCGGCTCTCGCCGCGATCAAGGAAAACCTCCCCAAATCGGTCGAAGCGTCCAAGCAGGCGGACGCCCAGGTGGCGGCCGCCCGCACCGAGGTTGAGGCGGCCCAAACCGCCCTCGCCGCCGTCGTCGCCGAGTCGACCACCGCCCTGAAGGCGGCCGAAGTCGCTCTCGCGGGCATTGGCGAGTTCGTTTCATTCTCGAAGGAAATCGCCCCGGTCTTCGCCAAACGCTGCATCGCCTGTCACAACGCCCAAAGCGCCAAGGGGCGTTACAACATGGATACCTTCCACGGCATCGTGAAGGGGGGCGAGCAGGGTGTGGCGGTGTTGGCCCGCGATCCCGAAGGCTCGAACCTGCTGGCCCAGATTGAAGACGGCCTGATGCCCAAGGATGCCGACCCCCTCACCAAGGAAGAGATCGCCGCCATCCGCAAGTGGATCAAGAACGGGGCCCGGCTGGACGCGGGAATGAAGGAAACCGCCCAGCTCGCAACCATCATCCCCAAGCTGCCCCAGCCGATGCCCCCCGAGGCGTACCGGGTGCCGATTCCCGTGACCTCCTCGACCTTCAGCCCCGATGGCAACCAGATCGCCAGCTCGGGTTACCATGAGGTCATTCTCTGGAACGCCGCCGACGGCAAGCTGACCCGCCGCATCACCAATGTGGCCGAGCGAACCTACGACATCGAATACAGCGCCGACGGCAAGCTGCTGGCGGTCGCTGCCGGGACCCCCGGCCAGCAGGGAGAAGTGAAGCTCTTCAACCCCGCCGATGGCACCCTGGTGCGGGATGTGACCACCACCAACGACTCGATTTTTGGCGTGGCGTTCAGCCCCGATGGCAAGCGTCTGGCGACCTGCAGTGCCGACCGTTCGATCCGTGTGTTCAACGTCGAAACGGGGGCCCAGGAACTGCTGATTGAAGACCATGCCGACTGGGTGATGGACATCGCCTGGTCTCCCGATGGCACCAAGCTCGCCTCGGCCAGCCGCGACAAAACCTCGAAGCTGTTCGACGCCAAGACGGGGGATTCGCTGGTAACCTTCCCGGCCCATGCCGAGGTGGTCTACGGCGTGACCTTCTCGCCCGACGGTCAGCAGGTGCTGACGTCGGGGCGCGACAACAAGATTCGCGTGTGGAACCCGGCCAACGCCCAGCAGATTCGGGAAATTGGCGGATTCGGCGGTGAAGTCTACCGGGTGGTGGTCAGCCCCGATGGGCGAATTTTCAGCTGCAGTGCCGACAAGCAGGCCCGCGAGCACAAGCTGGCCGACGGTGCGGCAGTGCGGGCCTTCGCCGGCCATAACGACTGGATCTACAGCGTCGCCTTCCACCCCGCGTCGAAGCGGGTGGTCACCGGCAGTTGGGATGGCGAAGTGCGGGTCTGGAACGCCGAAGACGCCAAGGGCCTGCTGACCTTCACCGCCGCCCCGGGACTTCCCGCGGTCGCCGTGGCGAAGTAACCGCGAGGAGTGTCCGCAGCGAAGTCTGTCGGGAGCCCGGTAGACTTCCTGCGGAGCAGACCGGCAGCGGAGCAGTCAGGCAGCGGAGCAGTCAGGCAGCGGAGCAGTCAGGCAGCGGCAGGCAGGGGGTCGACATGCAGCGGGGGGGTGGGGGTCATTCCCCGTCGCCCCGCTGGACTGTTTCCCGGGGGGGGGTGAGTGCAGTCCCTTCCCGACGGGAGACCTCCTCGCGGGATCACCCCTCGGCACAGCGGTCCCCCACGGGTAAAATCTCGGGGGAATGGCTCCTGGCCCCAACCAGGATGGACTGTCATTCGCCCCGTGCGAAACGTGCTTTGAACAAGGAATATGCGATGGTTCGGGTTGGCGGCAAACAGTGGTGGCGGACCGGTGTGGTGGTGGGAGCGTGCTCGTTGAGCGCGGTGGTCGGGTGCAATCCCGCTCCCCCTGTGGCTGGGCCCGGCACAGCCCAGAAGGGGCCGAGCCAGACGGCCGAAGCCCATGATCACGATCACGATCACGATCATGATCACGACCACGACCACGATGCTCCCCATGGCGGGGCGCTGGTGGTGGTGGGCGAAGAGACGGCGCATGTCGAATTTGTTCTCGATCAGGAGACGGGCGAACTGACCGCGTACGTCTACGACGCCCACGTCCAGGAACCGGTGGCGATCGCCCAGACGGAACTCAAGATCGCCGTGACGATCGAAAAGGAGGGGGACGAACTTCCCGAGGCGAAGGAAGTGGTCCTGGCGGCGGTCGAACCGAAGGACGGCAAGGCGAACCAGTTCGCGGCGCGCATCGAGGCGCTCCAGGGAGCCAAGCACTTCGACGCGGCCCTCGAAGCGGTCAAGATTGGCGACCAGGAGTTCAAGGGAATCACCTTCTCGTTCCCCGACGGGAACGAAGAGCACGATCACGATCACTAAGCCGCCCGCGGCTTTCGGCGACTCTCTTCGGCCCGGCCCCCCTCGCCTTGATCGGGGCCGGGCGATTGTTTTCGAGGGGCCGGCTTCCGAAGTCCGCCGGTTCTTTCCCGAGATCAATCGTTCCTCCCCGAAGCGGCCTTGCCCAGCGCCTCCCCCGGCCACATCGCGAATGTTCAGATCAACCTGTTGGAACGCTGTTTCTCTCGCGTGCCTGCTGGCGTTGCCCGCTGGTTGCCGGCCCGTCGCACCGACGGCCGCCGCCCAGGCCAAAAAGCCCCTGGAGGTCGATGTCCGCCTGCCCGAAACCCGCACGCTGGTCGAGCATGAAGAGTTCGCGGGGCGACTGGTGGCGGCCGAGGGAATCGAGATCAAGGCCCGGGTGAGCGGGGAGCTCGAAAAAGTGCTCTTCAAGGATGGCGACGATGTCGCGGCCGGGCAGCCGCTGTTCGAGATTGACGCCCGTCCGTACCAGGCCGAGTTCGACCGCACCGTCGCCCTGGTCGCCCAATTGGAATCACGGGTCCAGAAACTCAGCCGGCAGGAATCGCGGGCCAAAAACCTGCTCAGCCGGCAGTCGATCTCGCAGGAAGACTACGAGACCGCCGCGTTCGACCTGGCCGAGGCACAGTCGGGCCTCGCGGCGGCCCGGGCGGCGCACGACCTCGCCGAGCTGAACCTCGGCTTCACCAAGATCTCCAGCCGGATCGCCGGGCGGATCAGCCGGCATCTGGTCGACCCCGGCAACCTTGTTCAGGCCGACCATACCCCCCTCGCGCGGGTGGTCGCGCTCGACCCCATCCACGCCTATTTTGATGTCGATGAGCGGACCGTACTGCGGCTGCAACGGTTGATTCGCGCGGGGAAAATGGCTTCCGCCCGGGACCGGGAGATTGTGGTCGATGTGAAGCTGGCCGACGAGGACGAATCGTCGCTGCAGGCGCGATTCAACTTCGTCGACAACGAGGTCGACGCCTCGACTGGCACCCTGCTGGCCCGTGCCGAGATCGCGAATCCCGACCGCATGCTGGCCCCCGGACTGTTCGTGCGGCTGCGGGTTCCCGTGGGAGAGCCGCAACCCGCCCTGTTGATTCCCGAAGAGGCCCTCGCCAGCGACCAGGGAGAGCGCTATGTCTACGTGGCCAATGCCGACAACAAGGTCGAATATCGCCGGGTGAAGGTGGGCTGGCGCGAAGGGGGGCAGCGGGTCATTCTGTCGGGGCTCGAGTCGGCCGACCGGGTGATCGTCAGCAATCTGCAGCGGATTCGTCCCCAGGACGAAGTGGTGGTGCGCGGTCCCGCCGAACCCGCCACCCCCGCCGTCACGCAGACCGGATCCTCCTCCTCCCCCCAACCGCAACCCCACCGCTGAACTCCCGCGGAAACTTCCGCCGGCCCCTCGGGTGGCAAGGTCCCATCCAAACCAGCTCCCCCGCTCACTCCCGCCTCCCACCTGCCGCTCAACCGCGGACTGTTTCCTTCCCACCGCTGAAGATCGCCCGCCGTGTTGTCCCGCTTCTTTATCGATCGCCCCATCTTCGCCGCGGTGCTGTCGATTCTGATCACCCTCGCGGGAGGGTTGGCGGCACGGAATCTCGCGGTGGCCCCCTATCCCACCATCGCCCCCCCCACAATCCAGGTCGACTGCAACTACCCCGGAGCCAGCGCCCAGGTGGTGGCCCAGACCGTGGCCGCCCCCATCGAGCAACAGGTGACCGGCGTCGAAGACATGCTCTACATGTCTTCGCAAAGCACCAATGACGGGTCGTACTCGCTGACCGTCACCTTCAAACCGGGGGTCGACCTCAACCTGGCCCAGGTGCTGGTGCAGAACCGGGTGGCCCTGGCGCAGCCGGCGCTTCCCGACGTGGTGCGGCAGATTGGGGTGACCACCAAAAAACGCTCGCCCGACATTCTGCTGACCGTCAGCCTCAATTCGCCCGATGGGCGGTACGACCAGCTGCACCTCAGTAACTACGCCCTGCTGCGGATCCGTGATGAACTGGCCCGGCTGCCGGGAATTGCCGAGGTGCTGGTCTTCGGTCAGCGCGACTACAGCCTGCGGGTCTGGATTGATCCCGACCGGCTGGCGGTGCGGAACCTGACGGTCAGCGATGTGATTGGGGCGATCCGCGAACAGAACATGCAGATCTCGCTCGGGCAGGTGGGGCAGCCCCCGACCGAGGGGGGTGGGCTGGTGCAGATTCCTCTCACCACCCGCGGCCGGCTGATCGAGCCCGAGGAGTTTGGCGAGATCATCGTGCGGGTCGGGCCCCGGGGGCAGAAGATCCGCATTCGCGATCTGGGACGGGTCGAGTTGGGGGCCCGGGCCCAGGACATCGCCAACCGCTTCGATCGCAAGCCGACGGTGGGGCTGGCGATCTTCCAGCTTCCCAACGCCAATGCCCTGGAAACCGCCAACCTCATCCAGCAGAAGATGCGCGATGTGTCGCGCGATTTCCCCGACGGCATCGTGTACGAGATCGGGTACGACACCACCCCCTTCATTCGCGAATCGATTTTCGAAGTCTTCCACGCACTGCGCGATGCGGTGGTGCTGGTGGCCCTCGTGGTGCTGGTGTTCCTCAAGGGCTGGCGGGCGGCGGTCATTCCCCTGCTGGCCATTCCCGTGGCGATCGTGGGGACCGGCTCGGCCCTGGCCCTGGCCGGGTTCAGCATCAACAACCTCACCCTGTTCGGGCTGGTTCTGGCGATTGGCATCGTGGTCGACGACGCCATCGTCGTGGTCGAGGCGGTCGAACACCACATGGAACGGGGCCTGGCTCCCAAGGCGGCCGCCATCCAGGCGATGGAAGAGGTCTCGGGCCCCGTCATTGCCGTCGGACTGGTCCTCTCGGCGGTGTTCGTCCCCTGCGCGTTCGTGTCGGGAATTGTCGGGCAGTTCTTCCGGCAGTTCGCCCTGACCATCTCGGTTTCGACCCTGCTGTCGACCATCAATTCCCTCACCCTCAGCCCGGCCCTCGCGGCGCTGTTGCTGCGCCCTCCCGGAGCCCCACGCGATCCTCTCACCCGGCTGCTGGACTTCTCGCTGGGCTGGCTGTTCTGGCTGTTCGACCGCGGGTTTCGCCTCTCGACCAACCTGTACCTGGCCGCGGTGGGGAAGCTGCTGCGGGTCCCCGTATTGGTGCTGCTGGTTTACGGCGGGCTGCTGGTGCTGACGCAGTGGGAATACCGCCGCCTGCCGACCGGGTTCATCCCCACGCAGGACAAGGGATATCTCGTAGCCAGCGTGCAGCTGCCCGACTCGACCGCCGCCGTGCGCACCCGCGCCATCATGAGCCGCATTGAGCAGATCGTGCTGTCGACCCCGGGGGTCAAAAACGTCAACGCCGTGGCGGGAAACTCGTTTTTGCTGAGCGCCTACGGGTCCAACTTCGGGTCGATGTTCATCATTCTCGAGGGGTTCCGCGAACGGGCCGAGCGGAATCAGTCGTCCGACAGCATCATGACCAGCCTGCGCAGCCGGATCGCCGAGGAGGTTCCCGAGGCGGTCGTGAATGTCTTCCCTCCGCCGGCGGTCTCGGGCCTGGGCCGCGCGGGGGGCTTCAAGCTGATGGTCGAACAGCGGGGTGAACTCGACCTGCCCGGCCTGCAGCGGCAGACCGACGAGCTCATCCGGCTGGGTAACCTGCAGCCCGAGGTGACGGGGCTGTTCACGGTCTACAAGTCGAACTCGCCGCAGCTCTACGCCGACGTCGACCGCGAGAAATGCCTCAAGCACGGGGTGGCGCTGGCCGACGTCTTCGCCACGCTGCAGGCCTGCCTCGGTTCGCGCTACGTCAATGACTTCAACCGGTTCGGACGCACCTGGCAGGTGATCGTGCAGGCCGACTCGACCTTCCGCGACGACCTGGCCGACGTCCACCGCCTCAAGGTGCGCAACCACGAGGGACGAATGGTTCCCCTGGGCTCGGTCGCCAACTTCGAGCTGCGCAGCGGTCCCCTGGTGTTGACCCGCTACAACATGTATCCCGCCGCCGCCATCCAGGGAAACGTGACGTCTGGTTACAGCACCGGGCAGGCGATCGCCATGCTCGAACGGCTCGCCGAGGCCGAGCTGCCCGCCTCGATGACGGGCGAATGGACCGAGATTACCTACCTCGAACGCATCTCGCGCAACACCGGGATGTTCGTGTTCTGGCTGTCGGTGGGGTTTGTGTTCCTGGTGCTGGCGGCGCTGTACGAGAGCTGGTCGCTGCCGCTGGCGGTGATTCTGGTGGTTCCCATGTGCGTGCTGTGCTCGCTGCTGGGGGTCGACTGGGCCCGGATGGATGTGAACATCTTCACGCAGATCGGGTTCGTCGTGCTGATTGGCCTGGCGTGCAAGAACGCAATTCTGATTGTCGAGTTCGCCAAGCTGCGCCGCGAGGCGGGGGCCGACCGCCGGACCGCCACGCTGCACGCCTGTGAACTGCGGCTGCGTCCCATCCTCATGACCTCGTTCGCCTTCATCCTGGGGGTGGTGCCGCTGGTGGTGGCCCGCGGGGCGGGGGCCGAGATGCGGCGCACGCTGGGGACGGCGGTCTTCAGCGGCATGCTGGGAGTGACCCTGTTCGGCATCTTTCTGACGCCGGTGTTTTTCTTTGTGATCGATCACCTCGCCGAGTGGCCCGCGCTGCGCGACCGCTGGCCGGGCCGCTGGGGGCAACAACTGCTCGACGTGCTGCGGCTCGGTTTTCTCTGGCGGCCGCTGGTCCGGGGAGTGCGGAAGGGGGCCGCGGCGATTCGCCCCACCCCGGGCCGCCGTCCGCACGAGCTGCGCTCCGAGGTCCAGACCGAACTCCCCGCGCCGGCCGTGGCTCCCGTCGTGGTCCCCATCACCACTCCTTCCGATCTTGGTCCCGGCGCGCTGGGAACCAGTTCCACCTGATCTGCCCCGATGTTCTTCCGCTTCTTCATCGACCGCCCCATCTTCGCGTCGGTGCTGTCCATCGTCATCACGGTGGCCGGCGCGGTGGCGCTGTTCGTGCTGCCGGTGACGCAGTATCCCGAGATCACCCCGCCGACGGTCGAGGTCTCGGCGGTCTATCCCGGGGCGAACTCGCAGGTGGTGGCCGACACGGTGGCCGCCCCCATCGAGCAGCAGGTCAACGGCGTCGAGTCGATGGTCTACATGGCCTCGCAATGCACCAACGATGGCACCTACCGCCTGACCATCACGTTCCGCCCGGGAACCGATCTCAACCTGGCGCAGGTCATGGTGCAGAACCGGGTCGCGCTGGCGCAGCCCATTCTGCCCGAACTGGTCCGCCGCCGGGGGGTGACGGTCAAGAAGAAGTCCCCCAGCGTGCTGATGATCGTCAACCTCTTCTCGCCCGACGGGTCCCGCGACGACCTGTACCTCAGCAACTACGCCACCATCCAGCTGCGCGATGAACTGTCGCGGCTGCATGGGGTGGGAGACATCGCCTTCCTGGGGCAGCGCGATTACAGCATGCGGGTCTGGCTCGATCCCGATCGGCTGGCGGTCCGGCACCTCACCGCCAGCGACATCGTGCAGGCGATCGAACAGCAGAACGCCCAGGTGGCCGCCGGCCAGATTGGCCAACCCCCGGTCTCCAGTGGCCAGGTCTTCCAGTACACGATGAACACCCTCGGCCGCCTCAGCGACCAGGAACAGTTTGGCGACATGATCGTGCGGTCGGATGGGGAGGGGCGTCTGGTGCGGCTGCGGGATGTCGCCCGGATCGAACTGGGGGCGCTCGCCTACGACCAGGTCTGCACGCTCGACGGCCAACCGACGGTGGCCCTGTCGATTTATCAGCTCCCGGGAACCAACGCGCTCGAGACCGCCCGGGAGGTCCGCCAGCGGATGGACGAGCTGAAGGAACGGTTTCCCGCGGGCATCGACTACGCGATCGTCTACGACACCACCCCCTTCATCCAGGAGTCGGTCAACGAGGTGTTTTACTCGCTGCGCGACGCGGTGGTGCTGGTGGCCCTCGTGGTGCTGGTGTTCCTGCAGGGGTGGCGGGCGGCCGTCATCCCCCTGGTCGCCGTTCCCGTCGCCATCGTGGGAACCTTCGCCGCCATGGTGGCGGCCGGGTTCAGCCTCAACACCCTCACCCTGTTCGGGCTGGTGCTGGCGATTGGCATCGTGGTCGATGACGCCATCGTGGTGGTCGAGGCCATTGAACGGCACATGGCCGAAGGGAAGTCCCCCCGCCATGCCGCCCTCGACGCGATGGCCGAGGTGGCGGGACCCGTCGTGGCGGTGGGGCTGGTCCTCTCGGCGGTGTTCGTCCCCTGCGCGTTTATCTCGGGCATCGTCGGTGAGTTCTTCCGGCAGTTCGCCCTGACCATCGCGATTTCGACCGTCATCTCGGCCTTCAACTCGCTGACGCTCAGTCCCGCGCTGGCGGTGTTGCTGCTTGAGCCGCAGCAGGCGGGCGGCCGGCACACGGGACGGTCGCGCGTGCTGCCCCGGCCGTTGCTGGCCGGTCTGGTGGCCTTCGCCGGCTGGCAGTTCGCCTGGCCCTGGCTGGCGCCCCAGGTCTCCGCCTGGTTGGGAATGGCCGACGCGGTTCCCACCTCCTGGCGGTGGAGCCTGGCCGTGGCCAGTGGGGTGGTGGGGTGGTTGCTGGCGGGCCGACTCGACGGAGGACTGGCCCGGGCCTTCGCGGCGTTCAACCGCGGGTTCGAGCAACTGACGGAGGGTTACGTCTGGATCGTCCGGGGACTGCTGCGCTGTTCTTGGGTGGTGCTGCTGCTGTACTTCGGACTCGTGCTCTACACCCGGCACCTGTTCGTCACCAGCCCCGCCGGGTTCATCCCCCAGCAAGACAAGGGTTACCTGCTGGTCGATGTGCGGCTGCCCGACTCGGCCTCGGTCGACCGCTCGGCCCGCGTGATGCGCGATCTCGAACGCCTCGCCGCCGAGGTCCCCGGTGTCCGCCACACCCTCGCCGTGGGGGGGAACTCGGTGTTGCTGACGGCCAACGCCTCGAACTTCGGCACCCTCTACGTGATGCTGGATGAGTTTGGCAAAAGAATCCCCCAACAACTGACCGCCGACAAAATCGCCGCCGATCTGCGGGAACGCCTCCAGTCGCAGCGGTCCGAGGCGGTGGTGAACGTGCTGGGGGCCCCGCCCATCGACGGCCTGGGGACGGCGGGGGGCATCCGGCTGATTGTCGAAGATCGGGGCAACTGGGGGCTGTCGACGCTGCAGCAGACCAGCCAGGCGATCGTTTCCGACGCCGCGGCTTCGGCGGAACTCGTCGACGCCTTCACCAGCTTCCGGGCCGACACCACCTGGCTCTCGCTGTCGATCGACCGCACAGCGGTGAAAACGCTGGGGGTCTCGATGAGCGATGTCTTCTCGACGCTGCAGATCTGCTTCGGCTCGCTCTACATCAACGACTTCAACCGGTTCGGACGTACCTGGCAGGTGAACGTGCAGGCCGACGCCCGGTTCCGGATGCAGATAGAAGACATGCGCCGCCTGCGGCTGCGGAACCGCGAGGGGGGGATGGTTCCCCTGGGAGCGGTGCTGTCGGTCAAGGAGGTGAATGGCCCGGTGATGCTGCTGCGATACAACCTCTATCCTTCAGCCGCGATCCAGGCCGACGCCGCCCCCGGAGTCAGTTCCGGCCGGGCCATCAGCCGTCTGGCCGAGCTGGCCGACCGGCACCAACTGCAGTCGATGCGTTCGGAGTGGACCGAGTTGGCGTTGTTTCAACTCGCGGCGGGCAGCACCGCCACCCAGGCGTTTCTGCTGGCGGTGGTGCTGGTGTTTCTGGTGCTGGCCGCCCAGTACGAGAGTTGGTCGCTGCCGCTGGCGGTGATTCTGGTGGTGCCCATGTGCCTGCTCTG
The DNA here is from genome assembly GCA_903861195.1 of uncultured Planctomycetaceae bacterium. GTDB lineage: Bacteria > Planctomycetota > Planctomycetia > Planctomycetales > Planctomycetaceae > UBA10511. The sequence continues at coordinate 4,513 of CAIOTJ010000108.1, read as the reverse complement.
TTCGCTGGTGGGGATCCGCTGGGCGGGACACGACCTCAACATCTTCACGCAGGTGGGGTTTGTGGTGCTGGTGGGGCTGGCGTGCAAGAACGCCATTCTCATCGTCGAGTTCGCCCGGGCGCGCCGCGAGCTGGGGGTCCCCACGCGGGAGGCCACGCTCGAGGCGTGCCGGCTGAGACTGCGCCCCATCATCATGACCTCGCTGGCGTTCATCCTGGGGGTGGTGCCGCTGGTCGTGGGGCAGGGGGCCGGGGCCGAAATGCGACGGACCCTCGGCATGGCGGTCTTCGCCGGGATGCTGGGGGTGACCCTGTTCGGCATCTTCCTGACGCCGATTTTCTTCGACGTCATCCAGCGGCTGGTCGATGCCCGCCAGCGGCGCCGCGCGGCGGCGGATGCCGCCGCGTCCTGGCCCCCCTCCTGAAGCGGCCGCTGGTCTGTGCGGGCCCCCTTTCGCGAGCCATCCCCGGGTCAATCGTGGGCCGCTCGGTTCGGGTCCCGCGGTGCTCCCACGGCCGCCTTCCCCTTGGCGTCGGCCGGGGCTTTCGGCTGCCCGGCTGGTTTCGACGCGGCCGACTTCGATTCTTTGTCCCTGGGTTCCGCGGACTTGGACTGTTTGAAATCGGCGGCGGGGACGGGGGGGAGATCCGTGGAGGGAGCGTTCCGGCACTCTTCACACAGGTCCTGCACCACCCACTTGTAGGTGGGAACCTTCTTCACCACGGTCTTGCGCATCAGCTTCCGCTTGGTGCGGAGTTCCGGGTCACCGCACGGCTGCCATTCCCGCCACGACCACAGCTTGGGGCGCGACTGCACCTCTCCTGGTTCGTCCTGGCACTCGCAGACCTCTTCGCAGTGCGTGCAGACCTTCACTCCGCGCCCCGGCACGCAGAACTCTTCGTCTTCGACCCCCCAGCAGGTGACCGAGACCTTCTTCTCTTCGCAAACCAGGCGGCAGACCTTGCTGCACGACGGGGTTCCGCAGAGTTGGCAGCAGCGGGTGAACGCCGCCGTGGGGGCCCACCCCAGGCCCACCAGCATCAGGGCCGCGGAAAACAGCAAGCAGAAACGGCGCAGATTCATGGAAAGACCTCGTCGCGAAATGCAGAGCGGGGAAGAGGAGCCGGGGCCGGGCATGACAGGCCCCGCGCTTACCAGTTGAAATCGAACCGCAGGCCGAGAATGTTCGAGGTCGTGGCCCCGAACACCGTACTGGCGGTGGTGATGGGATGGATCCAGTCGCACATGATGCGGACCCGCTCGCTCCAGTACCAGTTGCAGCCGACGGTGTAGTCGGTCAGCACACCCTTGTGGACGTCGTTGAGACTGAGGTACGAGATGCGCGACTTGAGTTCCCAGGCTCCCAGTCCCAGTCCTCCGGGGGTGGCGAAGACGTTGGTGTAGACCATGGGGCGGCCGAACTGGGCCCCGTGCTGCCCGAAGCGTTCGTAGACGCGGTTCTCTCCGGTCAGGAACCAGCTGCCGTGCAGGTAGGCCCCGTGCAGCATGTTGTTGGGGCCGTTGAAGCGGTTGACCTGGGCCAGATATGCCTCGCTCTGCAGGGTGAACTGTCCCCAGACGATGGCCCCTTCGAGGTTCCCCACGACGGCCGACCCGGCCGCCAGGTTGCCCGAGTCGATCAGGCGGGGGCCCTCGTGGATTTCGGGGCGGGCCCGCACGCGAATCACCCCATCCTGGTCTTGCGTGTAGAGCACCCCCATCCCGGTGTGCACCAGATACCGCCCGTTGGACGATTCGTCGTAATAGGGGAGCCAGGTCCCCCGGCCGCTGATGCGGTACCCCTGGTTGTCGTCGATGCGCTCTTTGAGCGACTCGGAGATGCTGTCGAGGAAGATGCCGTACGAGATGGTCGCCCGTTGGTCTTCGGTGCAGTTGTAGGCGGCGATGCCCACTTCGCGGTCGGGAGTGAAGATCCCCTGTGTGGGAATCGACCGTTCCAGGAAGACATTGTTGGTGTCGTTGGTCACCTGCTCGAGACCGAAGGGCACGAAGAAGTTGCCGATCCGGGCCCGGCCAATCAGGGGAATCTCATTGATGGAGAAATAGGCGTCTTTGACCTCGGGAATCAGTTGGCCGGGCTGGGCTTCCGCGACGACCGGGGGTTCCAGGGTCATCTGCAGACGGAAGTCATACACGCCATAGCCCTGACCATCGGCCACCAGCCGCAGACGCCGGAATTCGAAGTAATTCTGCGCCCCCTGGATCGAATCGGAGGCGCTGGGCCAGAGGATTTCCTCCATCTGGATGTGCCCCCCCAGCTTCACGTTCCACTTGTCGGCGGAGAGGTCCTGCCAGTCTTCGGCCTGGCGGGTCTCGGCCTCTTTGTTCTTTTTTTCCTCGTCCTTCTGGTTCGCCTCGTCGGCTTTTTTCTTCTGGTCCGCCTCGGTCCGTTTCTTGTCCGCCTGCTCAAGCTGGTCGAGCCGGCGCTTCATCCGGTCGAACTCGGCCCGCATCTCGGGCGAGAACGCCTGGTCGATGGGACCCCCCTCAGACGCCGGTGCCCCACCGGTCTGCGCATCGTCTTCTTCGTCCGGGCCGGGATCGTCCCCGAGGAAGAACGGCTGCGCATCGTCCGCCCCGCGCACGGGTGTAGAACTCCCGCCACACAGCCACAGGGCCGCCGCGATACAGCACGCCAGCCAACCGGTACGCCACAACACCGAACGCATGATGGGGAGGTCACCTTTCCGGGAATGCGCTGCCATCCTCCCGCTGGGCTGGTGATGAACATCCATTCCAGTGGAATCTCGTGAGGCCTCCGGAGGTCCGGTGAGCGTGCCAAGGACGGGGTGTTCCCATCCGACAAGGTTTTTCGGCAGGATGTATCGATTGGGTTGAGTTTTTTGATTCGGCTGACAAAATAAGTGATCATATGAATCTTATTGTTTTGGCTTGCGCAGTTTCGCGTGACGGGAACGAAGACGTTCGCGGGCGGCAGACCGGCTTGTTCCCCGGAAAGGGGCGGACTACGCTACTCGCAATGACCACCGAGAATCTGGCGGAACTGCTGAGTGAGTTCCAGGATCGGGGCGAATTGCTCAGGATCGGGGCCGAAGTCCAGCCCGATCTCGAGATCGCCGAGATCACCGACCGCGTCTGCCGTTCGATGGCCCCCTCACCGGCCCTGCTGTTCGAACGGGTCGCGGGCGCGACGCTGCCGATCGTCACCAACCTGCTGGGGAGCGAATGGCGCATCTGCCGGGCCCTGGGGCTGGGCTCGCTCGAAGAAGCGGTCGTCCGGGCCCAGTCGTTGACCCAGCCCGATCGACCGGGGGGGTGGTTCGACAAGCTGAAACAGGTCGCCCAGGGGAACGTCTGGACACAATTTGAGCCCCAGACGATCCGCAATGCCCCCTGCCAGCAGGTGGTGCGGCTGGGGTCCGACATCCGTCTGGCCGACCTGCCCTTTCCCCGCAGTTGGCCCCGTGAAAAACGGGGGAGCTGGACCAACGCCCTGGTTCTCGCCCGCACGGTCGAGGGGGGTGTGCTGGCCTCCCGTCTGGACGTTGTGGCGCGCGACGATCGTTCCCTGCTGATCCCCCTGTCTGCGCAAGACCGGCTGCTGGCTCTGTGGCGGCAGCATCGGCGTGCCGGGACCCGGCTGGAGCTGGCAATTGTGGCGGGCGGGGCTCCTCCCAGCCTGGTGGCCCAGGGGGCGCTGGTCCCCCCCGAGTGGCATCCCCTGTTGGCCGCTGGGTTGTGGCGCGGGCAACCTCTGCAACAGGTCAAGTGCCGTACCATCGAGCTCGAGGTTCCCGCCCAGGCCGAAGTCATTCTCGAAGGGCACATCGAACCGCATGACGATCTGGAACGGAGCGGACCCCTGGCCGCTCCCACGGGATGTTACCGTACGCGGGCGGGTGGACCGGTGGTCCACCTGACCGCCGTGACGCAGCGGGCGAATCCGGTGGTCCCCCACTGTGTCTTCGGCCGGTTTTCGCATGAGGAATACTGGCTGAACCAGACCGCCATTCGCCTGGCGTTACCCCTGGTGCGCAAACTGTTGCCCGAGGTGGTCGACTGGAGTGTGCCCCGGTCGGCAACCCGGCACAACACCCTGTTTGTCGCGATTCGCAAAACGCGGCCCGGGCAGGCCCGCCAGGTGCTGTCGACGCTGTGGGGGCTCGCCCCGCAACTGCTCACGCGGCTGGTGGTGGTGGTCGACGCGGGAGTGAATGTGCACGACGCGGATGCGGTTTGGAGGGCTGTGTCTTTGCACTGTCTGCCGGGACGCGACACGGTGGTCTACCACGGCCCCGCACACGATCCCGATCCGGCTCCGTCCGGGATCGGGATTGGAGAGTCAGGGACAAGTCCCGTTGGTGCGGGCGAAACTGTTGCGGGAGATGGGGGGCTGCTGGGAACTGGTTCGGCCGCGGCCGATTTGGGTCAGGCGTTGGGGTTCGATGCCACCCGCAAGGAACCGGGCGAGGTGGCCGGGGGGAGCACTCCCGAAGAATTGGTGATGTCGGCCGACATTCAAGATCTCGTC
>CAIOTJ010000107.1 GCA_903861195.1 uncultured Planctomycetaceae bacterium | reverse complement strand
TGCGGGAGCAGGCGATTCGGCGGATCGTGGTCATCAAGCCCAGTGCTCTCGGGGATGTGGTGCAGTCTCTCCCCCTCGCGCGGGTGCTGCAGACCGCCTGGCCGGGGGCGACGGTGCACTGGGTGATCAACCGCGAGTTCGAGAGCCTGCTGAGCGCTCAGCCGCGGCTGGCGGGGACCATTCCGTTTCAGCGGCGGGGGGGCTTCACCCGGTACCTGCGGCTGTTGTCGGACCTGCGCTCGCACCGGTTCGACCTGGTGCTCGATCTGCAGGGGCTGTTGCGGACGGGGGTGATGACGCGGGTCACGGGGGCCCGGCTGCGGCTCGGTTTGCAGACGGCGCGGGAAGGGTCGCATCTGGCGTGTACGGGGCTGGTTCCGGGGACAGAGCGCGCGGTGCCGGCCCATGCGCGGTATTGGCGGGTGGCCGAGTGGCTGGGGCTGGGGGATGTGCCGCGGGATCTGGAACTGGCGCTGTCCTCCCAGGAACATGACTGGGCCCAACAACAACTGCAGGGCCTGCCGCGGCCGGTGGTGGCGGTGCATGCCGGGGCGGCGTGGGTGACCAAACGCTGGCCCCCGGCCCAGTTCGCCCAGGCCCTGCGCGGGATTGCGGGGACGGCGATTCTGGTGGGTTCGGGGGGAGAGTTGCCGCTGGCGCAGGGGGTGGCCGACGGTCTGGCGGGGAGCGGTACCCGGGTGCTGAACCTGGCGGGGCAGACGTCGCTGAAGCAGTTGGCGGCGCTGTTGGGGGGGGTCGATGCCGTCTTGTCGAACGACTCGGGGCCGATGCATCTCGCGGCGGGATTGGGAACGCCGGTGGTGGGGCTTTTCACCTGCACGAGCCCGGTGCAGTCGGGACCGGTGCCGTTGGGACAGGTGCCGGCACAAACGCCGTCCGCAACGGGGGGTGACCTGGCGCACGCGTTGGTGGCGACGACTGTGGAGTGTGCGGCCAGCTATCGGAAGGAATGTCCGTTCACAGGCGAGCGTCGGCACGCCTGCTTCGCGGCGTTGGAGGTGGCCCGGGTGCGCGAGGCGTTGGGGAGGGTCATATCGCGGGGCGGGGCACGGCAGGGGTGAGCCAGTAGACCGCCGGGCCGGGAAGCGGATCCCAAAGAACGCAACAGGGGGTTGGCGAGAACCAACCCCCTGCAGGCGTCGAACAGTGGTGGAATCGGTCAGATTCCAGCCGGTCGCCGATCAGCGACCGCAGCGGGCCGCGGTCTGGGCGGCGGGCTGGGCACAGGGATCGGCGACGCAGACGGTGACGGGAACCTGGCGGCAGACCGTCTTGGGCACACAGCGGGTCTGCGTCACGCAGATCTCACGGGGCACGCAACGGGTGACGTAGGTGTAGGTGGTGTAGTTGACCTGCCGGGGGACGCAGTGAGCCACGCGACGGGTGCGGGTCTCGCTGACCATCTGGCAGGTGGAGTAGGGAATCCGACGGGTGCAGACCTGCGTGGTCATCGTGCAGGTGGTGCAGGGAATCCGGCGGGTGCAGACCTGGGTCACCATCCGGCAGGTCCGGTAGGGGATCCGACGGGTGCAGACCTGGGTGGTCATGGTGCAGGTGGTGTAGGGGATCTGGCGACGGCAGACCTGCTGCTCCATGTGACAGACCGTGTAGGGAACGCTGCGAGTGGTCGTGTAGGGGACCTGCTTGCAGACGGTGTAGGGGACCTGACAGGTCTGCTCTTCCGAGACCCACCGGGTGCAGGTCACGGGGACCTGCTCGGTGCGGGGCACCCAGACCTTCTTGTGACAGATGGTCGGGGGGCACTGCCGGCATTCGACGCGGCAGGGTCCGGGGACGTAGCAGCAGCAGCAGGTGCAGGGATCGAAGACCCACTGGCCGGGATCCTGGACGGTCACCTGGTAGGTGGCGCCGGGGATGGTCTCGGTGGTGGTCTGCCAATCACCGGTGCAGATGGTCTTGTAGCTGGTCTCCGTCACAGGCCGGCAGGTGGTCTGGGTGACGGTGCGGTAGTGGGTTTCGCGGATCGTCTGGAAGTGGGTTTGCTGCACTTCGCGGTAGAGGGTCTGGTAGACCGGACGACAGACCGTGTAGGCACACTCACGGTACTGGGTCTGATAGACCGGACGGCAGACCGTGTACTGCTCTTCGCGGTAGTGGGTCTCGTAGACGGGACGCGAAACCGTGTACTGCTCTTCGCGGTACGTGGTCTGGTAGACCGGACGGCACACGGTGTACTGCTCTTCGCGGTACTGGGTCGTGTAGACGGGCCGGCAGACGGTGTACGGTTCTTCGGTGTAGCAGGTGTCGTACACGGTCTTGGTGCACTGCTGCGGAACCGGTTCGCAGATGGTGTCGAAGACCGTCTTCTTGCAGGTGTAGGTCTCGGGCTCCCAGACCGTCTCCTGCACTGTCTTGTAGGTTGTGACGAGGCGCACGGGAGGGGCGCAGACCTCGCTGGGTGTGCTGCAGGCACTGGCACATCGTTTGAAGCTGGCCGCCCCGCAATAGCAGGCGGACGCTTCCCCGGCGAAGCCAATGGCCAGCAGCACGGCCATCAGCACGGGGGAGGAAGTTCGGAGTCGCATGGGATGATTCCTGACCACTGACAACGCTCTGACATTGTTTCGACACGGGGAGCACACTCTCCCCAACCCCACTTAGGTTCGACCGACAAACCCAATCCACTCCACCCAAGCCACTTGTTTTTACCAAACCCCATATTGCCTCCATCTTTCCATACCAAAGGTGCCGGTTGTGCGGGCTGCGGCGTTTTTTGGTGACCCAGACTCCCCAGACTTCGCAGACGAGGTTCTCTGCAGGGGGGACGACCGGAGGGTGGACACGGAAATCGCGCCGGCCGGGAAGTCGCGCTCCGCTGCCATCCCACGGCACACCCAGTGACTTTGGGGGTTGCGTGGGCCGCTCTCCCGGTGGGAATCGGACAAAGACCGGTCCGCAGGTCAGCCAAACGCGCGGAATTGCGATCCAATGCGCGGATGACCAATAACCACCTCAAACTCGGGCACAAGTCCCGGCAACGGGGGTGCCCTGGGGCGCTTGAAAGAGGACCAGTTGGCCAGAGCTCAAGAGGCGTGCCTCGTGAGCGTTTTGTGCAGGACAAGACACTCGGGCGAGACCCCGATGGCGAACCGGGGGCAATGCGGAAGTCTCAGGGAATTCCGTCTTGAGCCGTTGCGGGGCACGCGGAACGGGAGATGAGCCCATCGCCGGGAGAGAGTTGCCGCACCGTGCGTTGTCTTTGGGGCGTGGCGGGCCAAACAGGACCAAAGCGCCCACCGGGTCAAAATCCAAAGTGATGGACCCGAAATTGCCGTGCATGGACAGCCTCGCGGAAGCCGCTGGACTCCCGCGCTCGATTCGGGCCTGAACGTTTTTTCCCTGATGTCTTATTCAGACGGCGGCGACTGCCCCCGGTCTTTATCCGCACTGCCGTGCCAGCTCGCGAATGGTGTCGAGGGCGTCGTCGACGTCGCAGACCTGGGCCCCGGGGACGCGGCCCCGGCGGTCGCAGTCGGCCAGCAGTTTCAGTTCTTCAAAGTCGGGCGACGCTTCCAGGCGTTGTCGGGCGCGGGCCCCCAGGGTACCGTCGGCCAGGGCCCGGGCCTCCATATGGTGCTCGATCAGCCAGCGGGTGCGGGGGGTGATGTACCCCTCCAGCGCCTCCAGCCCCGTGCGCACGTGATCGTACGGATCGATCCCCTTGCCCACATCGTGCAGCAGGGCCGCCAGTTGGAACTCTTCGTCGTACGGCAGCTCTTCGCAGGCCAGCTCGAAGACCTGCAGCGAGTGGTACAGAGCATCTCCTTCGGGATGCCACTCGCGGCTCTGCGCGACCCCGGCCAGGGGGAGCAGCAGCGCGCGGTAGACCTGGAACCGGTCGACCTTTTCGGCGGCGGCGGTCAGTTCCTCTTCGAGGGCGAGGTCGGGGTATTCGCGGCGCAGCAGTTCTTCGAGCTGGGGGATGTCGGCCCGTTCGATTGGCTGGCCGGTGATCGAGCTGCGGAAATGTTCGTTCCCCTGATGGCTGCCATACACCGTGAACTCGACCGGGAAGCGGTCGGCCACGTGGATATGTGTGAAAACGCGCTCGGCCCCCGCTTTGAGAATCTGCTTTTTCTCGATGGTGAAGGGCAGCCCCTCCTCTTCGAGAATCGACTCGATGGGCAGGGTGCTGTCGCTGAAGAGATGGATGTCGATGTCGGACCCGTGGCGGATGTAACCGGTCAGCACGCTGCCAATGAGGCGGGGCTTGAACCGGGCGAGCAGCCGCATGAGCCGGAGCGCTTCGAGCCGCATGTCGCGCAGGTTGGCGGTGCGCTGCTCCCCCTCGAACAGGCGGGCGAACTGCTGGACATGTTCGCGGATCTCGGCATTGCTGGGGAGATCGGAGTTTTTGACCCAGTCGCGGCAGACGCGGCGGGCGGCCCGCAGTTTGGCCCGCATGTACTCCGACTCCTGTCGTTCGTACATGAGCCGGGCGGCTTCGAAGGCGATTTGTTGTCGGAGACGGGGGTTGGGCATGGGGTGGCGGGATTTTCCGGGGTGCGCCGAGGGGGCTCCCCGAACAACCCTGGAAGAGTGGACGTGTTGTGGGGCGGGGGTGCGGCAGCGGTGCAACCCGGCAGCTTGGACCTCGGCCAGGAATTGTTCGACGTCGGACAGAATCTGGGAAGTACTGCGATTGCTGTCGAGAGCACTTTTCAACAGGGTGCGCGAGATCCCAGCGACTTTGGGAAGATCACCATGAAGTTCTGCCCGGTACTCGATAAGCAGCTGCTGGTAACCCTTGAACCGAGTTTCGAGCATGCGGCGCTCCTCGGCACTCAACCAGGCATCCCGGGAGTCGTTGCTGCACGCGGCGAGCGAAAGATCCTTTGGCCATGCCTGGTTGACATCGGCGAGAAATTTGGCGACGAGACCGGCACAACCCCCGAGTGCACCGATAATCAGGACCGGTTGCCGCTGTTCGAGTGAGCACCCGATCTCTTCGAGGATTCCAGACATCCAACCCGATGCACCGCGGATTTTGCCTCCCCAGACAATTCGCAGATCGGCATGCCGGCTCGAGAGCCGTCGCATCTTCGAGAGTGCGTCGGCATGAAGTTTGGCAAGGTCGCGGCGCAAGACGAGGCAGTCTGACTTGAGCGCCTGATCGGAGACCGCCAGGCCGCGGGGCGTGATTCGCTTGACTCGGCACAGGCCAATCCAGCGGGCCTCCTGTTCTGGCTGCAGGTCATTGCCGTGGGGAAAAGCACTGTAGTTGACAAGAGGCCAATCCCCGGGTGTGGTGAGATAATCTCTGGTCGGCTGGATGACATTGGCCGGCTGGGAATCATGGGGCAACTCGGCGTCGTCGCTGGCGACCGGCTGTTCGTCGCGCTGAGTCCTCCATCGCAGGGTGGTATCGATCATGTTTTGAGTCAGCCGTGCATTGGGATTATTCAATGAGCCACCGAAGGCGATGCGGTGTCCGGCCGCCAGGACGCGCATCGTAACGCGTTCAAACAATTCATCGACGTGTTCCACCCGGAGTCCTTCACTCGCCAGTTCTGTGGGGTCACCGCCGGCTGACAGGGCAATCAGCAGGGACTGTTTTCTGGAGGAATTCGCAGTTTCGATTGTGGAGTTGCCCCGCAGTTGGCGTTCGTCCCATTCCTGATAGCTCAGGAGTTGGACCTCTGTGCCAAATGCCTGCAATTGAATCTCCAGATCCTCTTTTTCGGCAGGAGACAGTTCTACTCCGGGGTAGACAATCGTCAGACCTCGGTCGGCCATGGTGGAGGATGTGCCGGGATGTTCTATCGAAGCTGTGGGATTGATTTTGAGGAATTCCTTCGCCAACTGCGCCACGGTCCACCCATCGGGCACCCAGGTGAGAAACCACACCGAGGGGTCATTCGCCCGCAGGGCCAGATCAAGAGCGGTCTTACGGCGCACCTTGTGCAGCATCATTTCCAGTACCAGCCGGTCGACAATTCCCTCGATCGACTGCAACGGTTGGGTGGTCAACCAGCCGACCCGGGGAATCCCCTCCAGCGTGGCCAAGCCGCGGGTCCAGTTGTTGCCCAGCTGCATGACCGCGATCACCGGCTGCAGGGCAAAGACCTTGGATCGCGCCTGGATCCTGGATGGATTCGGCGGATACTCCCGAGGTGTGCGGGCGGTCTGCAGTTCTTTCCGGCACCAGGGGCGAGTGGGGTAGGCGTCTGTCACCACCGCAATCATCCCTTCCGTGGTGCTGTCCATCGCGGCATTGAGAGTCTTGGTCCAACCCTGGGAGATCGCCAAATCGTTCGAATCATACCATGGAGTCAATTGGCCGAACCGACGAATCGCGTCGCGAAGTGCTTCGGCAATCGCGGTACCGTCCCGTTTCGCATGACTCAAGAATACTCTCATCTCCCCTGTTCCGGACGCGTTCTCCTGAAGGCTGGCCGACACAGTGCGGGCAGTCATCTCGAGAACACCGCGCCGTAAAACCGCCATCTTCTCTTCGTCGGATTCGAGATGCGAGAGGCGCAGCGGATTGTGATTCTCATAGATCGGCGTCAGGGTGTAGAAACTGTCATCCAGGACTGCCGGAAGCAATTCGATTTGATACGACGGCGAGGGGCGCGTTGGGTCGTCGTTTCGCCGAGTCCGACTGCGTGCCATTTCCTCACGGTTGAGCGCCACCTCCTTCTGCAGCAACAGCAAGGCTGCTCTCCAGTCCGGATCGAGCACCAGTTCATGGCTCGTCAGGAGGATCACGATGTTCACCTGGGCATCAGAAAATTTGATGTCGGGTTTCAGCCGAAACTGATTCGGTAAATCGCGTTGACCATTCGAAGCGACAGATAATTCATTTCCCCGGGCCGCCTTAATGAGCTGGCAACGAATCCAAAAAGGCATCGACACACTTCCCGTATCCCCCGTCTGATAACCCAGCCGAAACCATTCATAGAGTTTTCCCGCAAGATCTCCCGCCATCTTGCAATCGGGATGGTGAACCACATACAGGGTGACCGCCGAGTGGGGGCGTTTGTGGGGCGTTTCTTCCGACATGATGGATGTCGCGGACGTTTTCCGCTCAATGTAGGATGGCGACTGCCGGAATTCGTAGAGTCTTCCGTGGTTATACCCCAAACCCGTTCACGGTGCGCAGGGGTGCACGCCGTCCCGGGGCGTCTGCCGTCGGCCCTGCGTGCCGTCGGCCGGAGAGCGCTTCGTCTCGCCGACCGGTGTCTCCCACCCAGCGGGCACGGTTTCGGGGCGTGGCGGGTCATCAGCTCCCGCGGGTTTTGTCCGTTGTGCGGTGGGAGGACTCGAGCAGATGTTCGACCACCGTCATCACCAGCGAGATCGTTTCGCGCAGCGAGGTTTCGCGCAAGGCCCGCATGAACAGGTCGCGGGGGATGCCGCGGATCAACGCCGGCGGGCGGCCAGGACGCGGTTTTTCCCGCCGTCGTGCGCCGTCGCGCGGTTTCTTGACCGGCTTGATGTTCCACAGCTCGTTCCGGAACTCGTCGAACAATTGGCGGCAGTTGTCCATCATTTTCTGCTGCGACTCGCGCGCCAACTCGGTCAACAGGCCATCCCGCCCCAGCACGTCGAGCCGTTTGAGCCCGGTGGGCCACGGTTCCTCGGGGTCCTGCAGAAACTTCGCGATCAGGTGCGCACACCCCCCGAATCCTCCCAGGATCAGCACGGGATGGCGGGGATCGGGCGGATCATCCACCAGGTCCGGAGTCGGATTCCGGGCGGCCCGGCCGTATTCGAGGGTCCAGTAGACCTCTTCCAGCACCCGCGGCCACCAGCCGCGGTCACCCGAGATCGCCCCTCCCCAGACAATCCGCAGGTCGCATTGTCTTGCCATCTGTTTGCGCAGGTCGCGCAGGGCGTCGGCATGCCGCAACAGCGACTCGGGATTGTCCAGCCGGGGCGAAAACCGGACCATTTCCAGGTCCGAGAGATCCGACGGCTTCACGCGGTGCAGCCGGCACAACCCCACGAATTTCGCCCGTTCCTCGGCGTTGAGCCCCTCGTAGAAGGGCCAGGGAAAGTAATGCGCCGCGGGCCAGGTGGTCTCGTCATTCACGTCATGTGTCGGCAGCGCGTCCCGGGGCAGAACACCGTCGGCCTCGGCCTCCTTCAGGTCCGAATACCAGCTCTTGGTCACCTCCACCAGCCGCTCCAGCAATAGAGACGACTGCAGCGCGGGAGAGCTGTCGGCCGCCGTGCCGGGAAGAAAGCCCAACTCTCCCTCCGCCAGGCTCAGTGCCACCCGTTGGTGGGCGTTCATGAGGCGGGTCGACAGCCGGATCAGCAGTTCGTGGCAATGCTCGGCACCGCAGCCCTGGTCGGCCAATTCGGGGGCCTCCTCGGTCGAGAGGGCCACCAGCAGCCGGCGCTGGTGGTGATTCCAGCGAAGGAATGAATCGGGGCCGTAATCCATGGCTCGCCGGTGGTCATCGAAACTGACCAGCCGGGTCTGGTGACCAAACGCCTCAATCGCGGGCTGGAGGTCGCGCAGCTCGGACTTCGTCAGCCCATAGCCCGGGTAGACAATCTTGTTGATCCGCGACGAGGGAGCCGGGACGGCTGCGGAGACCTCTCCCTGGGACCGCTGGCTGGTCCACTCTTCGTTGATTTCGTCGCGCAGCGCCAAGAGCGACCAGGTGTCGGGAACCCAGGTGATGTAGGCGATCTGCTCTTCGCGCTCGTCGTCGAGTCGTCGCAGCTGCAGCGCCAACTGGCGGTTGTTGTGCGCCAGCATCATCTCAAGGACCAATCGGTCGACAATCATCTCGGTGGATGCGGCATGATCCTGGGGATTCCAGCCGATCCGGGGGACCCCCTCCAACATCGGCACGGCCCGCGACCACTGGTTTCCCGCCGCAGAGACCGCCAACACGGGCTGCACCCGCCAGACGTTCGTGTTCGAGATGCGCCGGGGTTTGCGGGCCCGGCGGGCCTCGAGCCGGCACCAGGGGCGGGCGCTGTACAGGTCCGAAATGACGGCAATCATCCCGGCGGTGTCGGCGGCGCTGGTCTTGATCTCTTTCTCGTACTGCTTGCCGAAGGCCAGATCGTTCTGGTCGTACCAGGGGCGCATCTGGCCGAAGTTCTGGATGCCATCCCGCAGCGTTTCGGCAATTTCGCGGCCGCCCTGCTTGGCATGGCTGAGGAAAACGTTCAGCGGACGCTGCCGGGTTTCGGGGGGCCGCATCGTACGGGCGGTCAGTTCCGTCGCGGCCCGCCGCAGGGCGGCCAGTTTCACGTCGCGATCGCCGCTGGGCAGACGGACACAGTTGAACTGCTCATGCAACCGGCCGGTGCGGTAGAAGCTGTCGTGCAGTACGACGGGGAGCAGTTCCCGCCGGGATCGCGAACCGGCACCATTCCCCCGGGCCTGCTCCACGGCCAACGTCAGGCTGACCAGCGCGGCCCGCCACCGGGGATCCACCACCATTTCGTGATCCACCAGCAGGATCACGATCACCACCTCGGCCTCTTGCCAGTCGATTTCGGGGTCGATCTGCCACTTGATGGGCTCGGTCTTCGGGTTGAACCCCTCGGGTTGATTTCCGACGACCTTCCGGCGGAATGAGACGGGCAGTCCGGCTCCCCCGGCATCTCCGATGGAATAACCCAATCGAAACCATTCATACAGCTTGGTGGCGAACCAGGCGGCTTCCCGGCATTTCTCATGGTGTGCGATGTGGATTCGCACCGGGAGCTTGACCTTGCTTTTGGGAAGTTTCTGCTTGGCCATCGACCACACCCACTGTTCCACCGGAGATTGCCGCCCGCCCGGCGAGCGAACAGGCACTCTCCGCAAGTGGCACGGCTACAGGCAGGATATCTCCCATCAGACCCCCTCACGGGTGCGGCCTGTTCTTCAACCCCTACGGAATCCCCAGCAGCTTGTGAGTTTGCAGGCTGATCCGCCATTGCGGATTGTGCAGGCAGTACTGGAGGGTCGAGTGCTGGTGGGCCGCCAGGTGCGGGCCCGCCATCGGTTGCAGGAAAAAATGGTCGAAATCGAGGTCGGCGTAGAGTTCGGGCTCGGCCCCACGCTGCGGATAGACCAGCTTCAGCTCGTGCCCCGTCGTCTGCAGCAGTTTCGCTCCCGCCTTGGGGCTGACGCAGATCCAGTCGACCCCCGGCGGGACCGCCCGGGTGCCGTTGGTCTCGACCGCCAGTTCGAACCCCGCCAAACCCGCCACCCGCGCCAACTCGGCATCCAGTTGCAGCAGGGGTTCCCCCCCCGTAAAGACGATGTAGGGGCGCACCCGGGGGGGGCGATGACCGGCGTCGGGAGCCGTCCCCGCTCCCGCGCGCCACACCCGCGCCAGCGCATCGACCAGATCGGCCGCCGCGAGGAAGGAACCGCCATTCTCACCGTCGGTTCCCACAAAATCGGTGTCGCAGAACTGGCAGACCGCCCGCCCGCGGTCCGCTGCGAGTCCCGTCCAGAGATTGCACCCGGTGAACCGGCAGAAGACAGCCGCCCGGCCAGACTGCGCTCCCTCACCCTGCAGGGTGTAGAAGATCTCCTTGACTGCATAAGCCATGGGAATGGGGGAACTGTGTCAACCAGAGAACCACCGACAGCGGTTCTCCCCCAGCCACCCCGGGAGAGACACCGGAAGTGTGCTCACCACCGGGAACGCCATCTCTGAATCCAGAATACGCCCGGCCCTCGTCATGGGAAAGGCTCGCTCTCTCGTTCCCACCCCGGTTGGCGTGGTCGACCCGTCTCCCTCCCCAATCCGACAGACCCGCCCAATCGGCAAAACCGGCCGAGCCGGAGCGAACCCCGGCACGGGGATGCGCCCAGGGGCCGTAAGCAGCATCCTTCAGCCCGGTGTGGGGGGGTGGCGGTAGGGGATGGGGTCGGGCTGGCCCACCTCGGCAAACCCTTTCAGGCGCAATTGGCACGAATCGCACTCGCCACACGCCACTCCGGTCGCAGGGTCGGGATCGTAACACGAGTGGCTCAGGCCATAGTCGACCCCCAGGGCCAGCCCCTGACGGATGATCTCGGCTTTCGACCAGGCAATCAGCGGGGTGTGGATTTTGAGTGGCCGCGTTCCTTCGACCCCGGCCTTGGTGGCGAGATTGGCCATTCGCTCGAAGGCGGCGATGTATTCGGGGCGGCAGTCGGGATAGCCGCTGTAGTCGATCGCGTTCATTCCCGCGAAGAGGTCGGTCGATTCGAGCACTTCGGCCCATGCCAGGGCGAGCGACAGAAAGATCGTGTTCCGGGCGGGAACGTAGGTACTGGGAATGCCGATGGACATCTGGTGAGCGTCGCGTCCCTTGGGGACCGGCAGGTCGGCGGTGAGAGCCGAGCCTCCAAAGGCGCGCAGATCGATGTCGATGACCACCTGGTCGCGGACCCCGGCGGCGTCGGCGATCCGCCGGGCGGCGTCGAGTTCGCGGTGATGTCGTTGTCCGTAGCGAAAACTGATCGTGCAGGGTGTAAACCCCTGTTGACGGGCGATGGCCAGCACGGTGGCCGAGTCGAGTCCGCCCGACAGCAGAACCACGGCCTTGGGTTGCGACACGGCGAAGCTTTCGGTTTGGGGAAATCCACAGGACAGAGGAAGAGGTCTCCCGGGGATGCCTGACCGCGGGGTCTCTGCTCTGATTGTCGTTTCCCCGGCGGGAAGGGCAATTGTGCGCGGGGGAGATTTCGGCAATCTGCGAACGATCACGCGGGCGGGGACCGTCGCACCCCAGGGAGCTCCCGGCCGGTCATGAGCTGCTCAAGTGGATCCGGATGAGATTGGCGTTTGGACTGGCGACGGAATCGAGGGAAGATCACAATCCGTTGGACTTGCCGTCGAATTTCCCGCGGGGCTCTGCTGAATCCCGGCGGTGTGTCGATGAAACGTGGTGGGACCGGGTCGATCCGATCCGCGGCTCGGCCTGTGTTCGCGATCTTCCTCTCCCCAACTGATTCCCCCCTCGATGTCGCCATCCAACTCGGAAATTCTTCCCCATCTGGGCACCGGCTTGCCCCCCGAGAGTACCGCCGGGCTTCCCCGGGAATTCCTGGGCTACGAGCTGGGTGAGATACTGCAGGCCTACCGGCCCTATCTGCTGGGGATCGCCTGGCAGACTCTGCCCAAAGGACTGTTGGGCAAGGTGGCGCCCTCGGACGTGGTGCAGGAGACGCTGCTGCGGGGTTATCGGGAATTTCCCGAGTTCACCGGGCACGATCTGGCCGAGCTGATCGCATGGCTGCGGCAGATTTTGGTGAACCAGGTGGCCGATCATGTGCGGCGGTTTGATACCGACAAGCGAAGTATCCGCCGGGAGGTGCGTCTGAACGAGGACCTGGTCGATGCCCAGGCGGTGTCTCCCAGCCAGCCGCTGCTGTCGGCCGAAGAGTGGCACCATCTGGAATCGGGACTGAACCGGTTGTCGACGCTGCATCGGGAGGTGATTCTGCTGCGGCATCGCGAGGGGTATACGTTCAACCAGATTGGCCAACTGCTGGGGAAGAGTCCCGATGCGGTGCGGAAACTCTGGGATCGCGCCGTCGAGAATCTGCAGCAACTGCTGGGGACAGATCGGTGAAGGAAGAGAGCCAGCCGCAGCCTGAGGCCGCGATGGATCCGCCCGCACGGTCGGAGCCCGCACGGTTGCGGGGGGCGGAACCGGCACCTGGCGTGGGAACGGGTTCCGCCGCCGGTTCAGGGGCCGCTGACCAGCCGCACGCGGGTGGCAGCGACACGCCGCGTGATCCGGAGGCCCCGGCTCCCCGCGCGGTGGGGGAGGGGGGGCTGGGGGTGGAGGAGGCGCTGCAACTGCTGGCCCGGGCCTGGCCTCAACCGTTGAACGGGGCGGGGCCGTCGACCGCGGGAGACCAGATCGGCCGGTTCACCATCGACAGTCTGCTGGGGCATGGCGGGTTTGGCATCGTGTACCTGGCCCACGATGACCAGTTGCGACGCTGGGTGGCCCTGAAAATTCCCCGGCCGCATGTGCTGGCTGAACCGCGGTTGGCCGACCGCCTGCGGCGCGAAGCCCAGGCGGCGGCGGGGCTCGATCATCCGCATATTGTGCCGATTCTCGAGACGGGACTGTCCGGCCCGCTGTGGTACATCGCGATGCAGTACTGCGACGGCCCCACGTTGGCCGAATGGCTGCACAACCAGAAGCAGCCGGTGGCCCCCCAGATGGCGGCGCGGCTCGTGGCGCAGCTGGCGGGAGCGCTCGCTTACAGTCACGCGAGCGGGGTGATCCACGGCGACTTGAAGCCGGCCAATGTGCTGCTGTTTCCCGTGACCGACGCCGACCGGGCCCAGGGCCTTCCCTGGACTCCCCGGCTGACCGACTTCGGATTGGCGCGCATCGAGTCGGACGAACCGGGGCGGTCGTCCGGGCTGCCGCGGACGGGCAGCCTGATGATGGGGACACCCGTGTACATGTCTCCCGAACGGATCCGTGGGGAAAGAACCGGGCTGGGACCGGCTGGAGACATCTACGCCCTGGGCGTGGTGTTGTATGAGCTGCTGATTGGCCGACCGCCTTTTCAGGGAACGAGTTTTATCGATGTGGCCGACCAGGCGCGATTTGTCGACCCGGCCCCACCCCGGCAACTGCGGCGCGATGTGCCCTCCGATCTGGAATCGATCTGTCTGAAGTGTCTCGAGAAGAATCCGGCGGCGCGCTACCCGACAGCGATCGAGCTGCAGGCCGACCTGAAATGCTTTCTTGACAATCGTCCCACGCAGGCCCGGCCCCCGTCGACGTGGGGGCGGGTGACCCGGTGGGTTCGCCGGAATCGCGAGCGGTCGGCGCTGGCGGCGGTTGCCGGTTTTGCCCTGCTTCTGGGGTTGGGCTGGCTGTTTTCCCGTCGCAATCTGGCGCGGGAGCATGAGCTTCGTAAACAGGTTGAGCTGAAGGCTGCGCTCGAGCAGAACTCGCGCCGCCCGTTCGAGATTCGCCAGCGCCGCGACAGCCGCGCGGCGGGGTGGCAGCAGCGGAACTTCCAGGAACTGATTGCCGCGGGCAAGACCACCACTGATCCCGAAACGCGGCGGCAGCTGCGCAACGAGGGGGCCGCGGTCCTCTCGCACATCGATTTGCGAAACCACTCGCTGATCCGGCAGCAATTCGACGGGTATGGGGTGGCGTACAGTCCCGATGGGCGGTGGCTGGTGGTGGGGAGCAACACCCTGATGGAAGACGAGGGGCGGGCCCTGCTGTTTGATGCCGAGACCTTGACCTTGCAGCGCGAGTTGCGGTTTCCCCGGTCGCCGCAGATCGACGCCATGCCGGGGCGGCGGAACCGGGAGGACGGCGTGCGCAGCCTGCTGTTTTCGCCCGCAGGCAACCGGTTGTGGCTGGGGACCCGGGGGGGCTGCATTCACTCGTGGGATCTCGCCGACCCCTCGGCCGCGAGCCGTTCCTGGCAGGCGCACGAGACCGCCGTGCTGGCGCTGGCCTGGCCCGAGGGAGGCGATTGCCTGGTCTCGTTGTCGCAACGCCCGATTCCGGTGGTGCGGGTGTGGAACCCCGACACGGCCGATCTGCGCTGCGAGTTTCCCCTGCGCCAGGCGGGGAATGAACTCGCGGTCATCGGGCCCGACCTGCTGTTGCAGGCCGAGGGACACTTCGAACGGTGGCGGCTGGATCCCGCGCGGGCAGAGCGGCAGGTCGTCTGGAGTCAGCCCGAATCGTCCGGGCTGCTGTCGCTGCATACCGATCGCCAGACGGTCTTCGGCGAGCACGAGCGGCACCTCATCTCGATTGACGTCGACTCGGGCCGGTTGCTGCGGCGCTGGACCGACCCGCGCAGCGGGCGGATCCAGACGGGCGATTTTCATGAATTGCGAGTCTCACCCGACGGACGCTGGCTCTTGACCAGTTCCACCGAGGGGCTGCGGCTTTGGGATCTGCTGAGCTGGAAACTGGCCGGGTACCTGAACAATCCCGCGAATTGCCGGGTCTCGGCCGCCTTTCATCCCACCCGGCCCGAAATCACGCTCACCCGCGACGGGCGGATCGAGGTGTGGCAACTGGTCCCCAGCGCGATCGGCCAGGTGCCGATGATGCATTCGGCCCCGGTGATCGACTTCGACTTGTCGTCCGACGGCGGGGTGCTGGCCGAGTTCGTGGGAGAAGGGGATGGTCCCCTGGCGGTGGTGACCCGCACGTTCAAGGAATCGGGCGACGTGGTCCGACGGCAGCCGCTCGAAGCTCATGTGTTTCCCCTGCTGGCAATCGACCCGTCCGGTCGGAACATTCTCTGCAGCCTGCGGGAAGCGGAGCCCAGCGTGGGGCTGATCCGCCCCGAAGCCCACGAGGCACCCCGGCCCCTGCTGGCGGGGGCGATGCGGGCGAAGTTCGATCCCGCGGGGCGGGTGGTGTGGTTGACCGGCTCGACGGGGCGGAACCGCGAGGCATTCCCGGGAACCCCGCGCGACGACGTTGGCTTCCTCGCGGCGTACGACCTCGAGACCGGCCGCGAGACGTTCCGCTGGTTGAACGAACAGTCGCAACGGAGCCACAGCGTGAGTGGCCTGCTGGACCTGGCGGTGGGGCGCGACGTGGTGGCGGTGTCTTCGGTCGATGGGCAATTGAGGCTGTTCGAGACCGCTACGGGAGCGTTACGGTGGGAGGTGGCGGTCGCCGGGGGGATTCTGGATTGTCTCGCCCTGGCCGAGGAGCGGGGGGTGGTCTTGTGCGGCAACCGGAAGGGTGAATTGCTGGCGCTGGGCCTGGAACATGGCCAGACGCAGTATCGCATTGCCGCCCATGTCGAAGGGGTGGTGGCGCTCGACGCGGCCGGGCCGCTGGCCGTGACCGGTGATCGGAGTAGCCAACTGGTCGTCTGGAACCTCAATCGGACTCCCCCCGAGCCGTTGTACAACCTGGGGCCGTTCGAGGGGGCGGTGGTCCGCTGTCGGTTCAAAGACGATGCCTCGCGACTGGCCGTGCTGATCGAGCGCGAATTTGGCGTACGACTGTATGACCTCACGCACCTGCGGCTGCAATTCGGCCAAATGCATCTCGATTGGTGAGGGTGGCCCCGCGGGTCCGGCCCCCGGCCGGCCGGGGGGCCGTCTCAGTCGACTCCGTCCCGGAACAGGTCGACTGCCGATCGACAGGGAATTTTGAACCTTGAACGGTGGAAGGCCGGATCACTTGACCGTGGTCGAACCCGTTCCTTAGTTTGCTGGTGTGGAGGGCGAGCCACTTTTCGTCTTCAGCGGGGCCCCGCCGGTCGGGGTCCCGGTCAGGAAAGTGGTTGTGAGTCAGTTGCCGTGGTGTGTTGTTCGCCGTGCTTCGAGCCCGGGGTCGCGATCGAGGTACGTCCCGCGAAAACCTGCGGCGTGCCCGGGAAGGCGATCGCCGGGTTTTACTCTCATCGAACTGTTGGTGGTCATTGCCATCATCGGCATTCTGGTGGCGCTGTTGCTGCCGGCGGTTCAGCAGGCGCGTGAGGCGGCCCGCCGCACCCAGTGCAAGAACAACCTGCGCCAACTGGGGCTGGCGCTGCACAACTACGAGGGGATGTACGGCGGTCTGCCGATGACCAACGCGCAGAATTACGTCCCCAATGTGCAGGGGTTCTCGATTCACGCGCGACTGTTGCCCCACATCGAGCAGGCGAATCTGCAGAACCTGCTCGACTTCCGGCAACCGGCCTTCCTGGGACCCTTCAACAATCTGGTTCCCAACCCCCTGTTCGCCGAGGCGTTCGCCCGCAACATCCCCCTGTTCCTGTGCCCCAGTGACCCCGCTCCCCCGGGAAATGAGGGGCATGCCGGCTACCGGTACGGCGGGAACAACTACATGCTCAGCTTCGGCAGTGGGCAGCACGCCCATTACGACCTGCGCTGGCGCACCGACGGTGTCGTGTATGAAAACTCGTTCGTCCGGTTTGCCGATCTGCTCGACGGCATGTCGAACACCGTGCTGATGAGCGAATCGGTCCGCAGCGTCGGCACAGACTTCGTCCTTCCCGCCGGGACCGTGCCGCTGTTTCCCTACCAGGCGACACTCAATGGGTCGACCGGGGTCAACTCGGCCCGCTTGGCGATCCCGGGACTGGCCCCGACCGGTGGTGCCTGGAGCAGCTTCCAGAACGCCGACGGGGTCATCGCCAACCCGCGCCTCGAAGTGGTCTGGCCCACCATGACGAGTTGGCGGGGCGCCACCAGCAATGCCATGCGGGGCCGGGGTCTCTCGTGGGCGCAGGCCAGTGCCTGCAATACCCTCACCAACGGCTACCTCACCCCCAACAGCCGCGTTCCCGATGTGGTGGTGCACTTCACCGGCTTCTTCGCCCCCCGCAGTTTTCACGTGGGGGGAGCCCACCTGCTGCTCGGTGACGGTTCGGTCCGGTTCGTCGGCGACAGTCTCGACCGGAACACCTGCCGCGCCCTGCACAGCGCGAATGGGCGGGATGTGCTCGGCGACCTCTGAATCTTCCCCGGCGGCCGATCTCCATCCTCCCGCCCCGTCCCGCCCCCCTGCCCCGCAATCTCTCTTGCAGTTGATCCATGTCGGAATCCACCCCCGTCTCCATTCCCTCCTCCCGGTCTTGGCCCGACTATCGCACCCTCTGGCGCTGGCACTTTTACGCGGGACTGCTCTGCATCCCGTTTGTGATCGTGCTTTCATTGAGCGGTTCGGTCTATCTCTTCAAGCCCCAGGTCGAGCGCTGGCTCGACCGCCCGTACGACGGACACGAGGTCTCCTCCGGGCGCGGGCTTCCCTCGGCTCAGGTCGCGGCGGCGCTGGCCGCGGTTCCCGAGGGGCGTTTCACCGGGTTCGAATTGCCGGCCCGCGAGGGAGATGCCAGCCGCGTGCTGATCGCCGACGGCCGGGGAACCCGGCGGGTGTACGTGCACCCCACCCGTAACGAGGTGCTGGGCCAGGTGGTGGAGGACGAGCGATTGATGCGCCAGATGTTCCGTCTGCATGGCGAGCTGTGGCTGGGGGACCGGGGGTCGAACCTGGTGGAAATCGCGTCGTGCTGGACCATCGTGCTCATTCTGACGGGGCTGCTGCTGTGGTGGCCGCGGGGGGGCCTGGGGGCGGCGGGGGTGCTCTATCCGCGCCTCGGTCGGGGCCAGCGGGTCTTCTGGCGCGACCTGCATGCCGTGACCGGGCTGTGGATCTCGTGCCTCGTGCTCTTCCTGCTGTTCACCGGACTTCCCTGGGCCAAATTCTGGGGGGGCTACTTCAAGCAGGTGCGGCAGTGGACCGGGACCGCGGTCGTCCGGCAGGATTGGCCCTCGGGCAGTCCCCGTCCCCGCCGGGGTGGTCATTCCGACCACGGCGGGGGTGACCGTGACACCGCCGGGCCGCCTCCCGATCTCGCCTCGCTGGACCGCGTGGTGGCGGCCGCGCTGCCCCTGGCTCTGCCCGCTCCCACCGTGATCACACCTCCCTCCAAACCCGGGGGAGACTGGACGGCGGTGAGCAATACCCAGAACCGTCCCCTGCGGCAAACGGTCCATTTTCAACCCCAGACGGCCGAGATCACCCGCCGCGAGACCTTCGACAAAAAACACTGGATCGACCGCATCGTCGGCACCTGCATCGCCGCCCATGAAGGACAACTGTTTGGTGTCGCGAACCAGCTCTTGGGGCTGACCGCCGCGCTGGGCCTGGTGGTGGTCTGCCTGAGTGCCGTCGTTTTGTGGTGGCGCCGCCGCGAGCCGGGCACGCTGGGTGCGCCGCTGCCGCTGGTTTCGGTGCGGGGGACCGCCGGCCTGTTGGCGGTGCTGGCTCTGCTGACGGTGCTGTTGCCGTTGTTTGGGGCCTCACTGCTGGCGGTGCTGCTGGTGGAACGTTTTGTGCTTTGTCGCGTTCCGGGGGTCAGCCGCTGGCTGGGACTCGCCCCCGCCCGTCAACCGGAGGGGGCTTGATGTCATACCCACAACACCCTTCGAGACTTGTCCCCCGACGCGCCTGGTGGGTGCTGTCGCTGGTCGCCCTCTGCAGCCTGCCTGGATGTGGCGGTGTGCGACCGGTGAAGGGGGGCACCCCCGGAGTGCTGCAGGTGGCAGACCAGGTCGCCTCGGATCTGCAACTGACTCTGTTCCGCGAGCAGAACGGAAGTTGGCAGCCAATCGGATTCGCCACCACGCGAGAAGGGGGCCGGTTCGAACTGCTGTTGCCGGGGGCGGCAGGTCCCCTCCGGCTTGAACCAGGCGCGTACCGGGTGACGGTCGAAAGCGCTGGTTCGGAGCTGATTCTGCCCCCCGACCTCGGGCAGGTGGCCACGACACCCCTGCAGTTCCAGTGGGTCGGCACCGAGCCCAGCCTGCAGTTGTCGCTCCCCGGGCCTCGCTGAACGGGTCTGCTGCTTTGTCACCTCGACAACCGTGGCTCGTGGATCGTGTGGCCGGAGGCGGGAACTTGTTGTCGAGGTCACGAGGGAAACGAAACTCGGCTTGGCCCAGCAGAATACGTTCGGGGCCGGATCAAGTCTGAAGGACTTGTATACCCTAGCCCGGGGTTGCCACGGTACGTGGCTACCCCGGGTTACGGGCCCCAGACAGGACTCAATCCTGAAGGGATTGCATAGGCCGGGGGCGGGGTGCTTGCGCGGGGCGGCGGATCGCGTACGGCCCGAAGCGTGGTGAGGCCACGATGGAGCGTCGTTTTCTCAAGCCGAGTCGAAGCAAGGTCCCCCATATGCATTCCCTTCAGGAATGAAGCGACGTTTGGGGCGCGGACCCGGGGTAGCCAGCGCTCCGCTTGGCAACCCCGGGCCAGGGTATGCATTCCCTTCAGGAATGGTTCGGCCGGGTGGTTGGAATGCACGGGAGGGTCGTAGATCGTGGCGCCCGTTTGGGGAATTCGCAATCGAGCCCACATCGGAAGCGATCTGTGTGCCGGTATCACACACTTCCGGATGCGTCGCCTTGCACTTCATCTCCACCCATCGATCACAATCCTTGTTCGTTGCAATGGCAGAGCACTGGCCTTCGCCACCCCGGGTTTCCGGCGGTGCCAGAGAGCCACGCGGCCC
This sequence comes from uncultured Planctomycetaceae bacterium, assembly GCA_903861195.1. Taxonomy (GTDB): domain Bacteria; phylum Planctomycetota; class Planctomycetia; order Planctomycetales; family Planctomycetaceae; genus UBA10511. The sequence continues at coordinate 12,192 of CAIOTJ010000107.1, read as the reverse complement.
CTACTGAACCAGCGGTCCCGCGACCGAAAGACCCGTTTAGGCCATCAACGCACTTTCAACGTCGGCCAGGCGGGGCGCCCGGCGACCGCCAGCGGGATTTTCCACAGGCTGCCCCCGGCGGTCACGTAGAGGGTCTTGAGATCGGGACCGCCGAAGGCGCAGTTGGTGGTCTCGTCGCGCGGGATGGGAAGAAACTGCAGCAGATCCCCCTCGGGCGAGAAGACATAGACACCCGCCGTCGGTTGGTCTTGTGTCTCGTAGGGAGGGTTCTGGCGGTTCAGTCCCCCCGCGACATACAGCCGTCCCAGCGAGTCGAGCTTCATGCCGTCGGGGCCGCGGGTCTGCTTCCAGTCGTGAATGAGCTTCTGGCTGGCGAAGTCGACCGTGCCATCGGGCTTCAGCAGAAACCGAAAGAGCTTCCGCGCCCCGCCGACGGTGTCATTGTTGTTGTCGGCGACGAACAGAAACTTGTCGTCGGCGGTCACCACCAGACCATTGGGCCGGTCGACTTCATGCGTGATGATCCGGGTGACGCTGCCATCGGGATCGATGCGGTAGACCCCCTCGACCTGCTTCCCCTGGTCATCGAGCAATTCGAGATGCGACCGGTCGCCATAACAGGGATCCGAGAAGTAGATGCGGTTCTTCGAGTCGATGGTCAGGTCGTTGGGTTGGTTGTACCGCTTGCCCCGATAGTTGTCGGTCAGCACGGTCACCTGCCCATTGGGTTCGAGCCGCGACACGCGGCGCCGCACCGGCTCGCACATCACCAGCCGCCCCAGCCGGTCGAACAACAGCCCATTCGTCCCCGCCTGTTCGCGGTAGATCGACTGCTTTCCCTGCAGGTCGCGGCGCATCACGTGGCCATCACCACTGGTCAAGAGCCCCAGTTCGGGGTGCCAGGCGGGTCCTTCCCCGGCACCGGTTTCCGAGAGCAACTCGGGCTTGCCCCCCGGGGCGAGAATGGGCTCGGCGGCGGACACGACTTCCGCGACGCACGCCGTGAACAGGGTCCAGGAGAACAGAGCGGGCAGAGCGAATTTCATGGCCAGAACCTTTTCGCAGCGGCGGTTCAAGTAGAGAGCGGCGGGTGGGGAGAGGTTGTCACCCCCGGCAGAACTTAGCACATCGGCGCGGCTCGGTCGCTTGCTGGTCGACCGCGGGAGGATCAGCCGAATGAGCCCGCCGTCGCGGTTGACGCGTCTGACCAATCAGCCGCGATCGGAGTTCGCACCCCGGGGGTCGACCGGCGGGGCCAGTTGCTGGAACAGGGCCACCCCCAGAGCGGCTCCCGCCACCGGGGCGACCAGATAAATCCACAACTCGGCAACCCGCCCCGACACCACGGCTGGCGCCAGGGACCGCGCGGGATTCATCGAGGCTCCACAGACCGGCCCGGCGAACATGGCTTCGAGGGCAATCACCGCCCCCACTGCCACCCCGGCCATGATTCCTTTTTCTTTCGCACCGGTCGACACGCACAGAATCACAACCATCAACAGCAACGTCAGAATCAACTCCAGCACGAATGACTGCCAGCCCGGGCCCGCCGGCAGCGTCGCCCCCAGCGTCGTGGCGGTGGGAAACAACAGCCGTAGCGTGACGCTCGCCAGCAGAGCCCCCGCACATTGGCTGCCCAGGTACGGTCCCACCTGCGCGGCGGGGAACCGGCCGGCGAGCCAGAACCCGGTGGTGACCGCCGGGTTGAGGTGGCAGCCCGAGATGTCTCCCAGAGCGTAGATCAGCGCCAGCACAATCAGCCCGAAGGTGAGGGCGATGCCGACGTGGGTGATGGCCCCCCCCTGCACCTCATTGATCACAATCGCCCCGGTGCCGCAGAAGACGAGGGCAAACGTTCCGAACAACTCGGCCAGCAGCGCGCGGCGATTCATGGGGAGACACGGGAGGTGGAGGAGGCCCGCCGTGAGGGGCGGGGTTGCGGAAAGGTGGTCTCGGAGAGGCAGAGCCCCTGGTCGAGCAGGCCGCGGACACAGCGGTCGATGAGGCGGTAGTGGATCGTGGTTCCCTCGCGGCGGGAAGCGACCACGCCCAGCCGGGCCAGACGGCGCAGCTGGTTCGAGATCGCCTGGGGCTTCATCCCCAACAGTTGACACAGGGAACCAACCGGCAATTCCGGCTCCCGTACGAGCGCGTGCAGCAGCCGCAGCCGGGTGTCGTTGGCCAACACGCGGAAGACCGCCGCCAGGCGGCGCGACTCGTGGCGGTCCAGCAGCGGCCGACGGGAGACATCGCCCCGTACCACGCAGGGATCACACGCCTCCTTTTGACATGGCTGCTTCACCACGGTTCCTCGCGGCCACTTTCGACCAGTGCTCTTGCATTACACTAACCGGTGTAATACAGAATGCAAGACCTCCCCCGGGTTCTTCCCCGCGGGGGCCGCTCCGTCCGATCCCTCTGTTCACAGCGACCCGCCATGTCGTCCCGCAAGCCCCGCGTGTTGTTCCTGTGCACCGGCAATTCGTGCCGCAGCCAGATGGCCGAAGGTTGGGCCCGGCACCTGCTGGGGGACCAGATCGAGCCCTGCTCGGCGGGGATCGAGGCGCACGGGATGAATCCGAACGCCGTGCAGGTGATGCGCGAGGCGGGGGTCGACATCACCGGCCAGTCGTCGAAGCTGGTGGGGACGCTGCTGGCCGACCCGCTCGATTTGGTGATCACCGTCTGCGGGCACGCCGATGAGAATTGCCCCGCCTGGCCCGCCGGGACCCGCGTGGTGCATGTGGGGTTCGACGACCCCCCCAAGCTGGCGAAGAACGCCGCCACCCCCGAAGAGGGGCTGGCGCATTACCGCCGGGTGCGCGACGAAATCCGTGCGTTCGTCGCGACCCGGTTGCCGACGCTGCTCGCCTCGGAAGGGTAATGGACCCGGGCCGCTGTCATTCCGCGCCAATCGCGGGAATGGGGTTCCACTCCGCCGCGAGAGGGGGCTGGGCCAACTCAGCGGCGTCGCCGCCATCGTCCCACGAGGGCCAGGGCTGCACCAGACAATGCCAACGCCCATGTGCCCGGCTCGGGAATCGTCGAGCTGTAGCCCTGAATCGTCGCCGGGTCGACCATGAACCGCAACCACCCGTCCAGAATGAGCGTGGTGCCCGGAACGAGGGCCGGGGTCGTCTGCCCGAGGGGATTGCCGGGGATCGAGGCCGTGAAGGGACCGGGAGTGAACCAACCCGTGCCGTACTGGTGAATGTGCAGCGTCTGGATGGTACCGGGGACCACGGTGCCGCGGTAATTGACCACCCCGTTGAACGTCGCGAAGCCCCCTGTCTGAACGGTGCCCGACAGATTGAACACGGGGGAGTAGACCGGGTTGCCCGCCGGCAATCCCGCGCCATCCAGCTGGAATTCGACCTGAAACGTGTAGATCAACTCGGCGAACCCCGTGGTGCCGGGGAGGGGTTGGGTCAGCAGAATGCTGCTGAAATTGAGCGCGTAGACGTTCCCCGAGGGGACGAACGAGGCCGAGATGTTGCCGCTGGCCTGGTCGAGGGTGTTGGGGTCGGTGGTCAGCGGCAGCGAGACGAGGCTGCCGTTCCAGGAAGTGACCGACGGCCCGGTGTTGGTGATGCCCAACGGAGGCCCGTTCGAGTTGGTGTCATCAAAGTTGATGGTGGCGACCGACGAGGAGGGGGTGTTGATGCCGATGATGCCGGCGTGGGCGGCGGGAGCCCCCAGCGCCAGTACCGCGGTCAGGACGACCGCGAGGTTTCCCAGAGACAACGTGGTTCGACGGGGGCCGGGCGACTTGTGGGTTTTCATGGAGCGAGTCCTCGGTGGAATAAGACACTGGGGGGAATCGAACGGCGGGGGAACATCGATGTGGCCGGGACTCGCATCCCAGCGGGCAAAGGGGACTCTTGCGACCGGATCTGAGCGACAGCGTGCGGCGGGCCGGTCGACCGGGACGATGGCTGGCGTGAACGCCTGAGACAAGCGATTCGCGCGAGGTCAGCGACGCGGGAAGCGGCGGCAGACCAGGGTCAGGGCGCCCCCCGCGAGAGCCAGACCCCAGGTGCCCGGCTCGGGAACCATCAGCGAATATCCGCCAATCGTGGCCGGGTCGACCTGAAACTTGAACGACCCCTGGATCTCGAACACGGTGTTGGGCATCAGCAGCGGAGTGGTTCCGAACGTGGGACTGCCGGTCACCGTGGCCGAGAAGGGACCCGGGGTTGTCCAGAGTCCGGAGTACGAGACCGAATCCTGCCAATTGAACGCGCCGGAGATGTCGACGCCGTAGTAGTCGAGCGAACCACTGAAGGCGGCGAAGCTGCCCGGGGGAGTCTGGACCGTGCCATTCAGGAAGAACGTCGGAAACAGTGTCGCCTGGGCGGGAAGTCCCAACGCGTCGAGCTGGTACTGCACATTGAAGCTGAAACTCAAGAGGGCCAGCCCCGTGGTCGTCGGCAAGGGCTGGGTCAGCAGGATGTTGCTGAGGCTCACTCCATAGGTGTTCGAGGAGGGAATGAACGTCGCCGTCAGATCTCCCGAGGCCTGGTCGGAGGTGTTGGGATCGGTGGTCAGGGCCAGCGAGATCAGCGAGCCGTTCCAGGGAGAGGTCGAGGGGCCGGTGTTGGTGACTCCCAACGGGGGCCCGTTCGAGTTCGTGTCGTCGAAGTTGATCGTGGCGAACGACGTGCCGGGGGTGTTGATGCCCACGATGGCCCCTTGGGCGAGCGGAGTACCCGCCGCAGTGATCAGGCCGGTGAGCAGGGCGGCCCAGAGGGGGGGCCCAGACACCCGCCGGGCGGCAGTGCGGGCCGGAGACGTTGAGAAGAACCGCATGCCGAGTCTCCTGTGTTGACGGACTCGCAACCAGCTTGCGTCCCTGCCAATCAAGCGATCGATTCATGAATCGGTGCCGCGAGTGTAACTCATGCCCGGCGAAAACGGAGGTCCAAAAGTGCGCGGTATGGCGTAAGGAAACAGATGGAAGCGCCGGGCAGGCCCTTGGTGCGAACGGATGGGTCGGGCCCGCGCCAGGCACAGCCTGGGATGGTCCAGGGGGCCTTGGGGGGTGCATCCGAGGGAGGCGAGCCGGGACGGGCGGGTCTATGGAATCGACCGGGTGGCGACTGGGCCCGGGGTGGGCCCGAACCGGGAATCCATCGCCACGGATCCCACCGGAGGTGCCCGTAAAAAACAGAACCGCCTGGCAAAGTTGCCAGGCGGTTCCGTCGTCTGATGTGGATTTGGAAGAGTGGTGAGTTTCCGTTCGCCCTGGTCAAACGAGAGGGATCTGTTTGCTCAGGATTCGAAATCCACGTTTGGATTCTAAAAGGACTCAAGCACGCCGTCTTGTCTCATGACACGAAATTACGTTTTCATCAGTATTCTGGAGTTTCAAAAGGCACCTGCGCGGAATGCAGCATGTGTAGCGGTTGCGCAAGGGAATCCTTGATTCCGGGTTATGCAGAGAACGCCGGGACCGGGGCGATCCCATAACTGTGCAATTGAATCTTCTATGTGTGCAGCATCAGCGGCCAGAACCCTGCCCAGTCGAGCCAGTCGCGGGAAATGCCTGGGTTCGAATTCGCCCTGTCCCCTGACTGGAGACTTGCGGGTGGCGACCCCGTGGTTGTTTGCCAGCCGTCGCTCTGCGAAAATCCTGTCACTGCTCTCCGATTTGCGCGCCGGATCACTATTTCCCGCAGTTCGCCCCGGGACTGATACCGAACCAACCCGGTCCCTCTCCCTTCGCGGGGCCAGTCCGCAGTCTGTTCACCTGGAAAAAATTCTCATGCGATCACGTTTCTCCCTGCTGCTGGTCCTGGTGTCCGCCGTGGCGGGGTGGTGTTGGTGGGTCCGCCCGGCCTCGCTACAGCCCTTGCAGGCGGAGGAGTCCCCTCGCCGACCTCCGGCTCTGCAACTGCCTCAGCCAGACCCTCGCTTCCAGGGCAAGGTCGGGAAGACCTTTGCCGATTCGGTCGCCAACTATCCCCTTCCACTGCAGGCCCGCCCCGGCAGCCCGAACGTGTTGCTGGTGCTGTTGGACGACGTGGGCTTCGGGATGTGCTCGACGTTTGGCGGGCCGGTGCCCACCCCGCACATGGAAAAGCTGGCGAAAGGGGGATTGCGCTACACCCGCTTCCACACCACCGCCCTCTGCAGCCCCACCCGGGCCGCCCTGCTGACCGGCCGCAACCACCACAGTGTGGGGTCGGGGGTCATTACCGAATGCGGGACCGGGTTCCCTGGATACACCGGCATCATCCCCAGGAGCACGGCGATGGTCTCGCAACTGTTGCGCGACAACGGGTATGCCACCTCGATGTTCGGCAAGTGGCACAACACGCCCGAAATGGACGTCAGCCCCGCCGGTCCGTTCGACCGCTGGCCCACCGGATTTGGCTTCGAGTACTTCTACGGATTCAACCAGGGAGAGACGCACCAGTATTACCCCACGCTCTACCGCAACACCGTCCCGGTCCCCCAGCCCCGCACCCCCGAGCAGGGCTACCACTTCACCGACGACATGACCAACGAGGCGATCGGCTGGATCCGCAATGTGCGGGCCGCCAGCGACAAGCCCTGGTTCTGTTACTTCAGCACCGGTGCCGTCCACGCCCCGCATCACGCCCCTTCCGATTGGCGCGAGAAATTCCGCGGCCAGTTCGCCCACGGCTGGGACAAACAACGCGAGCGGACCCATCAGAAGCAGCTCGAGCTGGGCATCGTCCCCCCTGGCACGCGCCTGACCCCCCGCCCCGAGGAGATTCCCGCCTGGGACTCGGTCGCGCCCGATGCCCGCCAGGTCTATGAGCGGCTGATGGAGAACTACGCCGCGTACATGGCCCATACCGACCATCACATCGGCCGTCTGGTCGACAGCCTCGACGCCTCGGGCGAACTCGACAACACCCTGCTGCTCTACGTCGTGGGCGACAACGGCGCGAGTGCCGAGGGGGGCCTCGAGGGAACCTTCAGTGAGATCGCCAGCCTGCTGGGAGTGCAGTTGGGGCTCGAGAGCACCATTCGGCGGATTGATGAAATCGGCGGTCCGGCCAGCGAGCCGCACGTGCCCGTCGGCTGGGCCTGGGCCATGAACAGCCCCTTTCAGTGGACCAAGCAGGTCGCCAGCCACTTCGGCGGCACGCGCAATCCCCTGGTGGTTCACTGGCCGCGGGGAATTCGCGCACAAGGCGAACTGCGCACGCAGTTCCACCACGTGATCGACATCGTTCCCACCATTCTCGAAGCCTGCCAGGTGGCCGCGCCCCAGTCCGTCAATGGCATCCCCCAGAAACCGATCGAGGGGGTCAGCATGGTCTATTCGTTCGACGACGCCCGGGCCAAAGACCGGCGGACCACCCAGTACTTCGAGATGTTCACCAACCGGGCCATTTACAAAGATGGCTGGATCGCCTGCACCCGCTACGGCTTTCCGTGGCAAACCGCCGGCCGGGGGAGCGATTTCGAAAAGTCTCCCTGGGAGCTCTATCACATCGATCGCGACTTCAGTGAGGCCGAGAATCTCGCGGCCAAAGAACCGGCCCGCCTCGCCGAGTTGCAGAAACTGTTCCTGGCCGAGGCACAGAAATACGACGTCTTCCCCCTCGACCCGCGGATGGCGGAACGCTTCGACCCGCGGATCCGCGCCGCCGGCGAGCCCAAGACCAGTTGGCGCTACTTCGGCAACCAGGTTTGGCTTCCCGAAGCGGTCGGTCCGCTGGTGTTCCCCCGCCACCACACCATCACGGCCCGGCTGCAGGTCCCGGACGCGGGCGCCGCGGGGGTGGTCACCTGCTGTGGCTCCTTCTCGGCCGGCTGGACGCTGTACGTAAAAGACAACCAGCCCGTGTTCCACTACACCTTCTTTGAGACGGCCGACATCACCATCACCGGGACCGAACCGCTCCCCCGGGGCGAGGTCGAACTGAAGACCGAGTTCATCCCCGACGGGGCGGCAACGGGAGGTGGCACCCTGCGGCTGTTCGTCAATGGCCGGCCCGCCGGCGAGGGACAGCTTGCCCGCTCGATCTTCCGCCACGGGCTGGAGCCGTTCGAGGTGGGGCGCGACTCGATCACCCCGATCGACCCGGCCTACCGCGATCAGGGAGAGTTCCCCTTCACGGGCCAGATCGAACGGGTCGACTTCGCCATCATCCCGGCCAAGTAGACCCCTCTGGGTCGGCTGCCGTACGATACCCTTCTGGACCGGTCCCCGGCGTGTCGCGCCGGGGACCGGTTCGTTTCGCTGTTTTCCCGGTGCCACCCCGACTTCCCTTCTCTGCAGGATGCTGTAATCGATGCCGTGTCGAACCCGGTGGCTGATTCCGTCTGTTCTCGCGGGTGCACTGCTCGCGTCGGTCGCTCCGGCCCAGGCCCAGGTGGCCAACGCGCGACAACTTCCCGAACGGACAGTCCCCGTGCCGTCGACCATCAGTCAGGAATTGGCGGAAAAGGCCGTCGCGCTCCCCGTGCGGGTGCTGCCTCTGCCCCAGACCGATGCCGAGTGGAAAGTGGCCCAGAAGAGCCTCGATGCCGATCGCGCCCAGACCGCGCGAAAAACCGCCGCGGCGGTTGGGGCCACCCTCAAGGAACAGCGGATCGCCGGGGTCCGCTGCTTTGAAATCACCCCGCGCGAGATTTCCCCGGAAGGAACCAACCGCCTGTTGGTGCATGTGCACGGCGGGGCCTATGTGCTGGGTTCGGGCGAAGCGGGAACGCTGGAAGGAATTCTGGTCGCGACCGCCTGCGGCACCCGTGTGATCTCGATCGATTACCGCATGCCTCCCGACCACCCCTTCCCCGCGGCCGTCGACGACGCGGTGGCGGTGTGGAAAGACCTCGTCGCCCGGCACGACTGTTCGCGGATGGCCCTCTTCGGCACCTCAACTGGCGGCGGCCTGGCCATGGCCACCGTGCTGTCCCTGCAGGCTCACCAGCTCCCGCTTCCCGCGGCCCTGTTCCTCGGCACCCCCTGGACCGACCTCACCAAGACGGGCGACAGCTACTTCACCCACGCCGAGCTGGACAATGTGCTGGGTCGGTATGAAGGGTTCCTCGAAATCTCGGCCAGGCTCTACGCCGGAAAAACCGATCTGAAAAATCCCCTGATCTCGCCGGTCTATGGCGACCTCGCCGGCTTTCCCCCGACGATTCTCGTCACGGGAACCCGCGACCTGTTTCTCAGCAACACGGTGCGGGCGCACCGCAAGCTGCGAGCCGCCGGCGTGACCGCCGAGCTGCACGTCTTCGAGGCGCAGTCGCATGCCGACTATCTGCGGGCGTTTCCCGCTGCGGAAAGCCGCGAGGTTCTCGAAGAGATTGACCGGTTCTTCGACCGGCATCTCAAGCCGTAGCTTCCCGAATCGTGCGCGTCTCCAGGCCGGCTGGCTTCGATCGTGCGACCGACGGGGAGAAGTGGCTGGACGGCGTCTGTGAAAGGGTGTGCCAGGTGTTTCAGACCAGTGGGACGGGAATGATGGGGCTCAACGGGCTGTTGCTGCTGGCGTGGGTGACGGCCGCGGGATGCGAGCGGAAGCCCACCTCGGCCGAGCACGCCGCCAATGCGCAGCGGCAGGTGGCCGCCGCGCTGGCGAATTTCGACAGTGCGGTCCCGCCAGGCTCCCGTCCACCGGTCCCCACTGCCGCGGTTGCCGACGCCGGTGCCGCATCCGACGCCGGTGCCGCATCCGACGCCGGTGCCGCATCCGACGCCGGTGCCGCATCCGACGCCGGTGCCGCATCCGACGCCGACCCACACGACGGGTCGCAGCACTGGTCGCAGTGGCGCGGTCCGCGCGGGGCGGGGGTCGCCGAAGCGGGGTCGCCGCCTGTCACCTGGAGTCCGTCCGAGCAGGTGCTGTGGTCGGCTGAGCTGCCGGGGTGGGGGACGAGTTCTCCCGTGGTGCGCGGCGGGAAAGTCTTCATCACCTCGCAGACGGGCAGTGCCGAAGAGCCGGTGTTGTGGCTGTTATGCCTCGACCAGCAGACGGGAACGGTGCTGTGGAAGCAGTCGTGCGAGCCGGGGCTGAACCAGCGGACGCACGAAAAATCGAACCTCGCGGTCAACACGCCACTGGTGACCGACGACGCGGTTTACGTGGCGTTTGGCAATGCCCAGCTCGCGCGGTATTCGCTGGAGGGAGAGCGGGTGTGGCTGCGGGAGTATCTGCGGGACTATGGCGATCCGAAGATGGCGTGGGGGTATTCGATCAGCCCGCTGCTGGCGGCCGGGACGATTGTATTTGGCTGGGATCATCACACCGGTCCCTGCTTCCTGCTGGGGCTCGATCCGCAGACGGGCGAGACGGCGTGGACGAAAGACCGGCCAATTGGCACCGCTCACGCCACCCCCCTGCTGGTGACGAGCCACGGGCGTGAGCTGCTGCTGGTGCCGGGAAAAAACCGCCTGACCGCCTTCGACGCCCGAACGCACGACGAGCTGTGGGTCTATGGGGAGGGCTCGGGACCGTACAACGGCGAGATCATCTCGAGCCCGGTCGAGCACGAGGGGGAGGTGTACCTGCAGTTGTGGCGGCAGAGCCCGATCCACGCCATTCGGCTCCATCCCGACGGAGCCCCCCCAACCAACCTGTGGGTCAGCGAGCATCCCGGCCCGGTGGAACCGTCGCTGCTGGTATACCAGGGACACGTTTACTCCTGGATGGACAATGGCGTGCTGGCGTGTCTCGACGCCCGCACGGGGGTCGAGCGGTACCGCCAGCGGCTCGGGGGGGAAGCGAACTCCTCTCCCGTCGCGGCGGCGGGGCGTATCTACCTGAGCAACACCGCCGGGCAGACCTTCGTGGTGCGGGCGGGCCCAAAGTTCGAACTGCTGTCGACGAACGATCTGGATGAGCGAATCACCGCCACCCCGGCCCTGCTGGGAGACCACCTGCTGCTGCGCACCGACTCGCGCCTCTGGCTGCTGGGAGAGAAAAGGGGTCAGGTCCATTAATCCGTTTTGATGCGGATCGAATTTCATTTTTAGACACGCAGGTGTAGGGCGCGGTTTGTGTGGCTTCAGGTGCCATTTGGAACTGTCACATCCACTTTTGCATTCCCCGTCCGGCCCAACGGGCCGACCGTTCGCCGAACCGCGCGGACGTTGAATTTTTGGCGCGTTGGGCCGACACACGTCGTGCTGTGGGGCTTACCCGGCCCGCTGGGCCGGGCTGGGGGAATGGCTGACCCTTTGGGCCGGTAGCCGGTTGCCCGTGCGAGGTGGCCTTCAGGCCTTGGGACCTCCCGCATCGTTTGCCCGTGGTCCGTCACAAACCGAGGGGCCGGACGGCCCGGTGGATCGTGGTTTTCGGGTTCGAATGGGCCGTCGTCCGGCCCAAGGGGCCAGCCGTTCCCCCAGCCAGGGTCGTAGGCCCTGGTAGGGCCATCCCACCACCACACCGTCCGGCCCAACGGGCCAACCGTTCCACAAACCACGGGACCATAAGAAGAATTGGTTGGCCCGTTGGGCCGAAACATGTCGTTGGGGGTCTTTCCCGGCCCGCTGGGCCGGGCTGGGAGAATGGCTGGCCCTTTGGGCCGGTCACCCGTGCCCTGTGCGAGGGGCCTTCTGGCGTTGGGGGCCTCTCCCGGCCCGATGGGGCGGGCTGGGGGGGGCGGGCTGGGGGAACGGCTGGCCTTTTGGGCCGGTTGGACACGGGGGCCACGACGGGTCCGTCCATTGTCAATGCAGTCCATCCCATACGCCGCAGATCGTTTTCAGCGAGCACGGTGCGGCCATTGATACCGGGCCGGTTGCGCCGGTCGGGAGGCCCTGGCGGATAGAGGCTGGCCCCGTGGCAATCGTGGGGCAATCGGTGGCGGCGAGTGCCCGGGACGGGCCGAAATCGCGATTTTTTCCGATCCAGGGATTTTCCGGAGAGTTTCCCGAGGGCTGGTTCGTGTCTTAGGGGTCGGTCGCGGCAGGTGGTTGCCGTCGGTCGGGCTTCCGTCAGTTGCTGTTCCCTCCCGGAGTGCCTGCTTATGTTCATCGATTCGCAGAAGTCTTTGTTGCGGCGGCTGTCTTCCGTCTTGGTCTTGGGGACCATGGTTCCGGTCGGGCTGTATCTCGTGGCCGACCGTCGCGTGGGGGATCTGCTGAGGCTGGTCCGTGCCTCGGCCGACCTCACCGTCGATGGTCTGGAAGCGGAAATTCCGCAGGAGGTTCACGACCGCCGCCGACAGCACGAACTGGCCACCCTCCGCCAGGACCTGCTG
>CAIOTJ010000106.1 GCA_903861195.1 uncultured Planctomycetaceae bacterium | reverse complement strand
GGGGTGAGTTCCCTGGGAGATTGCATGTCAGGTGGGGTCGCCTGGTGTGGATCCGTCTGGTCGATTGCTCCTTTCTTCTACCACGAGGAATCACCATGAAGCGTTTGTTGGCTTTTGTTTTGGCCACCGTGGCCCTGTCGGCTCCCGCGTTTGCGGACAACGGGGCTCAGAATTACGCGATCACCCTGCACAACACCCGGGTCTTCCGGCACGATCCCGGCTACCGCGGTCCCGAAGTGATCTTCGTGAACGCGGGGGGTGCGGCCACTCCCGAGCAGGCGATGGCCGCCTGGCAGAATTCCCCTCCTCACCGGGCCCTGCTGCCGCAGATCCGGTTCATTCGCTGCTACGGCAACTACTGCGTCGGCCGCTGAGCCGCTGGTGAGGCGGCCGGGTGGGTCGTCCCATCCGTCTTCCCCCCCCGGATTCAACCGAACCTGTTTCAAACGAACAGGCGTTTCTGCAAACCCGTTGGTCGCCAGTGCGGCCGACGGGTTTTATGCGTACTGTCGGGACTCACCGCAAAGCGCATCCGGATCAAGCGATAGAATCTTCAGGTCCTCCAGCACTTCATGTTCGTGGGATCGCGAAGACTTTGAAACGACGAGCAAGTCCAGCAGGGTGCGAAAACTTCGTGTTCAGTTCCGGATGGCGATCAGCAGGAGATGCCGGTTGCTGAGCATCACATAGGCCCCTCGCCCCGGCTCGCGCAGCGCTTCCCGAAGCTCGGGCAACAGTTGTCGCAATCACAGAACAAGCCTGACGCAAACAGCAGCCAGGCTCGTTCCTGATGCAAACAGTAACGTCTCAACCAGCAATGTTCCCGGGGGAGATCGATTCAGGTCGACCGGCTCAACTGCGGAACGCGACGTCTCCAGGCTGCCACCCCCACACCAACCATTCCGCAAAGAAACAACGCCCAAGCGGAGGGTTCAGGAACCATTTCAATATTAATCGAACCAAAGAGATTGACTGAATCCCCAGCGGACAGGGTGAAACTTGTCACGACTTCGAGATAATTAAAATCCGGTGAATTCAAAGATTTTGGTCCCTCTCCCCCTCCGTTCCCTCCTCCTCCCTGCGAATCATAGAAAAAGAAGGATCCGGGCTCATTCAAGGCAATTCCCAACGGCAGAAACTCATTGATCTGCTGGAAATTCTGACCACCATCAGTCGAACGTATGCCCCGTTGCAGGACCCCATCCCAAGTCGGAATCAAACTGGCCAAACCGTTCGTATCGTCGTCATTAAGATAGACAATCAAGTCACTCCATAGCTTCTGGCTGTTGGTTGGAACGATCGGAATTCCAAAAGCAAAATAGAAATACGCATTGGTCGGGGAGTCGTTGACCGCTGTCAGGCTGTAGTAGATCCATGGATCGGTGTTGCCCGTACCGCCAATCGTGATCTGTGGTGGCCCAACGGATCCAGAAGTTGTAATAATCTTTCCAGAAACTGTTGTCGTGGGGGACGTCGTCGTCGTGTTCGAAACGATTTTGACGGTGGGCTCCCCGGATGTTGTGGGGGATAGTGCACCTGGGCTGGTTTGGGCCTGCAAGTCTCGACCAGAAATGCAGGTCATCATGACGACCAAGGTTACGCCTGCGCGCCGCACGAAATTCAGCAAGATGAGTTCCACTGCCAAAGGACAAAAACCAGGACTGTTCTCGCGGAGCGTATCGTAGCAACCAGGGCGGAGCAACTGGGTCGAGTTTGCATGCTACAGCCGTTGTTTCTGGCCACCCCCCCCTCCCGCGCGGGTTGAACCTTCATTTTTCCGCTGTTTTCCACCCACCATTTCGGGGACAATCTTCTTCAGCCGCCAGGCCCACCCCGTGATGCTCGCCCTCCCAAGTCGTGCTTCGACATCCCGCCAAAATGCCCGATCAGCCCGCTTCTTCCTCCGCTGGCCGTCTCCCGCATGATCCGCCCCTTCACGATTCCCCCACCGCACGGTTCCGTACTGCCTGGGAGTCGGGGATTCCCCCCCGTCTGGACGACTACCTGGCGGATCTCGGACTGACCGTATCCATGCGAAGCGCAGGGATGGAAAGCCGCTCGGCCGTTGGTACGACCCCACCCAGCTCCCAGACAGGGAATCCGGATTCCACCGCCAACCAGCCGAGCAACCCCGCCCGGATCGAGCTGCCGGGTTCTCGCCGCGCGGCAGTGAATTCTCCGGAGGCAACACAGGTCTTGACACCGCTTCCTGAGTCGCCGGATCAGCGATCACCCGATCATTTCTCATTACTGCGACCGTCTGCCTCCGAACTGCCACCCGAGATATCGCCCCGGGATCTTTCGCCCACAATCGGAAGCCGAGACAGTGGCGATCAGGAATCGGGTCAAACCAGTACCTGTCCGCCGACATTCCCCAGTGATTCATCAACTGATCCCGGGCCACCGTCACATTGGAATCACATCACCGCTGAAACACAGCACGCTTCCCGATCTGAATTCGCGTCTCACGAACCGGTCGACGCGACCCAGATTTGCCTGCCCGATTTGGGAGAGACCGCGACCGAGCTGCGCAATGAGTCATCGGTCCTGCATGTCACCCAGGTTGCCAATGAAGCCAACGACCCCGGGAACACCCAGCCGGATTGGACGGGGTCTTCGTCGGAATCCCGGCGCATCGGCCTGGAATTGCTGGCGTGCGAACTGGAGTTTCGCTGGCGAAACGCTGCCGAGGGATTGCCCGAGGGGACTGTTCGACAGGCGGCCGACGAAGGGGTTGAGAAGACCGAGGTCTTCGATGCCGCCCAGACCGGAGTCATGCCTCCCAGCGAAAACAGCGATCTCCATGCCGACGAGTTGATCGAGCGATTCCCCCAATTCAGGACCGACGATGGGGTTCCTGTCGAACTGATTGCCGCCGAATACAGGGCCCGGCAGCTCTGGGCGGACCGTCCCAGCCATGCGGAATACTCCCGCCGTTTTCCCGGGCATTCCGAGAAACTCTCCCAGGCTCTCTCGCAGGTCGATTGTGAACTGGTCTCCGCCGGGAAGAAACCGTTCGGTACGGGGCAAGAATCGGCGCGCCCGCCGGTGAAGTCCCAACCAAAGCCGGAATACGGTCCTTCCGCAGGCTCAGGCTCTGCGGTCAGGGAACCGGCGGACATTCCGGTATGCGTCGGACGCTATGCGGTGCACAGGCTCCTGGCGACCGGAGGGTTTGGCCGGGTCTTCCTCGCCGAAGATGAACAGTTGCGCCGCATGGTGGCCATCAAGGTTCTGCGTCGATCGAAACTGAGAACCTCGGACGCCATCAACGACTTCTTGACAGAGGCCCGCGTGGCGGCGGCTCTGGACCATCCGGGGATTGTCCGGATCTTTGACATCGGGTCCGATGCTGACAACGGTTGTTTCGTGGTGATGGAGTTTCTCACCGGTGGGACCCTGGAAGACCGGTTCGAAGGAGAGTCTTTCTCGCCTGGTCGACTGGCCTTGCTGATGGCCGAGATCTGCGATGCGGTCCATCACGCGCATGTGAACCACCTGATCCACCGGGACCTGAAACCGGCCAACATCCTGTTCGGATCCGACGGCCGGGCGCGGGTGGCCGATTTTGGACTTGCCTTGAAGACCGATGGTCCCGCTCTGAGGGAGGGCCATGTCGCCGGCACCCCACTCTATATGGCGCCGGAACAAGCAAGCGGCGAGACCCACCGTCTCGATCCCCGGACCGACGTCTGGAGCCTGGGGGTGATCCTGTATCGGGCGCTCGCCGGTCGATTCCCATTTTCCGGTCCCACGTCGCTCGTGGTGCTGGAGAAGATCCAGACGCAAGAGCCGTCACCGTTGCTGGAGGTGAATCCCACCGTTCCTGTCGCGTTGGATCGAATTGTGTCCAAGTGTCTGCAGAAGCGGATGAGCGACCGGTACGCATCGGCAGCCGAGTTGGCCGGACAATTGCGGTGGATCGCCTCCGCGGGGGCCGAGTCGCTTTCCACCACCAAGGGCGGGGGACCCCCAATCGTCCCCCGGGGACTGCGTTCCTTCAATGCCCGCGATGCCGAGTTTTTCCTGCGGCTGCTCCCGGGGCCGGTGGATCGAGAGGGGATCCCGGAATCGATCGGCCGTTGGAGAGAACGGATCGAGAGCCGGATTGCCACCGAGACGTTCCCCGTGGGATTGTTGTATGGACCGACTGGGTGTGGGAAGTCATCGTGGGTGCGTGCCGGGCTTCTGCCTCTGGTGGCGCCCCACGTGTCGTCCGCCTGGCTGGAAGCCAAACCCGAAGGGACCGAAGAGCTGCTGCTGCAGACCCTGTACCGCCTGTGCCCGCGCCTGCCCGCCGGACTCGACCTGCCGGGTGCGGCCCTGCGGCTCCGCGAGGGGCACGGGTTGCCGACCGGCCAGAAGATCTGCCTGTTCATCGATCAATTTGAGCAATGGCTGCATACCCATCCGCCGGATGCCGAGGCTCCTCTGGTCCGGGCGCTGCGGCAATGCGATGGTGTCCACCTGCAGTGTGTGCTGATGGTCCGCGACGATTTCTGGTTGGCCATCAGCCGGTTCTTCCGCGATCTCGAGTTGCCGCTGCAGGACGGACTCAATTCAGGACTGGTCGACCTGTTTGATCGTGCGCATGCCGAGCGGGTCCTGGGAGAATTCGGCCGGAGTTACCGGCAGGTGGAGCAGCCCGCCTCGGCAGCCCAGCGCCGGTTCATCCACCAGGCGATTGGTGAACTGCTGCAGGAGGGGGTCGTCATTCCCGTGCGGCTCGCCATGTTCGCAGAAATGATGAAGAACCGCCCCTGGTCTCCCGACAGTCTGCGTGATGTGGGGGGAACCAGTGGACTGGGAGCGAGATTCCTGGAAGAGACGTTTCTCGCACCCAGTGCCCGGCCCGAACATCGCTCGCAGGCCGAAGCGGCCCAAAAAGTCCTCCAGTGTCTCCTTCCAGCGGCTGGAACCGACATCAAGGGAGGTGCTCGTTCGGCCAATGAACTGCGGGCAGTCGCCGGACTCGATCACGATGTCCTTCGGTTCCAGGAACTGCTGCGGATCCTGGACAACGAACTGAAGCTGATTACACCCGTTGGCACAGACCAGTTCGACGAGATGAGTACCGCCCAGGGCGCACCTGCGACGGCGGGACGAGCCGAGGCGTCGTATCAGCTGGCGCATGATTATCTTGTTCCATCGCTGCGGGACTGGTTGACGCGACAGCAGCGGCAGACCCGGCAGGGGCGGGCCCGACTGCGTCTCGCGGAACTGACCGACTGGTGGAGCGCCCGCCCCACGGTACGCAACCTTCCCGGTCCCGTTGAGTGGCTCGGTCTGCGAACCGCCGTCCGGGCGAGGGACTGGCGGGAGTCGGAACGGCAGATGATGCGGGCTGCCAGCCGGTTTTACCTCACTCGGAGTGTTCTGGCGGGGGCCCTGCTGGTCACGGCGGGACTGCTCGGCTGGTGGCAGCTGTCACGCGTCGCCACCGCACGCCGCGTGGAGACTGTGCAGAACCTGGTCGGTACTCTCATGCGGGCGGACGTGGAGCAGGTCCCCGCGATCGTTTCCGACCTTGCGGGATTCGGTTCCCATGCCCGGGAGCGGCTCCAGGCGGAGTGGCGCCGCGACAACCTCTCCCCCGCCGAACGTCGCAACGTGGCGGTCGGTCTCGAACGATTCGCTGCAGCGCCCTCCGACTTCCTGCAGCAGGAATTGCTGACCGCCCCCCTGGAGGCCTTTCCCGTCATCCAGGGTGCCCTCGGAACATTGACTTCCGAGAAGACCGACTGGTTCCGCAAGCAATTCCGGGATCCCCGGGGTGAGATCAACCACCGATTGCGGGCCGCGATGGCAGTCGCCTCGCAACAGACCAACCCGACGGACTGGACCGCGACCGATCTGGAGTTTCTGGCCCGGACACTGGTCACCTCAAACGCAGATCAGCAGCGAACCATCCGGCAGTTTCTGGCACCGTTGGGACCACAACTGATCGTTCCCCTGAGAGTCTTGTCTGGCGATTCTCGCGAGCGGGATACGGTGCGTGAATCGGCCAGCCTCGCCCTGGCCGACTTCGGGCGCGAAGATCTCGACCTGCTGGTGGCGCTGATCTGCGAAGGAACCGCTCCCCAGGCAGCCTTGCTGGAGCCACGCCTGCTGCAGGGCCCCTGGCCCCGGGGCGATGTCGTGGGGCGACTGCTGTCAGTCGCGAAACCGCTCGATACCCCCTCGGAACAGATGAACGAAGCGCTCGCCAACGGACGACGGCGGGCCCACGCCGCGATTGCCGCGCTGCGACTGGGTGCCCGGGTCGAGGCCTTGACCGTATTCTCGATGAACACCGATCCCGAGGCGCTCACCCAGTTTGTTCATGCGTGTCGCGAACGGGGAGTGACAACTGCGGCACTGTTGGATTGCCTCTCCTCCGCCCGCGACACTCCCGCGCGATTCGGTCTGATTCTGGCCCTTGGCGAATACACCTGGGAAGAACTCCCCTCCGAAAGAAAAGACGGGCTCACGCAGCAGTTGCAGACATGGCACCAGGTCGAACCGCACGCGGGCCTGCACGCGGCGTCAGGCTGGCTGCTCGCTCGCTGGAAGCAACCGTTGCCGCTGGTGGGCCAGGGGCCACTCCCCCAGCCTCAACCAGCCACCATCTCGGAAGAATTGTCGCGTCCCGATCCTGGCTGGATGGTGCAGCGAGCCGGAGAAGACGCCTGGACCATGGTCATTCATCATCCGCGTCAGATTACGGTCGGTTCTCCGGCAGACGAACCAGATCGCAATTCGACCCTCGAAGCGCTGACGACACTGGATTTCGGCCATACCTGGGCGATCGCCGATCGGGAAGTCACCCGTGGCCAATACGAGCGGTATCTCCGTGCGACCGGGGGCCAACTGCTGCCGATCGACCCGTGGACACCGACTGCCAGCCACCCCATGAACGCGGCCACCTGGTTTGAAGTGGTGCAATACTGCCGCTGGCTGACAATTCAGGCGGGATTCACCGAGGCCGATCAGTGCTATGCCGACCCAACGGCTGCGGGAATGGAATTGACGAAGTTCGCCGAGGGAATGGAGTTTCCCCGGGACTGGAAGGTCGACATCTCGAAGCCGGGTTTCCGGCTTCCGCTGGAAGCCGAGTGGGAGCATGCCTGCCGGGCGGGGACCACCACCGCATACAGTTTCGGGAATGATGCCCGGCACATGCGGCACTACGGTTGGTTTCTCACCACCAGTCAGAAGATGACACAGGTTGGAGGCCAATTACGGCCGAACCTGGGAGGCCTGTTCGACATTCATGGAAATGTGCTGGAATTCTGCAGTGACTGGCTGGCCGAGTATCCGACGGCCGAACTTCCCGATGCACTGAAAGGACAACCCGGGAATGTCCGGGTTTATCGGGGCGGAGCCTGGGACAACGGAGAATCGCGCGGGCGGAGTGCCCGGCGGGATGGTATTCGCCCGATCGACCGCCTGGCCGATTGTGGCATTCGACTTGTACGCACTCTGGTCCCTGCTCCCTGACCACAGAGTTGCGACACACATTCCGGGCTTCTGCTCCGCCCGCGCCAGACGTGGTCCGCCAGTCAGTGACGACAGTCACAGAGGCGTGACCGAGACTTGCCCAGTTCGGACAGAAAATCGACAACTCGAAACGGCGGGTCCTCACCCGAATCTGTGCACAGACTCGGTGAGGAGAAGGAACGGACGTTCAGAATAATCGTGAAATCAGCGTCACTTGAGGTTGACGCCGCTCCAGGTTCCTGGTCGCCCATTGGGAAGGACTTGAACGCACGGTCGAGGTCCCGCCGCCACCTGGCTTCACCCAGCCCGAGCCTTGGCTGGCCCAACTTCGGAATGCCTGTGAGGCCCGACTGCCCGGCTGGATGGTTCCCCGAGATTTCGTGTTGCTGCCCCGACTCCCGCTGACCAACAACGGCAAACTGGATCGCAAGGCGCTGCCCGCGCCGCGGTGGTCGCGCAGCCTGACCTCGCAAGACCACCTCGCTCCGCGCAATTCTCTCGAAGCGGCTCTTTGCCAGGCGTTCACTTCGCTGTTGAAAGTCTGCACGGTGAGCGGTCCCCCATCTTTCTGGCGCAGGTGAACATCCGAGAGGATGGTCTGTCGTCAGGGCGGGGTGAGTTCCCTGGGAGATTGCATGTCAGGTGGGGTCGCCTGGTGTGGATCCGTCTGGTCGATTGCTCCTTTCTTCTACCACGAGGAATCACCATGAAGCGTTTGTTGGCTTTTGTTTTGGCCACCGTGGCCCTGTCGG
>CAIOTJ010000105.1 GCA_903861195.1 uncultured Planctomycetaceae bacterium | reverse complement strand
CTGCATTGGCCATTCCCGCAAGCGGTTTCTGCAAAAGCTGCTGGGGCGTGACGTCGACGAACGGTTGTTTGGCACAGTGGGAGTCTCGGTCGCCGCCGCGCTGCAGGGGGCCGAACTCATTCGGGTGCACGACGTCGCCGCCAGCCGCGATGCAATCACCGCCTGCCGCGCCTGCCTTCCCGAAGCCTGGGCCTCCTGGGGAATCGCGCTTGGCCGGTAAGCCCACGCGCTGCCCGCCCGCGACCCCGACGCCGCGGCGATCCGCATGATTTTCAATGACTTGGCCCGGGGGGCGTCAGCCAGGGAAAGAGCGCCTGCCGCTCCGCTGCGGTCAGAGTCTCCATCCGCGCAATATTCCGGCGGGGAATCTCATCCGGATCGGGGGTGGCGTCGACGGCCTCCGAGACACTCTCTTCGCGCAACAGGTGCAAGAGCGGATAGGGAGCGCGATTCGTGAGATTGCCGGGATCATCAGGCTCCGTCTCCGCGAACTGGTAGGCGGGATGGAAACTGGCGAGCTGAAACACCCCCTCCCAGCCCCCGGAACACAAACGTTCTTCGGCGAGTTCCAGGAAGTCGTTGTACTCGAGAAAGTCCTGCAGTGCCGCAGTCAGAATAATCACCGTGGTCTCCACCTCCGGGCGGGGCCGGTCGGCCAACTGCTGCAGCTCCGACCCCAGAAAGTCCAGGATCGCAGCGTTCTCCGTGGCGGGACAGACCACGATGCGAATCTCCCCGCGAGTCCAGGGCCCGCGGGCAAACGGACAGAGATTGAGCCCCACCACCACCCGCTCCAGCCACTGGCGGACCAGGGCAAGTTCCGGCCCGGCCGCCGGCGCGATGGGAAACAACGGGTCGGACATGTCAGTTCTCACGGAATGGCAACGGGGTCTGGCGAAACGTTCGACAGGGACAGACTCCCGACTGCCGGGATGGTCCCATTAAGATAACCGGTTCGGGGAGAGCGGATGAATCCTCCCCATCGCGCCCCTTCGATCAGCCCCGGAAACACCCCTTGGCATCCCCCCCCACGACCTCCCCGGCGCCGGCTGACTCCGGGCTTCCCGTCAATCCCCCGGTCACTCAGCCGATTCGTCTGGAGATTGCTCCGATCGTAGACCAGGCCGAAGAAATCCACGCCCGGGTCCGGCGGGAACTTCCCACCCATCCGGGATTGGCGCGCCTGGCGTGGGCGACGGCCCGGGCGGCGGAAGAGGCGGCCCGCATCTCGACCTCGCTGCGGCGGCCCTGGGGCTGGCACCGACTGCCGGCAATGTTCTTGGGATTGGCCCTGTTGCTGTTGCTGTGGTGGCTTTACAGCGAATTCGGCCGCAGCACCACGCTGACAGTGGCTCTTCCTGATCGGGATGCTCACCGGTTGCGCGAGCGGATCCGGGGAGACCGTCGGGTGCGGTTCCGGCTGCAGACCGTCAGCGATTCTTTCGATTCGGTCCGGCAGGTGGATGCCGGAATCGTCGACCTGGGTTATGTGCAAGGGGGAATCGACCTGCCCGAGGATCTGCCGCGAGTGATGGCACCCGACCCAGAGTTGATTCTCTGGTTGGTGCGGCGAGGGAAGCCGCTGGACGACATCGAGACCATTCTGACATCAACCCGCAACGCCGGCAGTCACACGGTCGCCGAGAAGCTTTTCTCCGTTTGGTGGCCGCGGCATACGCCCCGGTTCGTCCATGAATGGCGCGAGCTGGCGCAGGAGGCGAACTACCGCGTTCCCGCAGAGATCGATGCGGTGTTCGTGGTCAAGGATCCTGAAGACGAAGAGACCCTGAGAGCCGTATCGAGATTGGCGGCGGCGGGGTTCGAACTGGTCTCCCTGGACCTCGGGGCCCGTGAGCGCCGGTTCGATTACCTGGTTCGCCAGGAACTGCGACCGGGGTTTTTGCAGTCCCTTCCGGCCGTGCCAGAAACGACCATCACCACCTACCAGGTGGCGACGTGGCTGGTGGGACGCCGCGGCCTGACTCCCGCCCGCCTGCACACCGCGGGTGAATTGCTTCATCCGACGACCCCACTGCTCCAGACCGATGGACTGGCCGAGGGCTTGAACGACGCGAGTGAACTCTTCCAGGGGATCGAGGCGTTTCTGGGGATCCTGATCAACATCGGCCTGGCCTTCCTGGCGCTGTTGGGATGGGAGATGTTGGCCTACCGCAGGCAGTTCCATGATCTCAATTCACTGATCAGCCTGATCAGCGTGCACCAGAGTTCGAAGGATGTGCTGGGGGTCAGTAATCCCCGAGTGATTCGAGAGAACCTCGCCTATCTGAGTTATTGCAGTGATCTGCTGGGATTGATCAGCATGATCGCCGGGTACTCCACGCAGGAGAATGCCTCCCTCATGTTCAACAGCCTGCCCGAGATTGTTCACAGCCGCTGTGATGGACTGAAAATCAATATTCAACTCAAAATCCTGCATGCTACCATTCCGGTTGAGTGGATCCCCGCACCGACCATGGTTCCGCCGACCGCACCGGGCGACTCCCCGCTCCCCTCGAACCGTTTGTCCAACACCGAGCCTGCCGCACCGGAGTCCCGGAGTGTTTGAGGCGTTGACCGGAAAGTCCGGCCCTCCGGCAACTCTGTGTTAGAGCCGAGTCGTCCATGTTCTTCTTCCCCTGGAACAGTTCCCCCCCATGCCCCGCATCGCCTGGATCAATGAATCGGAAGCCACAGGAGACCTGGGGGAGATGTATCGCATCTGGCTGGAACGGAATCCGGAGCGGCCGGCCATTCCCGCCATTCTCAAGTGCTTCAGTCAGTCGAGCGACCTGTTTCGGTCCATTCTGGATCTGTCTTACCGGGTTCAATTCGCCGATGGGCATCTCAACCGACGGCTCAAAGAGCTGATCGCAACCTGGGTCTCGTCTCTGAACCAGTGCCCGTATTGAACCGGATCCCACGCGATGTTCCTGCAGTTGCAGGGACAGGACCCCGAGACGATTGCCGCTCTTCGTAACCGCCACCTCGACGCCGCCCCACTCCCCGAGAATGAACGGGAACTGCTGCGATTCGTGAAGCTGGTGACCGAAGGGGCCTATCGGACCACCGATGCCGACGTCGAGCGGCTGCGAAACGTCGGCTGGACGGATCCGCAGATAGCCGAGATGGTCTACATCACCGGGCTGTTCGCCCTGTTCAACCGGGTGGCCGACGCCTTCGGCCTGGAAGACCCGCAATACCATCTGCTGCAAACCCCACCACGCCCCAACCCACGCCCCTGGGAACGGCTGCCTCCAGAGGTTCCACCCGAGGCGGTTTGAGAGACAGTCCACGGGGAGACCGAGTGCGGGAGCACAATCTGCTCCCGCGTGGGGCCCACAAAAGAGGCCATCCCGCCGATTGGGATCTGCACGGGAAGTTTCAGCCGGTTTCAGACCGACTCCTGGAACGCCTTGCCACCCAGTTGGGCCGCGGGATCGTTGGACTTCAGCCCCTGGATCCAATGGGGAATGTAGGAATCGCTGAAGAGCATCTGCAGCCGCTCGGCCCGATCGATGCCCGGACTGTTGAGAATGTCGATCGCCTCGCGGATCTGCTGCATCCGCCTTTCATCCCCAATTCCCTCGGCCCCCGGGCTGCGATGCAGCCGGTCGAGTGTCGCGGCCACATCGAGCAACCGGCAGCGGACGTCGAGAAACATCCGGTCGAGTACTTCGGCTGCGGTGAGGGGGTTCGTGGGCATGATGAGAATTCCGAGGAGACCCCGCAGGTCAGCAACGGGGCGAGATGGTGTGACCGGAAAGGGGCCGCCTCCGGGGGGAAGCGGTCGACCGCGTTCGCTCTCAGCCCCCCTTTTTGGGACGGGGGGGAGCGAACTTGATCTTCTCGATAAACCGCACGGGATTGCCGGTCTTCTCATCGACCTTCCCAGTGCAAGCGCTCATGGCGCTGACGACATCCTGGTAATGCAGTTCGTAGTCGGCATCGAGTTCGACTTCGATCTCTTTGCTGAACGCCGCTCCAGGACGCCCCACGAGATTCAACACTTCCTGATTCAGCAGGGCGTACGCCCGGGGACCGTCACCCAGCGAGCGCTGGCCGATGGCGATGTTCCGCAGGGATCCATCGGGGCGGGCTTCAAGTCGGACCTTGATGGGAGGCAACTCGGAGCTTTGTCCCACCCCCTGTCCCAAGGGCATGTTGATGTTGAAGTCTCCCTCATTGGCCCGAATCTTCAGCGTGAGCATGAAGAAGATGATCAACTGGAACACGCAGTCGATCATCGGGGTCATGTCGATGGGAATCTTCGCCGGTCCACCGGAGGATTTCTTGAGTTTCATGGGGGGCTCTACTCGGGCTGCATGGCCTTGAGGGCGAACTTCTCGTAACCCGCCTTCTGGCAGACCTGGATCAGCTTCTGAACGTCCCCAGTCTGGCACTCGGCATCGGCCCGGATCACGACCGGAGTCTTCGCCTTGCCGTCCCCATCGAGGTTCCCCTTCAGCTTCTCCACCTGAAACTCCCGGTCGAGCATGGGACGAAACACGCTCTCCAGGGCCGCCGCGGGAATCCGCTCGCCGCTGTAGAACAGGAAGGGGCCTTCCTTGCCGGTTTTGCCAGCGGAGTTGGTCGATCGTTCAAAACCCATCTGCAGCACCAGTTCTCCCGTCGGCTTGACCTTGGGAGGTCGGGCCAGATCACTGACCGCCATCCGCACACGCTCATCGGCGTCGGCGGCATCGAAATTGATGACCACCATGAAGAAGGTGATCAACTGAAACACGATGTCGATCATCGGCGTCATGTCGAGATCGACGCTGTTGTTGCTCGACACACAGACCTCCGGGAGTCAGAAACCGTGTCGGTGGAAGCCAGGATGAATGGCAGAAAGCCGGTTGGGGGGATTACTTGTCGGGGGCCGCCGGGGCCGTTGCCGTGGGACCAGCGGTCGCGGTTCCCGCCGCGGCGGGCCGCTTCCCGGTCTGGGCGAACCGCCCCAGCAGGTTCTCGGCAGCCATCGTCGACTCGAGCACTGTGCGGGCCTGTGCGTTCTTGAACAGGGCGAACGCGATGACCGCCGGAATGGCTACAATCAGCCCCTCCAAAGTCGTCACCAACGCCATTGTGATCCCCTTCGCCAGGTCGGCCGGCTTGGGAGAAACGGTCGAGTTCGCAATGACCGAGAACGCGCTCACCATTCCGTGCACTGTTCCCAGCAGTCCCAGCATCGGGGCCGTCGCCCCAATGATCGAGATGTAGCTCAGCCGGTGGTCGAGCGCCATGTTTTCGTCTTCGGCGACTTCAACCATCCCTGCCTTCGCCTCGTCGAACCCCTTAGACAGCCGGCTGAGCCCGCCGGTCAACAATTTGGCCACAAACGAATCATCCCCTTTGGCCAGGTCGTACGCCCCCTGATAATCGCGGGCCGCCACCTTCCCCTCAAACTCCTGCACAAAATCGGGAGGGACGAAAATGGGAAGCCGCAATTGCATGATGTTGGTCACGATCAGCGCCACCAAGGCCACCGACATGAACCCGATCAGCAAACCTTCATAACCCGAAGCCGCCCACAACCACGACAGGTAAGACTCTTCTTTCGGCCCCTCGGAGACAGCCTCTCCGTCATCGACGGCGGCCGCCGCCTTCTTGCCCCCCTTCGCGGCGGGAGCCTCTTCCTCTTCCATCACCTCTTCTTCAGATCCTTCCTCATCCTGGGCATGCAGGCGGGACGAACTCACCGCCGGGAGAAGGGCCACCATCAGGGCCAGCACGAGGCCGAACCAGTTCCAGTTCCGACGCTGCCACGTCTGGTCCAGCAACAAGCCGCTCTCGATCATGCTCTCTTCCTTCACCTGGCAATGACGCCGGGCCCCGTGCAACAGGAGCCGTCGTTCGGATTGTGGAATGGACACGGTCCCCCCACAGGCTGTCTCAAACAAACCCGCGGAAAACGCCGCACCCAGGGAGTCGAATTCTACGTCGATTCTATTCACCCCGCGAACGGCTGGCTACTTCGGCGGGCAAAACGGCCCGAGACAGCGTCGAACCCGAATCCCCAGTCGACTTCCCCAGTCGACTTCCCCGGTCGACTGCCCGGGTTACAGACTCCCAACCTGGCGCCCTGGCTGATCCCACCCAAAAACGGCTCGATATGGAATCCGGTCTGCGACCCATGGCGGCAACGCACCCCGGGGGTCAGCGTTTCATTACGAATTCATCATGGTTCAGGCAGGTGGCCGCGACCACAGTCAGGGCGGCCAATTCGTCGGCGGGTAACGCCTCTCGGCGTGGCTGCTCCCCGACGCTCAGCAGTTGGATCGCCTCCGCGGGATGTTCGCGAAACCACGTTCGCTGTTCTTCCCAGAGTGTGCCGAGAATCGGCCGTTCCCGTGCGGTCGGCAGCCGCCCCAGCACCGCCAACACGATGGCGTCGATGCGGGCCATGGGATCGGTTCTCTCTCCCGCCAGGACCCGCTCGGCCAGCACGCGGGCCGCCTCGACGTATTGCGGATCGTTCAGCAACACCAGCGACTGCAACGGAGTCGCGGTCGACTCGCGTTTCGCCGTGCAGACTTCCCGCGAGGTTGCATCGAAGGTCAACATCGTCGGCGGCGGGGCCGTCCGGCGCCAGAAGGTGTAGAGGCTGCGCCGATACAGCCCTTCCCCCTTGTCGGGCGTGTAGCTCTTGCCAGTCCCCGCCTCTTCCCACAGCCCAGCGGGCTGATACGGCCTGGCGCTCGTGCCCCCCACCCGTCCCGAGAGCAGTCCCGCTGCCACCAGAGCCGAGTCGCGAATCTGCTCAGCCGCCAGCCGATGCCGGGGGCCCCGAGCCAGCCACCTGTTCTCGGGATCGGCCGCCAGCGTCTCGGCGGGGGCGATCGAACTGCGCTGATACGCGGCCGAGGTCACAATCAACCGCTGCAGCCCACACAGATCCCAACCGTTGCTCAACACCCAATTTGCCAGCCAGTCCAACAGCTCGGGATGGCTGGGCAACTGTCCCTGATTGCCGAAATCTTCCTGGGTGGGAACGATTCCACGTCCAAAATGCAGCCGCCAGATGCGGTTCACCAGCACACGCGCGGTGAGTGGATTGCGGGGGGAAACCAGCCATTCGGCCAACCCCAACCGGTTCCGGGGAAACCCCTCGGGCAGGGGCAGAATGCCTTCGGGAGTTCCCGGTTCAACCTCCTCGCCCCGCTGGTCGTAGACTCCTCGCCGCAAGACCCACGTCTTCCGCCGCCAGGGCAACTCCTTCATCACCATGATCTCGCGGATCCCCGAGACCAGTTCATTCTCGGCCTGCCGGACAGCGGTCAATTCCAAAGCCGCCGCCACGACGGGCTCGGCCCGGGCCGCCTCATGGCCGGCCCACTCCGCCGCGCTGGCGGTTACCTGGTTGTTGTCTGCGGGTGAAAACAACCGGCGGGCTTCCAGTCCGGTCAGCTCTCGGGAAAAGACCCGCAGTTCATCCATTTCCCCCTGCCGGAAACCTGCATCGCGAAACCGTCCCGCCAGAGTCAATTCCACCCCCCCGGTATCGTCGCCCCACTCTCCCCGATGCACAATGTCGCGATACAGGTTGTCGCGAATCACCTCCACCGAAAGCTTTTCGCCGTTCAGGTACAGGGCCATTCCCCCCGCCCGGCTCGAACCGTCGTAGGTCGCCACCACATGCGACCAGTCCCCCACGGGAAGCTCGACCTCGCTCCGCACATGGAGGGCATTTCCGGGATAGAAATGAATCAACGCGAACGACACCCGTCCCCGGTCGAGAACCAACTCGTAACCCCGGCTCCCCGAGTCGGTCCAGGCGCGCGACCGGTGCAACACGACGGCCCGCTCCTGCCGCTCCCCCGGCTTCAGCCACAGACTGAAGGAAAAGGGATCGGTCCGACGGAACGCCCCCACCCCTTTCAATTGCACACTGTTGTCCCCATTGAACCGGAGAGCCTGACCCATCCGTCCCGGCACCACCTCGGGACCATCCACCAACTGCGCCGGGCGTTTCTCTTCGCCGGTGTTCGCCGCGGGATTCGCTTCGTCGAAGGGAAACCGGTCGCTCGCGTCGGGAACCGGGACCTCCACCGGGCTCCCCGGGAACTGGCCCCCAAACTTGTCCAGGGTCTCTTTCCGGACAGCGGCCAACCGGGTCTCCAGGCGATCGCGCTGCTCCAGTAATTCGGTATGCCGGGATTCGGCCCCTTCGGGATACAGCAGCAGCGTCGGCGTGGGGGTGGCCCGGGTGAAGTGCGAGTAGAGCCCCGACTCATCGATGTTGTTGAAGAACGCCGCCAACCGGTAATAGTCGGACTGGCGAATGGGATCGTACTTGTGGTCGTGACAGCGCGAGCACTCGAGGGTCAGCCCGAGGAAGGCGGTGCCGAAGGTGTGGACCCGATCGGCCACATACTCGTTCCGGAACTCCTCCTCGATGCTCCCCCCCTCATTCGTCTGCCGATGGAGTCGGTTGAAGGCGGTCGCGAGGTATTGGTCGCGGGTCGGCTGGGGCAGCAGGTCCCCCGCAATCTGCCAGGTGATGAACTGGTCGTACGGCAAGTTCTGATTGAACGCCCGGATCACCCAGTCGCGATAGGGAGACATGTCGCGATCGACGTCGGACTGGTAGCCGTAGGTGTCGGCATATCGGGCCAGATCCAGCCAGTCATTCGCGAGGCGCTCACCACGCCGGGGAGAGGCCAGCAGCCGGTCCACCTCGCGTTCGTACGCCTCCGGGGACGGACTATTCAAAAACGCCGTGATCTCCTCGGGACTGGGGGGCAACCCAGTCAGGTCGAGACTAAGGCGACGCAACAGAGTCTCGCGGCGGGCGGGGCCGGTTGGATTCAGGCCCACCCGGGCAAGTCGGGATTCAATGAACTGGTCGATGGGGTTCCGGGAAGCGTGTGCGGCGGCCGGGGTCTGGGGGGCGATGATCTGGTTGAACGCCCAATGGGACTGTTCGGGCAGCCTGGCCCCCTCGGCAATCCACCGGCGCAACGTGTCGACCTCGTGGGGCGACAGTGGATTCTTGGTACTCGGCGGCGGCATCACCTCGGCCCCGTCGGTGGTGACCAGCCGTCGCACGAGTTCACTCTCGTCCGGTTTGCCGGGAGTGATCAGGCTCTCCCCCGAAGCCAGCGGAGCCCGCAGCGCGGCGGGACGATCGAGACGCAGATCGGCCTTGCGGGCCCGGTCATCCGGACCATGGCAGGCATAGCAGTGCTCCGAGAGAATCGGGCGGACTTCAAACAGAAAGTCGACCGGTTCCTGGGGAGTCTGAATCAACACGCACAAAGACAACAGCAAGGCAGCAGAGTTCATGCGACGCACATCCAACAACGGCGAACCAGCCCATTAAGGCGTTGCCTTGAGTGTACCCGCACCCCGTCCGGGAAGGCAGTCGAGCAAAGCCCCGGGCAACCGAGAGGTCAGTCGTCGCCGCCGTCGCTGCACACGGCCCGCCAGCAACCAGTTCACAAACTCGCACACGGGGCGACCAGCCGCCCCGGACGCACCGCCAGGCTTGGCCGGGGAACCTATTTCCTCACAATCTTCGCGTCGTCAATATGAAACAACTCGTAGACCTCCTGGGTGTCGTCGAGGGCGGCCACTTCGATCCGGAAGGTGCCGATGACGTCAAACGGGGTCAGCTCGATGTAGTCGGTGGTGGTCCCCTTGAGCAGGGTCACCTGAATCAAATCATAGATTTTCCCGGCAGGGCCAAAGCAGCACAGACCGGTGTCTTTCACAAAAATGAAGCGGCGAAACCCGGTCGAGATCTCATGGGGCTTCATGAAGCCCCGCAACCGGATCTTCTTGCCGTTGAGTCCCCGCATCCACCCGGGCATCTTCTCGGGGCAATCGGGGGTGACCGGATCCATCTGCAGCCATTTGAGCAGATCGAGATCGTCGTAGGTGATCCGCAGGGCCTGCTCGGGTCCTTCGGCTCGAAACGTGCGATTCTGGGGAAGTTCCGCCGGTGTTCCCGGAGCAGCTCCCTGCACATACCCCGCCGCTTCCGCCGTCGAACCGCTGGCTGGGGCCTCGACGGGTACCGGAGTGGTGGGGGCTGACCCCGAATTGGTCGACGCCCCGGCGAGGTTTGTCTCGCTGGAGGAATCCACGGCCGCGGCAACCGGTTCGCCTTCCGTCTCAGTGGCGGCGGGCGAAGTCCCCGCGTTCGCAGGAGCTACGGGCGATGTCTCACCCGGCGCAGCAGGGAGTGCCTGATTGTGTGCAGCCGCAGCGTTCTCCGGCGAACGGGAGGAGACCGGAGAACTGCCCTGCTGTTGACATCCGGTCAGTCCCCAGAGACCCGCGATCAGAAGGCAGCGGCGGGCGATTCGGGACATGACGCAAATCCTCTCATCGGAAGTGGGTTCCATCGAGGGTATAGAGCCCGACGATGTCTCCCGCCTGGTGAACCCCCGCGATCCGGAAAGTGCCGGCAACCGACACCAACTGCTGTTCGCGGTATTTCACCGTCTGACCATCCTTCATGTGCACCACGATCATATCGGACAGCTTGGGCTGCCGTCCAAAGCAACAGTCGCCCGTATCCTTGACCAGCACAAATTCATGCAAGCCCTCGCGCTGCCGACTGGGGTACATATACCCCTTGATGAAGATAGGCTTCTCATTCAGCTCGATCACATCCGGGGGAAGCAGCAGATCATTCCCCTGCTGCACAACCTCCTGCTTGGAAAGCCACGAAAAACCAATCCGCTGATGCCCCTCGGGCACCTCGGTGAAATAGATGTACGTATGCAGAGCCCCCGCGCCGACCGTCATCAACAGACTGAGAGCCAGACCCAACTTGGCGACCAGGCTCCCGCCCAGGGAATTCTCAGAACGGGCAATCACCCACAACGCCAGAAGCGCACACACGATCCCCATCCCGGCGATGGCCATGGCGGGAACCCCCAGAAATCCTGCCGCCCCACAGACCCCCATGAACAAGGAAATGGGGGCCAACGGAGTGACCGGTTTGTACGCAAATTCGTCCGACCCAGGCAGCCCATCGGACTTTGAGACCTGACTCGACTTGACGAACAAAGACGTCGGCACTGGGTTCCCATCGAGAAGATGGCTGTTTGATTCTGTGGACATCAGTATGGTCAACCAACTTCAGGAAAGCACAACCTGTGACTTCGAATCCACTCTCCGCACGAGCAGTCGTACGGTCATCCCCACAAGTCACTCAACATTTTATCGTTCCGAAAGGCTGATTCCAGCCTGCTCGTGCGGACCTCGCGACCAACCGGCCACACGGTGGCAGTCTGTTTTCAGTCTTGTCCTGTGCCAGTCTGGTCGTGTTGTCAGTCTTGTTTCGGGCCCTTCCGCCGTAGTCGCTGCCACCACCCCTCCAGGTCCCGCAGCCAGGACGATTCACTCTGCTCGCGAGAAACCCACTCCTGCAGCGAGGCAAACTCGCGCAGCCAGTGTTCCAGATCAAGCGGTCCCGGGATTTCTCGGCGGGGGGCGACTGTGGCCCCAGACCGTTCCCCCGTACTCTGGGTTTGTACGTCCGGACGGGGTGAATCGTTGGTCTCGGCCATCTGGGGTCGTGGACTCGGTCCCGTCAGAGTGGCCTTTCGCCGCCGCTTCGTCGGCCCCGGGGAGGGACCTTTCGAGGGGGGGGACGGAAGTGGTCGGGCCGGAGGCTGCGCCTCGGGCTTCGGGGCCGGGGACCTGGGGGCCGGCGGGGAAGGAGCGGCCAGCGGTTCGGGCCACGGTTCAGCCGCCAGACCCGCCAAATCGACCGGACCGAACCACCGGCTCCACTCCGCCGCCTCGGCGGCCGAGAGCATCCCCTCCGGTTTCTCGGCCTCGGGAGCCGAACGCCGCTGGGCTCGGGCGGTCAACTCCTGCAGAAAGGAATGACTGTCGAGCCACTGTGCTCCCACCCCGCGGGCCGCCCGCTGCAGCGCCCTGTCTCCCGACACCAGCGTGACGTGGCGCGGAGCGGGATGCCGGTCGAGCCACCGCGCAATCACCAGATCGGCATCTCCCTCGGGTCGGGCGAAGATCACCGCCATTCCAGCGAAGCGCGTGGTGTTCGGCCGATCGACCCTGGGGTCGCGGGCGTCAAAAATGACCGTGACCCGCGGAATTTCGGCAGGAGACAACTGCCGGGCGACCAGCCGCAACAGTTTCTCCCGCTGTCGACGCAGTTCATCGGGACGATAGTCGGTGCGGGCCAGACCGGCGGCATGCAGCAGGTTGTAGCCGTCGATCAGCAGAAAGCGGGCCCCCACCAGACTCATCCCCCCGCTTTCTGGCGGACGGGAGAGCAGCCGCGACGGAGGGCGGCCTCTTCATCGGCGAAGAGCAGCAGGTCCTCGGGAATATCAGTGAACGCCCGCCGGTTGGGCTCAAACTTGCGGGTCGACAGCCGCCCCACGAACTCGGGGATCATGTCATGCTCGCAATAGACGCAACGGGCCAGCAGCCGGTCCGATTCCGGGATGATCAGGAAGCGCGGCTCGAGGTAGCGCTGCTCACTGCTGAGCCCGGTGACACAGCGGGTGTTTTCACACCCCAGGGTTCCCTGGGTGTAGACCTGATGTTTCTTGGCCGGGGGGCCCTGCCCCAGCAGGTCGGGGCGAATCCGCAACAGGGCGGCAATCAACGCCATCCGGACGGGAACCCCATACGCCGCCTGCTTGAAGTAGACCGCCCGCTCGTCATTGTCGAGGTCGTAGCCCAGTTCCTCCACCCGGGGCAGCGGGTGCATCACGCTGCTGGACCGATACCGCCGGTCTTTGAGAAACGCCGCGTCGATCACCGGGTACGAATCGGCTCCCACCTCTCCCTCCGGCAACCGCTCGCGCTGCAGTCGAGTGACATAGCAGGCATCGATCTTCGCGAGGGCGTTGGCGGGCAGCCGCACTTTGAGCACCTCCGACCCCTTCTCGGGCACATCCGAGAACAGGCTCCGCTGGTGCGGCTTTTCGGGGGTCACATACACCGCGTCCACGGGGAACTTGTCTCCCCGGACCCGCGACACCTCGTCATTCGACAGCGGGGTGCAGCCGTAGTCCTGCGCCAGGCGACGGACCACATGCTCGGGGAGGCCAAACCCCTCGGCCGGCATCGGGATGATCCGCGCTCCAAACCGGGCCAGCCCATACACCAGTGAATGCACCGTCCGTCCGTTCCGCAGATCGCCCCACAGCAGCACATTCAGATCTTTGAGAGTCCCTTTTTCCCGCTGCAGCGTGTACAGGTCGCATAGCGTCTGGGTGGGATGCTCATGGCCGCCGTCGCCGGCATTGATGATCGGCACGTCGGCGTAGTCGGCGGCCACGCGGACGGCCCCCTCGCAGGGATGCCGGATCACAAGCACATCCGCGTAGTTCTGCAACACCCGCACTGTGTCGGCGATGGTCTCCCCCTTCGCCGCCGAGGTGGTTTTCGGATCGGCCGACGACAGGATCTGCCCTCCCAGCCGATACATCGCCGACTCAAACGAAAACCGGGTACGCGTGCTGGCCTCGTAAAACAGCGTCGCCAGAATGCAGCCCTGCGCCTCGGACTTGGCCCCGCGCACCCGATGGGGAACCTGAGGATCGGCCAGGTCCTTCAAAAACTCGTCAGCCACGCGGAAAATCGCCTGGATTTCTCCCTCGGTCAGGTCATCAATGGTGATCAGATGGCGAACCATGGGCTCAGAACGAGAGAGAAATTCGACGGCGGGAGGCAAGGTTCCCATCCCACCCGCAGTCTACCGAGATCCGGTCGCTTTCGCATCTTCCCAACCGGCAGGCATCGAACGGGCACACCGAAACCCACAATGAAAGGTTCCCGAACTCGGCTCCCCTTTCATTCGCGCGCTCACCCGGTACCCGGTGCAGTAGTTGTCGCTGCACATGAACGAGCCCCCCCGCTGCACACGCTTGATCACCCCCGGCTCGTTGGGATCGACGCTGTCGAGCGGCCCGGGGGGATCGCGCCGGGGGCTGCGGGTGTAATAATCCGGCCGGTAGAAGTCGGCACACCATTCCCACACATTCCCCGACATGCCAAACAGTCCGTAGCCGTTGGGGAGATAATGCTTCACCGCACAGGTCGTCAGGAAACCGTCCGCATTCGTGTTTTCGTCGGGGAAGTTCCCCTGCCAGATGTTCGATCGCCATTCGCCGCTGGGGCAGAGTTCCCCCCCCCAGGGATAAGACTGCCGGGCCAATCCCCCTCGGGCGGCGTATTCCCATTCCGCCTCGGTCGGGAGCCGTTTGTTAGCCCACTTCGCATAGGCCTCGGCGTCTTCATACGAGACATGGACCACGGGGTGATCGAGCCGGTCTTCAATCGAGGTGTCGGGCCCTCCCGGAGTCCGCCAACTGGCCCCCTTCACGTACTGCCACACCTGGTACGGCCACAACGGGCCATCTTTGCGGAAGGACTGGCGATCGAAGTTGGGGTTGTAGCAGATGGACCCGGCGACGAGGTTCTCTTCGGGAATCTCGTTCACATCGGGAACCTGCCCCACGAAGTCTTCCCGCCGCGGGGTGCGTTCGGCAATGGTCTGATAGCCGGTGGCGGCGACGAATTCCTGGAACTGGCGGTTGGTGACTTCGGCCTCGTCGAGCCAAAAGCCCGAGAGAATGACCCGGTGGATTGGCTGCTCATCGGGGAAGCCGTCGTCCGCACCCATTTCGAATTCTCCCGGCGGAATCCAGACCATCCCTTCAGGACCGGGCTCGGGGGGCCCTGGGGAGGCTGCAGACACCGGAGCAGGCTGCCCTGGGGCCGTGTCGAGCGGATCAGCGGGGCCCGGGCCCGGCCCCCGACGGGCCCCATACGAGAGGGTCAGGGCAACCAGCAAAGCGCACCCCACAAGGGTGATCCAGGGAGCGTAGCGGGTGAGGTTCATAGGGGGGGGTTGGATGGGGGGCGACACCGGACGAAAACGACTTACCGCTCGGTTTGGGAATCAGCGGGCTGTTCGGCCGGGCGTTGGCTCGTCGCAGCGAGCTGGCGAATGTGCTCGGCATATTGCCGGTCCAGCAACTCGGGCTCGACCCCAGCCAATTCCCAAGGCTTCTCGGGGTTGTCCCGGGTCACCCGGCGGGTACTGTAGATCTGCGAGAGGTACTCGATGAACTCATCGCGGTACAACCCCTCGCCATAGTGCAGGAAAAAATGGACCAGTCCCGCCCCCTGGGCATAATTCCGCTTGATCTCTCGGGACTCCTGGTAGGCCTGCATTCCCATTCGGCAAAATTCAGGGAGGGGGACGTAGTATTTGTCGGTCACGAAATGGGCCCGGGCCGCCTGGAAGCGCAGGGTCTGCGGATCGCCAAACGAGAAATCTCCCCCTGCCTGGTGGAATGACTCCATGTAACAGGCAATCCCCTCGATGGGCCAGAAGTCCGACTTCACGCCAATCTCACCATGTCCGGGGCGGGCTCCCGAGAGCAACTGGTGGGTTGCCTCGTGATAGACGGTCGAGTCGTCCTGCGATTCGGAATCGTAGAAGAAATGGGCCACCCCGGTCTTCGGAAAGTAGATTCCCCGGGTGATCTCCACATTCTGGTTGGTCTCGCGCTTCAGGCGGGCGATGTATTCATCGCGGCTGCGGTAGAAGTGCACCACCAGAGGCCTGACGGGAATGCGCGCCCCTCCGGTGCCGGCCAGCAGTTGCCGGAACTCTTCGGGGGTTTTGAAAAACCCCGCCAGGTTCTGGAAGAACAGACTGTGGAACCCCTCCAGCTTGGCCGCCAGTTCGACCCCCTTTTCCAAGGTGTAATTCGTGCGGACCAGATAGTGCTCACTGCGAATTTCCCACGCCTGGGCGAAGTCGCGGCGCAACTCGGCCTCGCGTTCGGCCGGCATCCAGCGCCCCTTGTAGAATCGCTCTCCCCGGGTCATCCGCTCGAGGTGCTCGGCGGGAATCCAGCCGAACTGTTCGTTCCAGATCTTCTTCTCCCGAGCCATCTTGGCCTCGAAGGG
>CAIOTJ010000104.1 GCA_903861195.1 uncultured Planctomycetaceae bacterium | reverse complement strand
AGATCGCCTACATGCCGCAGGGACTGGGCAAAAACCTCTATTTCGAACTCAGCGTCTTCGAGAACATCGACTTTTTCGCCCGCCTCTTCGACCAGCCCCGGGCCGAGCGTGAACGGCGGATCAACGGGCTGCTCAAGGCGACCGGCCTCGCCCCCTTCCCCGACCGCCCCGTCGGGAAACTCTCGGGGGGGATGAAGCAGAAAGTGGGCCTCTGCAGCGCCCTCGTCCACGATCCCGACCTGCTGCTGCTCGATGAACCAACCACCGGCGTTGATCCCCTCTCCCGCCGGCAGTTCTGGACCCTCATCGACTCGATCCGCGAGCAACGTCCCCAGATGAGCGTGCTGGTCTCCACCGCCTACATGGACGAGGCCGAGCAGTTCGACTGGATCATCGCCATGAACGACGGCGAGATCCTCGCCAGCGATGCCCCCGACAAACTGCTTGAACGGACCGGCTCGGCCAATCTCGAAGAAGCCTTCGTCAAACTGCTCCCCCCCGACCGCCGCGGCGACGGCCAGGGACTGCACATCCCCCCCCGCCAGCCCTCCACCGAGGGCCCCGCCATCATCGCCCGCGAGGTGACGATGCAGTTCGGCAGCTTCACCGCGGTCAACAAGGTCAGCTTCGAAATCGAACGCGGGGAAATCTTTGGCTTCCTCGGCTCGAACGGGTGCGGCAAGACCACCACCATGAAGATCCTGACCGGGCTGCTCCCCGCCACCCACGGCGAAGCGCTGTTGTTCGGCCAGAAGGTCAACGCCAACGATCTCGCCACCCGCCGCCGCGTCGGCTACATGTCGCAGGCCTTCTCGCTCTATGCCGAACTGACCGTCGCCCAGAACCTGTGGCTGCACGCCCGTCTGTTCGAACTGCCCGAGGCCGAGGCGGCCCAACGCATCGACGAACTGGTCCAGCGGTTCGGCCTGCAGGAAGAGTATCACTCCCTCGCGGCCAGCCTTCCCTTGGGAGTGCGCCAACGCCTCTCGCTGGCGGTGGCGGTCATTCACCGCCCCGAAATGCTCATCCTCGACGAGCCGACCTCGGGGGTCGACCCCGTCGCCCGCGATGAGTTCTGGAAACTGCTGGTGGAACTCTCGCGGAATGAACAGGTCACCATCTTCGTCTCGACTCACTTCATGAACGAGGCCCTGCGCTGCGACCGCATCTCGCTGATGCACGCGGGGACCGTGCTGGCCTGCGACACACCGCAAAAACTGGTGGAGCAGTCGGGCGAGAAAACCCTCGAAGAGGCGTTCATCCGGCAGATCGAAAAAGCCATTCCCCCTGGGATTGATCCCACCCCCGAAGACCTCGCCCAGGTCAGCGGCGGCAACTCGTCCACCGAACTTCGCCCCCCCCGCGGCTTTAGCCTCGCCCGCCTGCGGGCCTACGCCCACCGCGAGGTACTTGAGATCCAGCGAGATCCCGTACGGCTCGCCTTCGCCTTCCTCGGCTCGGCCCTGCTGATGCTGGTGCTGGGGTTTGGCATCACCATGGATGTTGAGAATATCCGGTTCTCGTACCTCGATCTCGATCAGACCCCCGCCAGCCGCGAGTTGATCGCCGCCTACCAGGGTTCGCGCTACTTCCGCGAGGTGTCCCCTCCGCTGCAGTCGGCCAACGAGGCCCTCGTGCGGCTGCAGGGGAACGACATCTCGGTCGCGCTGGAGATTCCCAAAGACTATGGCCGCGATTTCCAGACCGGGCGGCAGCCCGAGGTCGCGGCCACCATCGACGGGGCCAATCCCTTCCGCTCCGAGACGATGCGCGACTATGTCTCGAGCCTGCTCAATAACTACCTCGAAGACCAGGGACGGCAACAGACGGTCGCCGAGAAGTCCCGCCGCTATACGCTGCCCATCAAGCTGCAGCCGCGGTTTCGCTACAACCCCACGTTCGACAGCGTCTACGCCATGGTTCCCGGTGTGCCGGCGATGCTGCTGATTCTCATTCCCGCCACCCTCATGGCGGTCAGCGTGGTGCGCGAGAAGGAACTCGGTTCGATCTCGAATTTCTACACCACCCCCACCACCCGCATCGAGTTCCTGTTGGGTAAGCAGTTGCCCTATGTGGTGATCGGGATGCTGAACTTCACCATCCTCACCATCATCGCCCTGCTGGTCTTCGACATTCCCCTGAAGGGGAGTCTGCCGACTCTGGTGCTGTCGTCTTTGTTGTATGTGTGGGCGACAACGGGCATCGGGCTGTTGATTTCGACGCTGACCTCCAGCCAGGTGGCGGCGGTCTTCGTGACCACGGTGGTGACCATGCTGCCGACCATCCAGTTCTCGGGGCTGCTGCAGCCGGTGTCGACCCAGGAGGGAAGCGCCCGGGTGATTGGCTTGCTCTGGCCGACCACCTACTACATGCACACGAGCGTGGGAGTCTACACCAAGGGGTTGTTATTCGCCGATCTGGCGACCGACCTGCTGGCCCTGGCCGCGTTTGGGCCCGCGCTGGTCCTGCTGACCTGTGGTCTGCTGAAGAAGCAGGAGGCCTGAGATGAGTCACCTCAAGATGATTTTCTGGCTGGGAACCAAAGAGCTCCGCAGCCTGCAGCATGACAAGGTGCTGGTGGTCTTCGTGATCTATGCGTTCACGCTGGCGATCTACTCGCAGGCGACGGGCACCTCGTCGGAAGTGCACAACGCCTCGATCGCAATCGTCGACGAAGACCGCTCGACGCTGTCGGGCCGCATCGAAGATGCCTTCTATCCCCCCCGGTTCCTGCGCCCGGTTAAAATCCAGGCGGAGGAAGTCGACCAGGCGGTCGACCAGGGAAAGTACATCTTCGTGGTCGAGATTCCCCCGAACTTCGAGTCGGATGTGCGGGCGGGACGGAAGCCCGAGGTGCTGGTGGGCATCGACGCCACGGCGATGCTGCAGGCCGGCGTCGGCTCGTCGTACATCCAGAACATCATCCTGCAGGAGACCAACCGGTTCCTGCAGCGCAGCGACGTGATGGTTCCCCAGCCGGTCTCGGTCGTCCCCCGCCGGTTGTTCAACCCCAATGGCACCACCCCCTGGTTCAACAGCATCGTGGCGATTGTGAACCAGATCACGCTGCTGACCATTGTGCTGACCGGCGCGGCCCTGCTGCGCGAGCGGGAACAGGGAACCATCGAGCACCTGCTGGTGATGCCCCTCACCGCCTTCGACATCGCCGCCGCCAAGATCTGGGCCAATGGGCTGGTCATTCTCTGTGCCGCCACCGTCTCGCTCTACGTGATTGTAAAGGGAGCACTGGCGGTCCCCGTGGCCGGTTCGGAACTGCTGTTTCTGCTGGGCGTGCTGCTGTACCTGTTCTTCACCACCGCCCTGGGGATTGTGCTGGGGACCATCGCCCGCACGATGGCCCAGTTCGCGATGCTGGTGGTGATTCTGGTGATCATGCTGCAGCTCCTCTCGGGTGGAAACACCCCCATCGAAAGCCAGCCGGAATGGCTGCAGGCCATCACCTGGTTCCTCCCCTCGGCCCGGTTCGTCAGCTTCGCGCAGGCGATCATCTACCGCGGGGCCGGCTGGTCGGTGGTCTGGCGCGATTTCGCCCTCGTCGCAGCCATGGGGGCCGTCTGCATGGTCTACAGCCTCTCCCGCTTCCGCAAGATGATCGCCCTCAGCAAGTGACGGGCGTGGGGTGATCGTCGCCGACCGTCCGACCCGCCTTCCGCCACGTGCCGTGTCTTGTGGGCCCCGTCCCCGGAGGCACACCCATGAGCCGCGCGATGCCCCCCCAATTCCAGTCGGCCAATGAACTTCTCGACTCTTCTCCCGCGGCCGGCCTCTTCCGGCAGGATTCCCGCATCGGACCTCCCTGGGCCGCTTGCTCGCCAAGAAACTCTGCCAGTGGTTCGATCGCCGTCCCGCCGGTGAATGGTTCATCGTCCACGAAAACTTTCCCCCCGCACGACTCTCCCCCGGGAATGGCCTCCCCGCCAAGATTCCGGCCGCACTGCTCCGGCCGCACTTGTTCACGGACTCCAGCGCCTTCACCCGGACCTGCCGTGCGAGGGCTTTCACTTGGCCCAGTAGTTGCGGTCGAGCGTGCGGTAGTTGATCGCCTCACTAAGGTGGTGAGCCTGGATTCCCTGGCTGCGATCGAGGTCGGCAATGGTCCGGGCCACCCGCAGGATCTTGTCATGCGCCCGGGCCGAGAGCCCCATCTCTTCCATCGCGGTTTTCAATAATGAATCGGCTCCTTTATCGAGCCGGCAGTGCTTGCGGATCTGCCGCGGCGTCATCCGGCCGTTCAACGTCGTCCGTTCTCCCCGGAACCGCTCGGTTTGGATCATTCGCGCCTCGATCACCTGTTGCCGCATCTGGCTGCTGTTGGTCCCCGACTGCGCGTCGGCCAGTTCCCGGAAGGGGACCGGTGTCACCTCCAGATGAATGTCGATGCGATCCAGCAGCGGACCGCTGATCTTCCCGATGTACTTCTCGATCTGCATCGGGTTGCACTGGCAGTTGCGGCGGGGGTCCCCCCGATAGCCGCACGGGCACGGGTTGAGCGCCGCCACCAGCATCAGGTCGGCCGGAAAGTTCACGCTGCCAATCGCCCGCGAGATGGTCACGTTCCCCGCCTCCAGCGGCTGCCGCAAGACCTCCAGCGTGCGCCGGTTGAACTCGGGCAGTTCATCGAGAAAGAGCACGCCGTTATGGGCCAGCGAAATCTCCCCCGGCTTGGGGGTGCTGCCCCCTCCGACCAGCCCCGCCTCGCTGACCGTGTGGTGCGGAGAGCGGAAGGGACGCCGCAACAGCAGCGACTGCCCCCCGGGCAGCAGCCCAATAGCCGAGTAGACCTGGGTGGTCTGCAGACTCTCGCCCGGGCTCAGTTCGGGCAGAATGGTCCCCAGGCGTTGGGCCACCAGGGTCTTGCCAGTGCCGGGCGAACCCAGCATCAGCAGATGATGCCCCCCCGCGGCCGCCACAGTCACCGCCCGTTTGGCCGTCTCCTGCCCCTTCACGTCGGAGTAGTCGATGTCGTACCCGCCGAACTGGGTCTGAATGTCGT
Source organism: uncultured Planctomycetaceae bacterium (assembly GCA_903861195.1). Lineage (GTDB taxonomy): Bacteria > Planctomycetota > Planctomycetia > Planctomycetales > Planctomycetaceae > UBA10511. Next base: position 4,424 of record CAIOTJ010000104.1, on the reverse strand, counting down.
TCCAACTGAAGGGGGTCGGCTCGATGTCGAGCTGGCCGTTGAACCACCCGACCGCCTCGGCCAGCGAGCCGACGGCGATGATTTCAATTCCCTCGACCACGGCCGCCTCCTGGGCATTGGCGGCCGGGACCACCAGCCCGGTCCGCCCCTGTTCCCGGGCGGCAATCGCCATGGCCAGGGCCCCCCGGACCGGGCGCACGGTTCCATCGAGGGCCAGTTCCCCCACCGCGGCATGGGTCACCAGCCGGTCCGACTGCAATTGACCACTCGCCCCCAGCATCCCCAGGGCGATCGGCAAATCGACCGCCGCCGCCTCTTTGGGGAACTCGGCTGGGGACAGGTTGATCACCACCCGCTCGATCGGACGGTGGTAACCAGTGTTCACCAGCGCCCGTTCCGTCCGGTGAATGCTCTCTTTCACCGCCGTCTCGGCCAGACCGACCAGAATGGTCTTGGGGAGAGCCGCCGGAGAAATGTCGACCTCCACCTCCACAGGCAACGCCTGGATTCCGAACAGCGAGTAAGAAGCCAGTTTCGCCAGCACGGCAAGGTCTCCTCGAAGGCAGGTGGCTATCCGTCAGCATGGGTTCTTTTGTTCCCTCATAACGACACAATACACATATGATACAAAAATACAAGTATTCGCCCGCATATTTTTTGATACAGCCGGCTTCCAATACCTGATCGCAAGACAATTTTTCCAACGACGGTAGCACGCAGAGACGAGCGAAATCTCTTCTGCGAGGGGCTTACAGGGCCTCAATTAGGCGACAAACAGTCTCCAGAGAGGCATTCGATCAAATGTACAAAAATCAATTTGAAAGAAGTTGTCGCCATCGGAAACTGAGGCCGATTTGCTGGCGACCCCGCCGCACGACGGGACTCTCGATTTATCAATTCCCAGCGCCGTTTCGCGCGAACATCGTCCGAGCACCCCCGATGGGATAGGCACATACTTTCACCCTAACCTCGGTAGCCGCAGCACGGCTACCCACGGCTAGGGAAAGTAATCCTTTCAGGACATGGATTGGGCCGCGGGGCGTCCGGGGGCCAAGAGTATGGAGCAAGAGAAACGGCGGGAGTCAGCGGTCATTTCGCACTCCCCCCGCGGCCGGGGCCAAGAGAGGGAAGCAGGAGATGGGGCCAAACACCTCGTAGCGGCTGCGGTTTTTGGCTGCGAAGTTTCGCTCGTGTCGGCATCCGAACCAGCGACGAGAGTCTGGGGTCAAATTAGACCTCGTCAATCTGATCCCAATCGACGGCTTCGCCTGACTAAAGTTTTCTGGGCCCTCAAAGGTCTTCTGCACACCAACCCAGAACGGGGCTCCTCCGCCCCACCCTCACCCAATCACCATTCTCCCTCTGCTTGGAATTCCGACATGCCAACTTTCGACTATCGCTTTCGGGTCGACGCCCCGCTGCGGGCGGTTCAGGAGTTTCATCGGGACACCCGGGCGCTGCGCCGGCTGACTCCCCCGCCGACTCTGGTGCAACTGCATTCCGTCGAGCCCCTGGCGGAGGGATCGGTCTCGAAGTTCACCCTCTGGATTGGTCCTTTGCCATTGGCCTGGACCGCGGTCCACCGCAATGTCTCGGCCAACGGCTTCACCGATGTGCAGACCGCCGGTCCCGTCCGCAAATGGGAACACACTCACCGCTTCACCCCGCTGGGGGAGAAAGCGACCGAGATCCATGAACACATCGAATTTGAACACCAATCCAACGCCTGGGGACTTCTGACCCGACTGCTGTTCGCCTACCCCAATCTGTACCTGATGTTCACATATCGCAAACTGGTCACCCGCTGGCATCTGCGGCACCAGACCCGGTCGACGACTGGGGCGCGGCCATGATCAGACCGAGGGATGGGACCGGTCCCAACGGGAAGCCGCCTCGACTTCGCCGCGTCCCCTCGACTCTTCCAGAAATGCAACACTTCGCCTCGTCGTGGTTTGTCGGCGTCGCGGGGGTGGCAAATCTTTCCCTGCCGCGGTACCTGACTGTGTGCCGAGATCTCTCGACGAGACGCACGGCCAGGTTCCTGGTTGCCCACACAGACACGACGTTCCCCACCTGTTTTCCGGCGGCCTCCAGAGACTGTTCCGTGGACGGGCCTGGCCCGGTCGGCGTAATCTGATTCGAGCGACTCCCGGCCGCCCCATCTTGGGCTGCGCGTTGTGGAACAGTCGGCCCATCCACCCATTCGTGATGTCCCCCATCCATCAACTTGCCCTGTCGACTCTCGTCGTGCGTGATTACAACGAGGCGATTCGCTTTTTTATTGACCAACTGGGATTCCACCTCGTCGCCGACAGGCCGCTCGAACCCGGCAAACGCTGGGTGGTGGTGGCCCCGGATCGAAGTGGAGCAGGCGGATTGCTGCTGGCCAGGGCGGTCAACGCGGCGCAGCAGCAAGCGGTCGGACAGCAGACGGGGGGACGAGTCGCGTTCTTCCTGACGACGGCCGACTTCGAAACGTCGTACCAGCTCTTCCGTGAACGCGGCGTGCAATTCTGTGAAGTGCCGCGTCACGAACCCTACGGGACCGTCGCGGTCTTTCTCGATCTGTACGGCAATCGCTGGGACCTGATCCAGCCCAGCGATCAAGCCCACTGAATTCACCCACCCTTCAGATCCCAGAGAGGTCCCGATTCGACCTGTGCCGATTCGACCTGTGCCGATTCGACCTGTGCCGATTCGACCTGGCGACTTGGATTCGATCAGAATTCATGTTGTCTGCAAACGACATCGTCCCAAAGCAAGATCATCCATCACCTCACCCGACGAGGTAGATTGCAGCCCGGGCGGAACCTGGATTTGCGGCTTCTGGGATGCGCCGCGCAACTCGGATGCCATTTCGTCGATTCGTCGTTCAACACACAGAGAGTCTGGGCGCACTCAACCATCTTGACCGTGCATCTGGTTGCTTCGATCGAGAGAACACCGCAGAACCAAATTCGACGGCCACAGCTACGGCGAGCCAGATTCGATTCGAGCTGGCGGGGCCTGAGAATCCACAATCTTCTCACAAATGTAGTTCGCAATCGCGTCATTCGCCCGGACGGTGGGATGCCCGTCGTAGAGGAGCGCGTAGCCTGGGTCCTGACGATTCGCCTCGGGGGCAAACTCCTCGAGAAGATGCAGAGCGATGCCTGTCTGCCGCATCCGGTTGACCAGCGGCCGCGAGAGTGGATCCTCGGCCGGGGTCCACAGCAGGAGATGAAATTCACAACCGGGAAACCGCCGCCCGACCTCTTCCGCCAATTGCCGCACCAGCTGCACCCCCAGGTCCAAATCGCCCGCGGTCGTGAGATGCGGCGCGATCAGTTCGCTGAAGATGCGCGACTTCCAGGCCATTTTCCGCAGCACTGTTCCCACCCCTGAATCGTCCTGAAAACCACTCCGCACCGCCCGTCCTTGCACCAGTCTGTATTGCGGGGAATGCCAGTGTTGGAACGTCCGCCCCGTCGCACGACGCACATGGTCGGGGATCATCTGGTAGACAACGTAGCGGGGTGTCTCTTCGCAAAGCTGCTCGACGCGCCCCGACTCGAAATTGGCCAGCATCTGATGCGTGCCGTAGCCGCCCGCGGCCAAGTTGCAAATCCGCAGGTCGGGGCGGCAGGCCTTCAGCCGTGATTCGAGAGTCTCTTCATCGGCGAGCCCGAATCCGAATGTGTAAGAGCAGCCGAGCAACACCAGCGCGGGCCCCGCCCCGTCCGGCCGCGAGACGACCCGGAGGCCTTCCCGATTGATCGTGTAAACCACCTCGCAAATCGTCTCCCCGGCGTGCGTCACCCGGTGCCGGTATTGCGAGTCGGGGCGGGGAATTGTTCCCAGCAGTTCGTGCGGTACGAAGAAGGGGAGTTGGGGGGCACCGAGATAAACATACTTCGAATCAACTGGACGACTGCGGGGCCAGAGCCCCTCGGCCAGCGCCAAGGTCGCCAGCCCAACCGCGACATTGATTCCCAGTCGCGCGCACCTCGGCCAGAGAAATGCACCCCACAAACACCACGCCGCAGCCAACAGGCCGATCCAGAGCCAGGGAGTCGACAGAAACGCCAGGCATCCTCCCGCGATCGGGCCCAGCAACACCCAGGGCCCGAGGGTGTAACTCCAGCGGCGGAAAAGCGACCAGGAGGAGACACGCATGGGACTGGCTGAAACGAAAGAGAAACCTGCCAAGAGAAGCTCTCCCCGAAAGGAAGAGCCTAGAGCGAGGGCAACGCGAAACCGGGGAAGAGATCTCGCAATGGTCTGGTGACGGCGCTGCGCTAACCGCTATTCCAGCAAACGGACGCCCCAGTCGGAGGGGTGGATCTGCCAGGCGGCCTGGCGGCCGCGGGCGTAGCGGGCGGGGTTCTTTTTGAACTGGGCCCGCGACTCGCGGCTGAAAAACAGGTACAGCTGGCCGTTGTAGT
>CAIOTJ010000103.1 GCA_903861195.1 uncultured Planctomycetaceae bacterium | reverse complement strand
ATGCATTCCCTTCAGGAATGGTTCGGCCGGGTGATTGGAGTGCGCAGGAGGGTCATTCATCGTGGGGCCGTTTGGGGATTTCGTCATCGAGCCCACATCGGAAGCGATTTCTGTGCCCGCCTCGCACACCTCCGGAGGTGTCGCCATGGACCTCATCGCGACTCATCGATCACAATCCCTGTTTGGTGAGGTGACAAAGCAGTTGTTCCCCGTTGAGCATCCGGGGCGAGGTCGCAGACGGAGGGGTGAGAGCAGCATGCCATCGTGGAATTCGCAGCAGTACCTGAAGTTTGAAGCCGAGCGGACGCGGCCCTGCCGGGATTTGGTGGCGCGGATCCCGCTGCTGACTCCCGAGCGGATCGTCGATCTCGGGTGTGGTCCGGGGAACAGCACGCGGGTGTTGGCCGAGCGGTGGCCGGGGGCCGTGCTGTGGGGGCTTGACAGTTCCCCTGAGATGATCGCCGAGGCGCGGCAGTCGGGAGTGGCGGCGACGTTTGAGCTGGCCGATCTGCGCGGTTGGCAGCCGCAGCGGGAGCAGTACGATCTGCTGTTTTCGAACGCCGCGTTGCAGTGGGTGCCAGACCACGCCGAAGTGTTGCCCCGGCTGTGGGAGGGATTGGCCCCCGGGGGCTGGTTTGCGATGCAGGTGCCGTGCGACCTGAACGCCCCGGCCCACCGGTTGGCGCGTGAGCTGGCGGGCTCGGCGAAGTGGCGGGGGAAGTTTCCAGCCAGCGGGGTCCGGGAATGGCATGTGCCGGCCCGAGGTTTTTATTACGACCTGCTGGCGTCACGGGCGGGGGAGCTGGACCTGTGGCAGACGACGTATCTGCATGTGCTGCCCGACCACGCGGCGATTGGGGAGTGGTATCGGGGAACGGGGCTGCGGCCGTATCTCGACCTGTTGTCGGCCGCGGATCAGCCAGACTTTCTGAGGGATTACGGGCGGGAGATTGTGGCCGCGTATCCGCAGCAAGCGGATGGGCGGGTGATTCTGCCGTTTGACCGGTTGTTTGTTCTGGCCCGCAAAAACTGATGCGGGTCGTGTCTGTCCGCCGGCGGTGCGGATGCGCGAGTTTGGTGTGACCGGTTTCGAGGCCCCGCCGGTCGCGCTGCAGGACGGGCGAAACCGCGACGTGGTGTGCGAGTTTCCCCGGGACGAAAAAAAAACAGCCGACGATTGCTCGTCGGCTGTTTGTGTCATCCGTGGGGAAGACAGAATTCGACCCTAGGCGGGGCGAACGTTCTCAGCACGGGGACCCTTGGGGCCACGGCCGGGGGTGTAGGTCACCCGCATGCCTTCACGCAGATCATCAAAACGCACGCCTTCAACATTCGACGAATGGAAGAACATGTCCTTGTCGGTTCCGGTCTCAATGAAACCAAAACCCTTGTCAGTCAACCGCTTGATTTTTCCCTCAGCCATTCGTCGCAACTCTCGCAAAGCGTTTCTGTGAGGGAAGTCGGGCCGCGATCGGCCCCAAAGCTCCACTCACAGGAAAGAGATTACCAGAGTTGACGCTCCTCCACAAGACCAACAATTCGGTGTTGATGCGTTAGTTCGAGGGTGGGAAGGCTCTTGGTAGATCCCCTGACGACAGTCCGCGGCGATCCCTGGTCTGGGGGGGCGTGGCCTGCGTGCTGATGCCCAGCCGCCCCCAGCGGACCACCTGCCCGAGGCAGTGGCGCGAGAGCGGGGCCAGCTGCCGTGGTCGTTCGCGGCGCGGTGCGGGGCCGCTGTTGGTCTGCCACGTCGCTCTTCCTTCTGCAAGGGGGGTGGCCACGTCGCGGCCTGTGCGGGCGCGCCGCAGCTGGCGTGTTGTCTTCCGGAGCTCGCTCGCGAATGGCTCCGTTCCTTGCTGTCAGCCGTTCGTGGGACCAGTCTTCACCGGGTGTGCGGGCCGTGAGTGAGCGGGTCGGGAGCGTGCGGGTCAGCAATCGGGAACCCGCTCTCAGGGAGAGCGTGACATGTCTGACGGGGCACAGCGTGTGATCTTTCGATCGGGGGCTGATCCGCGCGGATCGCTACTGGACCCACCCCACACACGCAGGTATCCTGAACCACCATCGCGTGTCTGTGGCACCGATCGGCTGGAGACCCTCAGAGTCAGATGGGATTGAGATGAGTGGGATGTTGACGGGAATGCGGCTGTCGGTCCGCTGGCTGTGCCCCCTGTTCCTGGGGGTGCTCTGGTGTGGACTCTCACGGGCCGTCGCCGACCCGCAGGAAATCGTGGTGTCGCCGGCGGACGATTTGGAAGCCGCGCTGGAGATGGTCCCCGAGGGGGGGCGAATCGTGCTGCAGGCTGGAATTCACCGACCCCGGGGGGCGTTGCGTCTGGAGCGCGCGGGGGTCACGCTGGCGGGAGAGCCAGGGGCCGAGGTGCATGTTCCGGAAGACTTCCAGGCCGACTCCCTGCTGACGGTGCGTGCGGACGGCGTGCGGATTACGGGGTTGGTCTTGGACGGGGGGTTCGCGTCCAGCCGGGCGATCCGCAGCGAAAAGACGACGCGCGACCTGCGGATTGAGAAGTGTGAGGTTCGTTTCTGGGGCAAGCATGGCATCGATCTCGACGGAGCTGAGCAACTCGTTTTGAACTGCCACATTCACGATTGCCTCTCGAAGGCCGAGGGAATCCGGACCGACGCCCACGGGGTGGTGACCCTGCATGCGAACGGCTTGCGGATTGAAGGATGTCGGATCAGCAACTGCTCGGGCGACTCGGTGCAGGCCGATCGTGGGACATGGCAGGATGTGGAGATTGTGGACTGCGACATGTCGCTGGAACCGCTGGTGAAATCGATGGGGGGGTTTGCCGAGGGAGATTTGGTGGGAGAAAACGCCTTCGACTCGAAACGCGAATCCAGTCTTCCCCGGGGGAAGGTGTTGATTGAGAAGTGTCGCATGTGGGGGTTTGACGGCTCGGTTCAGGAAGGAAACTGGGCGGCGTTGAACCTCAAGGAAAATGTCGCGGTTACGGTCCGTGGCTGCACGGTGGAGCGGTCCCAGATTGGAGCCCGGTTCGCCGCCGTGCGACGGGGATCGCCGCTGATCGTCCAGATGGAGGATTGCAACTTCAGCCGTTGTGACACGGCGCTTCGGTTTGAAGATATGCGGGAAGGCTCCGAAGCGCTCACTCCCGATTTGGCGGTGGAGGACTGCCGGTTTGAGGACTGCAAATTGCACGTGATGTTCGTGAATTACAAGCGTCCCGCCGGGCAGGGTTCCTGGCAGCCCCCCAAAGGGGTTCACATCCGCCATTGCCTGTTTGATCCCAGGATTCGGGTCGGTCTCTCAACAGGCGAAACGAGATTGCTGCAGGAGGCCGGCCGCCAACTGATCAAGCTGGGTGAGAACCAGGAGCAGGACGCACCCCGCCGCGGCACAGGATCAAGCGACAAGACCACCCCGGAGACAACCGACACCAACACCTCGACGGGCGACCGGCGGAAGACTGCGGAGGCCGCGAATGACAGCGGCCCGGTCTGCCCAAGTGATGATGACCATCGGGGCAAGGTGTATCGGCGGGCGGGTGGCAAACTGCATTGCCGCTGTCCGGTTTGTGGCGCGGTGTGGACCGTGCCCGACAAGCCCGCCAAGCCCTCCCCAACGACCCCAACGGGGACACCCGCCCCCGCGACCGACAAGACGGCGCCCGGTACCAAACCTGCGCCCAGCGGCGGCAAGACACCGGCCCCGGCTTCCAAATAGAGGCCGGGGTTCGCGGCTGACAGGGGGATCCGGCAGAGACCCCTGGGCCGCCGTTTCCAGTGACCGCCGGCCGTTGCCGCCGCAGACCTTGGGGCCAAACATCCCGCGACCGTCAATCTGGGAAACATGCGCAGCTTCAGGGGGCTTCGT
>CAIOTJ010000102.1 GCA_903861195.1 uncultured Planctomycetaceae bacterium | reverse complement strand
GCCTCGGAGTAGATGTTTTCCGAACCAGCCGCCAGACGCTCATTGACAAACTGCTCCCAGGCCGCCGACATGTGGTCGCTCTCCGCGGGGGGGGCGGAGGCCTGGGTTTCGAGCAGAATCCCGCCGGGCAACACCGCCGGGCCCACCACCGAGTCGCGGCTGTTGAGCAGCATCTGCTTGACGGTGCTTTGCAGCTCGCGGACATTCCCGGGCCAACTGTAGCGTTTCAGCAAATCCCGGGTCTCCGGTTTCAGCGATGGCACATCCCGCCCCAGTTCACGCGCGTAACGGGGCAGATAATGCTGCAGCAGCAGTTCAATATCGTCGCCCCGCTCGCGCAGCGGCGGCAGGGAGATCGTGAAGACTTTCAGGCGGAAGTGCAGATCGCCCCGGAATCGCCCCTCTTGTACCGATCGATCGAGGTCGGCGTTGGTGGCGGCGATCAGTCGCACGTCCGTCCGGATGGTCTCGTTTCCCCCCACCCGTTCAAAAGACTGTTCCTGCAACAGACGCAGGATTTTGGACTGGGTGAGCGGGGCCATATCTCCCACCTCGTCAAGGAAGATCGTGCCTCCGTGGCACTGCTCGAACTTGCCGATCCGCTTCCGATCCGCCCCGGTGAAGGACCCCCGTTCATGGCCGAACAATTCGCTCTCGAGCAGATTCTCGGGAATCGAGGCGCAGTTGATCGCCAGAAACGGGCGCCCGCAGCGGTGGCTGTGCTGGTAAATCGCCCGCGCCACCAATTCCTTCCCGGTCCCGCTCTCCCCCAGAATCAGCACCGTCACATCCTGGGCCGCCACCCGGCCAATCTGCTTGTAGACCGCCTGCATGGCCGGGCACCGCCCGATCAACCGGTCCCCGCCACCGTCGGCGGGCCCCTGGTCCTCGGGAAGCACGGCTGGGATCTGCATCCGCCGGCTGGTCTCGCCCGCCTGGCGGATCAGGTCGCGCAGTGTGCCGAGATCCAGCGGCTTGAGCAGGTATTCGTAGGCCCCCCGCTTCGTCGCCTCGATGGCCAGATCCGTGGTCCCGTGCCCCGTCACCAAAATGATTGGTGTGCGGGCATTCAGCTGCTGCAGGGCATCGAAGGTCTCCAGGCCGGTGCTGTCGCCAAGGTGTACGTCGAGCACCACCACATCCGGCTGAACCTGTCGCATCTGCTCCACCGCCTCCGCCCCATTCGAGGCGAAACACAATCGCAGATCGGGCGCTTCCAGCATCCGACGATAGGCATGCAGGATTGACGGTTCATCATCCACCAACAGGATCGACAACATGCTCTGGCTTCTCGGGAGTCGGGGGCAGACGCAGGCGGAAACAGGCTCCTCCCTGCGGACGTGGAACCTGCTCGAGGGTTCCCCCGTGCTCCTCCACAATGCGGCGTGAAATGACCAACCCCAGGCCCAAACCGGTCTCCTTGTTGCTCTGGAAGGGCTGAAACAGCTTGCCCGAGATCTCGGGGCTGATTCCGGGACCGTTGTCGCACAGCTGCAGTTCGGCGGCTCCCTGGGGATCGGACCACAGATCGAATTGCAGCCAACCCCCCGACGGAAGCACATCCAGAGAATTCAGCGCCAGATTCAGCAGAACCTGACGCAGCTGGACGGGATCCACCTCCCGACAGAGGGGGGCGCCGGGGGAAGTGAATCGCAGTTCGACACGCTGTTTCGCCGCTCTCCCCCGCAACAACTCGAAAGTTTGCGCAACCAGCGATCCCAGATCGACTCGCCGACGTTCCAGTCGTGGAGGACGGGCGAAATCAAGAAAGGTCTGGAGCGAGTTTTCCATACGCAGCACTTCCTGTTCCACGATCGACAAATCCTCGGAAGTGAGTCGGGATGTGGCTTGCGGACCGTGGGCCCCCTGGACCAACAGCTTGATGGACGTGAGTGGATTGCGGATCTCATGCGCAACTCCCGCCGCCAGTTGTCCCAGGGCGGCCAATTGTTCCGAGCGAAGCACCTCCAGTTCGCGTTGCCTCAACCGCGCAACGACCGCTCCCACCTCGTGTGTCAACAGGCGGATTTGTGTGTCCAAATCCTGTTCCGGGCCCTCAGTCGTCACCACGATTTCGGACTGTGTCTCGAGAATCATCCCGGCTGTGTCTCGCAATTGCACCTGCAGTCGGCGAATGGTCCGCCGGACCCCCAGGGCGACCACGTAGCCCAGCATCACACCGGCCAGACTTCCCACCACACCAACCGCCGCCACTCCCCAGGCCAACTCCCGGAGAATCAATGCGTGGGACTCTCCTGCCGCATCGAGACGGTCATCGGTCAAATCTTGAAACGTGCGACAGGCTGGAATTGTGTTTTCGGTCAAAAATTGAACAGTCTTGGAGACCGCCGCCTCATAACCCGAGGTCTGGGGGGACGGGAGCCGATCGAATCGTTGCTGATATTCCTTGAATGATGTCTGCAGGGTGGCCAGCAGTTGTTGTTGGCTGTCGCTGAGGTTCTCCCGGGGAATTTCCTGCAGATTCTGCTCAATACGGCTGTGGAGAATCGAAACGTCGGCCACCTGGTCTTTCAGCAGAAAGGAAAGGTCGATCATCGACTCCCCCAGAGCGTCGGCCGCATGCAGCGCCCGTACGGTCTGCTGCTGCAATTCCAGAATCTCCACCTGCTGCCGATAGAGCGAGGTCGCCATCACGATGCAGAGCAAAGCCAATAAAGCACTGAGCCCCATGATGGCCCGGGTGTAGTGTTTGGCAATCGCATTCGGCACAGCCCCGCCTCAGACAAGGTGTGTACTTTGTTCACCAGGTTGCTCTCGTTTGTTCATGATATCTGGAGACAACGGCTTCGGGAACAGAGCCCCCGAGAATGTTGTGGTTCGCCGCCACGAGGCGGGGGTTGACTGGAAACGCGACTGGCACACGGTGAGCGGCCTCTTCATTTTCGAAGAATCACGCGATAGTCTACAACCCGCACAGCAGTGACGGCGTGGGAGTTGGGAGACGGAATCCGGCTTCTCACATCCCGGCTGTCGGGAACCGTGGTCCCCTCCCGGGAACAAGTCGCATGGCCACCAAGGCATCATTACTTTCGGACATCCAGAAACTTCTCCGCGAAGCCGGGCTGCGGTCCACTTCGGCCCGCATCGCTGTATTGCAACAGCTGCGCAAGGCGGGGCGACCGCAGTCTCACGCCGAAGTCGCCACCGCGGTCGCGAATCTCGGCCTCGACAAGGCGACCGTCTTCCGCAATCTCAACGATCTCACAGAAGCGGGGCTGTTGTCGCGTTCCGAGCTGGGCGATCACGTCTGGCGGTTTGAGATCCGCTCCGAGAAGCATTCCCACGGCGCGGCCCATCCGCACTTCCTCTGCCTCGACTGCGGCAGCGTGACCTGTCTGCCCGGGTCATCGGTCACCACGGCCCTCAAGACCAGTGCCGAGTCGATTGGTGAAATCACCGAAATCCTCGTGCGCGGGCATTGCCACAATTGCGCGGGCTGAGTGGTTTGGCTTGGCTGCGGTCAACGCAACCCCAGAGAGTGGTGCTGAGCGGCCCCCGCGGTCTGCACGCCTGCTCCCCGACAGGCTTATAATCTCTTGAGCGGCCCACGTGCCGTTTGTTCCCGAGTTTGTCTCTGCTGGGGCCGATGTGAACCATGCCAATCTACGAGTACGCACCGCGCAGCGGGGTCTGCAGCCAGTGTCCTGGCCGGTTTGAGGTGTTGCAGTCGATGGGGGCCGAACCGCTTGCGCAATGTCCACAATGTGGACAGGAGTGCGAACGGGTCCTGTCCTCGGTGTCGCATTCGATGGGGAAGGGGCATCTGTTGAAGCCAGCCAACCTCGAATCCAAGGGGTTCACTCAATACCGCAAGGCGGGGGATGGGTACTACGAGAAGACCGCGGGGACCGAGGGCCCCGATGTGATTCATCGTGGCTGATGATCCTGGTGGGGGGGCTCAGTGCGACAGCGCCCGCTGTTGCGGATGACCAGACCCCTGCCACAGACTATTCTGCGGAACGCAGGCCCGCTCGACGCGCCGCGGTCTGCATGTGTGCCGGCCGGTCTTCTTGCTCCCAGGAAGGTGATGGATGTTGCAGCCGATGCGAACACGGGGGTGGTGGTTTTGGGTGCTGCTGGCGGGGCTGATTTCAAACGGACTGCCGGGGGCCGTTGGGGCTTACCAGATTCCAGCGGAATCGCCACCGGCAGACGGAGCCGAACCTGAACTCGAGGGAGGGCTCAGTCGACGCGAGCTGACCCGCCGCCTGACGAACGCTTCGAGGATCCTGCAAGAGCAACGGTTTGCCGAGGGGGTGGCCCTGCTGCAGAAAATCCTCGACAACCCCCGGGATGAGTATTGCGTGCTCCCCGATCTGGGACCGGGAGAAACCAGTGTGAAGCGGGCCGCCGAGCGGCTCCTGGCGGAACTTCCGCCGGAGGGTCTGGAAGCCTATGAGGCCCAGTACGGCCCCATGGCCCAGAAGTTACTCGACGAGCTGACAGCGCGGTACGAGCCGCTCGACTTGGTGATTGACCGGTTCCTGCTGACGGCGGCCGGACGGGACGCGTTGTATCGGATGGGAGTGCGGGCCTGGGAGGTGGGGCGTCCGCGGCAGGCGGCGGCGTGTTTCGAACTGCTGAGACAGCAGCCTGGGACAATTCGCCCGAAAGAACCTGGGTTGTCGCTGCAACTGGCTGCCGCGCTGTTCAGTTGCGGTGAGGAGGCGCGGGCGACCGCTGTGCTGGACACCTTGCGGGAGCGACATCCTGAAGCGACCTGGAACCTCGCCAGTGTTCCAGCCGGACCCCGGGTGGGGGGAGGGACCGAGTGGCTGCGGGGAGTGGTTTCCCGCGGTCGGACCACCCAGGAATCACTCCGGCCGGGTTGGCTGAACGTGCGGGGAGACGTCCAGCACAATCTGGTCGGTTCGGGAGGAGGACCGTACCTCAATCATGGCTGGCGGATCGACACTCTGGCCGACTACGAGCCCAATTCGCTGGAAGGCCGGTTGCGGGACATTCATGCCGACCTGCAGCAGCAGGTGCGACCCGAGAGTGAAACCGCCCCCCAGGTCTCGCTGGCGTCGCCGCTGGTGGTTGGGGATCTGGTGGTGGTCCGCACGCTGCTGGACTTGCGGGCGTTTGACCGGGGGACGGGAGCTCTGGTCTGGCGTACCACCGAGCGCGATCGTGAACTTCTGGATCTGCTCCGTCCGGGAGGACTTCCGCAATCCAATCAGACGCAGGGAACTCCCGCTGAACAATTGGTGGCCCAGAGGCATTGGCTCGACGGGAATTTCCAGGGAATCACCTCGGATGGAGAGCGGGTCTTCACCGTCGAAGATCTGGGCCTCGCAAATCTCATGCTTCCCAGCCGGACGGGTCCGAATCAGCTCCCCGCCAATCGGCTGCTGGCGCATGATGTGCGATCGGGACGGCTGTTGTGGGAATCGGGCGGAGCGCGGGATGCCTCGCGCGACCCTTTGGCCGGAGCATTTTTTCTGGGGGCTCCGCTGGCCTGGCAGGGACTGCTCTACGCCCTCGTGGACCTGGGATCGACCCCCCACCTGGCGATACTGGAACCCGAAGATGGCCAGCTGCGTTCGCTGCAACCGCTGGGTGGGGACGAGCCCGAACTGGGGGGCCTGGAGCGTTCCCGACACCACCTGGGCCTGACTCCCTCGGTGGCGGCCGGGATCCTGCTGTGCCCCACGGGGCCCGACTTTGTCACCGCGTTCGATCCCATTCGCTGGCGGCTTTTGTGGCGGTTCCGGTTCCGCCCCCGCACCGAGGCGCCCGGTCCCCGGCAGCAGATGATCATTCTGCAGCAGCAGATGGCCCGCCAGGCGAGTCGGGTTCCGGAACAATCCGGTTGGTTGGACTTCGGCGGGGTTGTGCACGGCGACCGGGTCCTGTTCACTCCCCGTGACAACGACGAGGTGTACTGTCTGAATGCGGTCACCGGCCAGCTGCTCTGGAAGTCTGCCCGAGGGGGGGCATTGTTCCTGGGCGGAGTGTTGGACGACCGGGTGGTCCTGGTCGGACGGAATTTTCTGCAGGCTCTGAATCTGGCTGATGGAACGCCCGCCTGGAACAGTCCCACGTTGCTCGCTCCGGTTTCTGGCAGGGGCTGTCTGGTCGACCGCAGTTACCTGGTGCCGCTGGTGACCGGAGAAGTGGTCTCGGTCGATGTCGCCGATGGTCGGGTCCTGTCGCGGGCCCGATCTTTCCTGGGGCAGGTGCCCGGTTCGCTGGTGCTGGCCACTGGATCCGTGGTCACCCAACGGCTGGAAACAATTGCCGCCTACCGCCAGGTCGAGGCTCTGCAGGCCGAGGTGACCACGCGCCTGGAGCAGGATCCGGATCATGCCGAATCGCTCACTGTGCGCGGCCAGATGCGGATGGAGCGGGGAGACTTCGACGGGGCCCTGGCGGATCTGGAGCGGGCGGTGACGCTGACGCCGAAGAATACCGAGGCCCGAGGGTTGCTGCTGTCGGCGTTGTTGGAGGGACTGCGGACCGATTTCGATCGTTACCATGCGTTTGGCCCCCGGGCCGAGACACTGGTGGAAAGTCCCGCCGAGCGGGCCCGCCTGCACTGGTTGCTGGC
>CAIOTJ010000101.1 GCA_903861195.1 uncultured Planctomycetaceae bacterium | reverse complement strand
CGTGCCGGATTTTGGGGATGAACTCCTTCACCTCGAGGGCCGCCGCCTGGGCCCAGACGCTCTGCACGATCGAGCGCGCGTACTGCACGCTGTAGACCTCTTGATAGATGTTGAGCCGCTTGTCGGCGATCATGTCGAACAAGACGCCGTAGTGATAGATGTGGTTCGGCGGATCGTCGCGGTAGCTCTTGGCGAAAAATTCGGAGCCGAGGAAGTACGGGTCGTTCGGCTGGAAGACCAACTCTTCGCCATCGAAGAAGACGAAGTCGACTCCGAAGCGGGGTTGGATGGCCCCCATGTGGCGTCCCAATTCCATCAGAAACGCGACCCCGCTCGCGCCGTCGTTCGCCCCCACGAAGACTCCGCTGCGAGCCGCGCGCGGATCGGGGTCGCGGTCGGGGAAGGGGCGGGTGTCGTAATGGCAGCAGAGCAGAATGCGCTCTTGAGCCTGAGGCTGCCACGAGACGACCAGGTTGTTCATCGCCACCGGCTCACCCGTTCGCGGATGCGGGGCGTCGAACGACTGGAACCTGACCTTCGCCTTGAGCTTCGAGAAATGCTCGGCCACCAGCCGCTGTTGCCGCGACATCCCGTCCGAACCACTGGGCCGGGGCCCCAGCGCACAGATCTCTTTCAGATGGGCGTACGCCCGGTTGCCATCAAATTGCACGGGCTTCTCCTTCACTGCCGCCACGGGGGGAGCAGCCTCAACCCGGGCGTTTTCCCCAGCCCACCCCGCCAGCAGACAGCCCGCGACAAACCCGCGGCGGCTGAGCCCCGTTGCTGCGGCGGGGAAAACAAGGGGAGGGGCCGGCGGGCGGGAATTGTTCGCGAACGGCATGAGAGAGGCGGGAACAGAGGGGCGAACCGGGAACCGGCAATGTGCCGAAGGTAGCGCAATTCCCGCGCCGCGGCAATCGCGAACCCCGCCCGGCGCCGCGCGGTCGTTTCCGGACCACTGCGGCTGCGCCCGGCTCTTCGGCCAATCCCGTTCAGGTCGACCCCTGGGCCGCACCCGCCCTCACCCCTTGAAGATCCCGTCACTCGATGGGGGGCAAGGGGGGAGGAGTCTCATCGGCCTCCACATCGGCATCTTCCGCCTCAACCGGCTCTTCAGCCGATTCCTCGGACGATGGCTCTGGCGATTCTTGGCCACTTGATTCTTGGCCACTTGATTCTTGGCCACTTGATTCTTCGCCGCTCGAACTTGCGCCGGGTGATTTTTCGCCGGCTGATTCCGCCTCCGGCAGCTCGTCGGGCTTCTGGGCCTTGGGGACCCGCGGTTCCGCGGGGGGGTTCCCCAGCCCTTGGCTGTGCGCGCGGCCGGCGGCGTCCCGCACCTGCATCTGCAACGGATCGCGCGGCGCGGGCAGGGTCAGATCGGGTTCTTCCTCACGAATCACCGGCTTGCGCTCGAGCACCTCGCGCTCTTCGGGGGGGGCCGGCTGGACCCGCAGATTGAGGGTCTGCGCGGCCTGCTTGCTGTTGGTTGCATCGGTCACGGTCAGCCGCAACACGTACGGACCAGCGGGCAGAGCGCGGTCGAGGGGGAACAGCCACGCCTGGTGATAGTCGCGCCGCTGTCGGCGACAGAGGTCGACCATCTCGTCGATTTCCAGCCGGGCCACCGGGTCCACCTCGGCTCCATGCGGCGCCAGTTCCAAGACCGCCGAGTGCCGGGTGCGGTACTGGCCGTCATCTTCCATCAGGCTCAGCAGGTTCCCCAGTTCGACGTAGATCAACAGCTCACTGCCGGCGACGAAATCGCTACTGCCGGACGGTTCGTAGACACCAAAACCCTCAACCGAAGAGCAGAAGACCGCCTGGCGAATCTCGACCTGCGAGCGGCGCTGCAGTTTCAGCACGGCCTGCGTCAGTTGGGCGGCCGCCTCGGCGGCCCGTTCTTCCGACGTGGGAATCGACTCGACATCGAAGTAATTGGCCAGACCCCAAAACAGGTGCTGCCAGAACTCCTGGTCAACCGGATCGATCGCGGGAATCGCCTGCATCGCCAGCTCGTGGCGGCCCCCCACCAGGTAGAGCATCCGCAGCGAGACATGCTGTGAGATGAACTCATCCCGCTCGCGCTGCGTCCGCGGCGGAACCAACTTCCCCGTATCGTCCTCGGCCAGTTCAATCAACTCGGCCAGGACGTTGCGCGGTGTTGCGGGGGTTTCGGGTTCCGACGGACCGCCGCTGGCTTCGGTCGGCAGAGGTGTGGCTGAAACCAGCGGCTGCGTCGGACTGTTCTCGGCACGCGGCGCGGCGATTGGTTCGGTCCCCGCGCTGGCGGGGGGCACTTGCACGCCCGCGGGCTCGTTCCGTTTTCCACCCCCAACAATCGCGGTGCCCCAAGCGGTCACCGTCCCCAAACCAGCGCTCAGCGAGCGGCGGATGCGTCCGGTGGCGCTGTCGTCCGCCACAGGGGGCGTGTCGGCGGCCGGGGCTCCGGCAATCGGGGTGATTGTGCGGCGGGCCAGTCCCTGCTTCCAGGCGCGCAGCATGGCGCGGATGTTCCCGGGAGACATCCCCTGCAGATCGGCCAGGATCCCCTGCTTCTGTTCTTCCGGGGCATCGGGCAATTCTTCATCGACAATGGCCGCCGCCTCGGGATCGGCCTGCCGCAGGCTCGCGCCGGTCGCCTCATGCCCCTTCCGCGCGGGAAACAGCCCCGCCGTGGTCTCGACTTTGTCGTTTTTTGGGGGATCGGTCTTCGAGCGGGCACCAATCGCGCTGCGTCCCGGAGCGACATCGGCGGTGACCACCCGCTTGTCGGCCAACGGCTCGGTCCGGACCCGCGGCGTGTTCATCTCCTGCTCGGTCTTGGCCCGCTCGCCTTCCCGGCGGCTGCCCGCCACCGAAGGAAGCCGGGACGCCCGCGAGGCCGCCGAAGACTGCGAGTCGAGACGATGACCGCTCCAGTCGGAAGTGCAGCCGGCCAGCAGGCACAACGCGCCGCCGACCCAGCCCGCCAGGGGAAACCGGGACCGCATCGGGATGACTCGGGAAGAGTGGGGGAAACAGCGGAGGGGGAGACGAGGGGAGGGGGCGGGACAGTACCCCATCCCCCAAACCGGGACAAGACGATCTCGCCCCGAGTCGAATCGCCTGTTATTCTGAGTGGTCTGGGAAGCGGGGCGCTCACCCCGAATTGCCCAGTCTGCCGGGGCACACGTCGTTGTCAGACGTGACCTCGATTCTCATCCTTCTTCTTCGTCACCTGCCGGGAGGTGTCTGCATGTTGTCTCTGCCGAGGCTGTCTCGATTGTTGGGCCTGATCCTTGTTGGCCTGGCTCCCTCACTGGCCCTCGCACAGGCCAAACCGGTCTCGGCCACCGTCGCCCGCTGTGGGCAAGGCTGGCTCGAAACCATCGATGGCTACCCGGTGCTGCATCTCAAGGGAACCCCCTGGGAGCTGGGCTATCAACAGGGGGTGCTGCTGAAGGAGCGTGTCCGCAGCAACATGCACAACCTGCTGGAGAAAAAAGCGAAGGAGAAGGTCAAGCTCGGCCCGGTGATGATCAAGCCGCGCCAGGTGATCGAGTCGATCGTCGCCGTCCAGAGGCCGCACGTCCCGGCGAAGTATTTCGAAGAGATGGAAGGACTGGCCGCCGGGGCCGAACTCGAACTGAAGGATGTGATCGCCGCGAATTTCATCCCCGAGATGTTCCACTGCAGTGGGTTCGCCCTGATGAACTCGGCCACCCGCGACGGCACCCTCTACCATGGCCGCGTGCTCGACTACGGCATCGACTGGGGTCTGCAGGACCACGCGGTGGTGACGGTGGTGGAGCCGAACGGAGGGGTTCCGTTTGTGAACGTGACCTATGCCGGTTTTATCGGCTCGGTCACCGGGATGAACGCCGAGCATGTCTCGATTGGCGAAATGGGGGGCGGCGGACTGGGACACTGGGCGGGAGTGCCGATGGCGCTGCTGCTGCGGGAGGCGCTCGAGACCGCCCGCGATCTCGACCAGGCGATCGCCGTCTTCCGCGAGAATCCCCGCACCTGCCAGTACTTCTACGTGCTGGCCGACGGCAAGACCAACCGGGCGGTGGGAATGGAAGGGAGCTGGGACACCTTCACCGTGTTGAACCCGGGCGAGAAGCACCCGCTGCTGCCGTCTGCCCTCGACGATGCCGTGTTGCTCTCGGCGGGGGACCGTTACCAGGAACTGTGCAAGCGGGCGAAAGCGGGCCACGGGACCTTTGACGCCGAGACCGCCCTGCGGCTGATGGATCGCCCGGTCGCCATGAAGTCGAATCTGCACAATGTGCTGTTCGAGCCGAAGAGCACCCGATTCTGGGTGGCCAACGCCTCGACCGACCGGCAGCCCGCCGCGACGCAGAAGTACTACCGCTTCCAGCTGTCGGAACTGCTGCAGCGGAAGCCCGACGTCAAAGCGGCCGAGATTCCGTTGGCTCCGCGGGGAACGGTTCGGGAAGCAGCGGCTGCCCGCTGACCATAAATTCCGCGAACTCGACCACGGTCCCTGCGGCAGTCGCGGGTGACCTGGTGGCTGGACACGGCCGGTGTGGAATCCGGAAGCCGGGCGGGGCACTCTGCCGATCACCGGCCCAGGCTGGGGTCGCGCTCACAGGGCGATCAAGACGGCCTGCGACGGTTTGATTGCTGGTCCGCGCGAAGTTGGAAAACAATCGTGTGTCACAAATTACACCTCCCTGCCGCGGGCCGGGAGGTGTGCCCGGGAAGTCTCTGCTGCGACCGGGCGGAAACAGGTGGGCTGGAATGGCTGTCCATGATTGGTCGACAGGTCGCAAGGCCCTGGCGGTGCTCGGACCGCTGCTGTTGTGCGTGGCGCTGGCGGGGCTGCTGCTGCTCAAGGTGCGTGCCCCGTTTGCGTGGATTGGGTTCCTGCTGGGTGTCTGGAGCCTGTGGGCGGGTTTCGTCTGCCGGTCCTGGGCGCGTTGGGGAATCAATGGCGCCGTGATCCTGGTCACCCTGGGGATGGCCGAACTGCTGCTGTCGAAGCCGGGCCGTGCCCACGGCACGTATATCTGTCTGAATCAGCCGCAGCGGAACTACATTCTCCCCGACGATGTCCTGGGAATGACCCCCCGTCCCGACTGCCAGGTCAGGCACCACCTTCAGGCACGGGGACAGGATCTCTTCGACACGGTGTATACGATCGACGAGCACCACCTGCGGGTGGTCGTCCCCGCCGGTGACCCCGCGCACGAGACGGTGGTGTTCTGCGGTTGTTCCTTCACATTTGGGGAAGGGGTCGCCGACGACGAGACACTGCCATCGCGGGTCGCCCAGTTGCGGCCCGATCTGCGGGTGCTGAATTTTGGCTTTCACGGCTACGGTCCGCACCAGATGCTCGCCAATCTGGAGTCGGGCCGCATCGCGCAGTTGTGTCCCCAGCCCCCCCGGGTGGTTGTTTTCCAGATGATTCCCGATCATATCGACCGGGTCGTGGGTTGGGTGCCGTACAACCCCCATGCCCCCCGGTACGGTTGGCGGGAGGGACGGATCGAGCGGCTCGGCCATCTGGACGACCACTTCCTGACGAGGAAATCGCGAGCCGCCCTGATGAAATCCAAGATATTTCAGCAGTTCCTCGCGCCCCATCTGAAACCCACTTCCGCCGTGGAGCTGACAGCGGCCATCGTCGCCCAGTCAGCCGCCGAAGTGAACCGTCAATTTCCGGGATGCGAGTTTCACGTCCTGTACTGGATCAGCCAACGCGATGCGACAACGCCGGGCTTGCGGCAGGCCTTGCAACGGCACGGGCTGAACCTGCACGTGGTCGAGGAGCTGGATCCCGAACTCGCCGAGCAACGTTTCCTCATTCCGGGGGATGGTCATCCGACCGCGGAGGCCCATGCCCGCCTGGCGCAACGCGTCGAAGAAACCATCCTCGTGCCGGCCGTTGGTCCCCCGCCAGAAGATGCGACCCGCTGAAACTCGGGGAAAGCAGTTGGTTCACCACAGCGGCGGTCAGCCGTCTCAGAGACAGCAACCCCCTCCGCGGCTCAGTCGTGACCCGGTTGCCCCCCAGCCCATGACCTGTGGCGAGGCGGATCAGCCTTCCGTCGATTGCGTGGGGGAAGGCTCCGGCGACTCGCTGGGCGGGGTAGGCCCTCCCAGCGTCTGCCGGACTCGTTCTTCAATCCGTCGCCGCACCTCCTTCAGCAACCGGCGGGCCCAGAAGAACTCGGTCGCCAGAATCGCCAGACCGGCGGGGATGACCACAAACGCGGGGCCGGGGGTCACCAGCATCACCACCCCCACCAACACCACCGACAGCCCCAGCACGAAGATCACCCCCTTGCGCAGCCAGATCGCGAGGCGAATCGCCGCCGACAACGACGGCACCAGGGGTGGCCGGGAAGCCTGTTCTGGCTCGGGGGGAGCAGCAGGGGGCAATGAGCACACGAGACATTCGCCTCGAGGGACCGCTCGGGGAGTCGGAACAGGCCTCTCCCGGCCCGACCATCCCGACTTGCCATTGTATGCGCCTGTGCCCGCCCCCGGCAGCACCCAGGGGACGGCGGGGATGCCTGCGGGTCGAGGGCTCAGAGAGTCAGGCGCTCGGCGAGGGGTCATCCATCACTCAGGGAGCAGGGAGGCAGGGGAGCAGGGAGGGGCCATCCAGAGCAGGGAGGGGCCATCCATTGTTGCAAACCCGCCTGGAACTGGCCCGCAGCGAGCGAGCGAATTCGCCATAACGGCTTCCTCCAAAATGACTTGCATCGAAATTTGAGGGGTCGTTCAAACGCAGTCGTACAAAGGGTGGCCCCGCCTAACCCCGCCTATACTATTCACTTGTATCTATTCACGAGCGCATCGCGCCTTCGCAAATCCGTTCGGCGAGGGAGAGGGAGAACTGTTCTTCCGCACAGGTCGATTATTGGGACCGTGCCGGCTGTTGGGAGGGGGGTTCGCCGTGCGGGGAGTGGGGGGCGAAAATTTTTCGATTTCGGTGTGGAGATCGCGGGGGGGCTTCCGTTAATGAGAATCGGCTGGCCGTGTGGTTTCGCGGGTGCTTCCCCACCCGCGAGACCCTGGCTGGCCGAGTCTCGTCCGCAAAACCGGTCAATCTGGTGCGAAACGCAACGGTGGCCGGGGGCAAAACGGGGCCACAGCCGTCCAATCGGACCAAAACGGGGGGCCAACCCGTGCGGCACGAAAAGTGCGGTTCAAAAATCCGGGCGGGTTGGTTTCTTGCCCGCCGGTCACTCTGTACACTTCCCGCTCTCTCTGTCGTTTCTCATTTTCGGGAGCCGTTCCATGCAGAATCGTCGTCCGTTGATCCAGTCGAGCGCTCCCCGGGGTGGCTTCACGCTGATTGAGTTGCTGGTGGTGATTTCGATCATTGCCGTGCTGGCCGCCCTGATTCTCCCCGCGGTGCAGAACGCCCGCGAGGCGGCCCGCCGGGCCGAGTGCATGAGCAACATGCGGCAGATTGGTCTGGCCTTCCAGAACCGGGCGACCACCACCAACAAGCTCCCGTCCTACGGGGTCTACTACTTCAACGGCACCTCGCTGGAACCGCGCTATTCCTGGCAGGTCGAGCTGCTGGCGGCCCTGGGCCGGCAAGACATCGCCGACCGCTGGACCAACAGCGTCGCCTTCAACCAGGGGGACAACCTCGCCCTGTCGCAGTTGTCGGTCAAGATCTTCACCTGCCCGACCGACACCACCGCCTTCGCCCTCGATGGCGGGTCGAGCTTCGTCGTCAACTCGGGCTACTCCGACATGATGCTGGGAGGCGCCTCGGCCGACCTGCAGGCGGCCGCTTACGAGAGCCTGAACTGGAACAACAACAACGCCCTCAACACCGCCAGCCCTCTGGCCACCAATGACGCGTTTGACGCCAAGGTGACCGCCGACACCGGCATGCTGTGGCGGGGAACGGTCTCGGCGTCGCAGAGCAGCACGGGAGAAGTCTCCCTCACGCGGGTTTTCAATCCCGACTCGCAGTCGATGGACTCGGTCGCCGACGGCCTCGCCCAGACCATCCTCGTCACCGAGAACGTCAACGGGGGTGAGTTCGGCGGTGTCCGCACCTGGGCCAATCCCGACTGGCGCTCGAACGCCTTCGTGTTCCCCATCGACCCCAACCTCAGCACCTTCAACTTCGCCGATCCCCGCCTCCCCTTGCTCCCCTCGGGTGTGAAGTACGGTGGCATCAACGGCCAGACGGGTGGAGCCGAGGGGTCTTCGCCGTTCCCTGCGTCCTTCCATCCCCAGGGCTGCAACTTCCTGTTCGCCGACGGCCACGCCCAGTTCCTCAGCTCGCAGATCGACGAGACCGTGTACGCCAAGTTGATTACCCCCGCTGGCACACGCCGCCGGGTCCCCGGATTCCAGGTGCAGGCTCCCCTCAGCGAAAACAGCTTCTAGTCTCTCCTCCGTCTTTCTCCCCCTCTGCGGGTGAGTGGACCATGTGAGTTGCCGGGCCAGTCGAGCCATTCGACTGGCCCGGTTGCGTTCTTTGATCTGACTCGGCGGTCTTTCTCGCGATCCCGACGGCGGTGCGTTTCCGCTCGCTGGGCCCTGCGCTCTGGTGGCCCGCGGTTTTGGCTTCTGATATTCTCATCCCTCTGTTGCCTGACCCCCCGTTCCCACCCCGTGAGCAGTCCCGCCATGACCCGATTGCTGGCCTCTCTCTGTCTCCTGATCGCGGCTGCCCTTCCCGCCTGGGCCCAGGACAAGTCGCAGCAGGCGGTGGTCGACTCGACCAAGGCCGATGCCGACTTCCTCCTTCAGGGCGAATACGCCGGCCCCGCCAGCGCCAGCTCCACCCAGGGGCTGCAGTTGGTGGCGTTGGGAGACGGGAAGTTCCAGGGCATGCTCTACGGCAAGGGACTTCCCGGCGAATCGTGGGATGGCAAAACCCGCCTGG
>CAIOTJ010000100.1 GCA_903861195.1 uncultured Planctomycetaceae bacterium | reverse complement strand
GTGGGCAACCGCCAATCGACCTGCAGCGTCTATGACAGCCGGTGCTCGATGAACTCGACGATCACCCGCAGACGCTCGATGTCGGCCGATGGTCCCTACTCGGCAGGCAGCCACTCCGTGCGGGTTTCCTCCGAACGGGCGCGCCAGTAACCCACCAGCTCTCCCGGGCGACGCGGGCCGCTGGGGCAGGCGATCACCGCCCGGCTGATTTTCGCCGGGGTCATTCCGCAGTATCTGTCGGAACCAATCTGATAGCGTTGTTCCAACCCGGCAATCTGCCGGTCCAACTGCTCCTGCAGCGGCGTCTGGATCGCCGCGCCATCACGCGGACATTTCGTCATTTTGTGCAACTTCGTTTTGCACAACCAGACTCCTCGAGACACGCAATTCGCGGTCGTCACGAATAATCCGGCCGACAAGCGGCTCCGGACGAGTCATCGAATCGTCTGGCATTACAGCGCAGGTCAACAACGTCTGGGGTGACGACGCCCTATTCTCGAGGGTCTACTTCGCCTGAACCGCCGAGCGATACGCCTTATCGGTGTTCCGGCGAACTTTAAAGGGCCAAGTGTCAGTAAGCGGAGGTCACTCGCGACGGTGGCGGGCGTGAGAGTGTCAGCATTGGGAGGTCGGTTGTCGTACGCCGCCGGCGTGAGAGTGTCAGTAAGCGGAGGTCAGTCACGGAAGGCCTTGTCTGGAGCTGAGTCGTGGAAATTGTCAGCAGGGGTTGGCTGGTTGGATCGCGTCTTCGAAGGCTATGAATCCTGATCTTGTTCGCGGTGAGATCGGCTTCAATGTACGAAGGGGGCCGCGAGTGACCTCCGATTACTGACACCTGGCCCCTGACGGGCGCGCATCCGGCCTGGAACAGGTCTGGATATTGTTTTGACAATATTGAAACCGATGAGTACCCGATTCGGACTGATACCTTTCTGAGTTTGGCACCACACAGCTATCTCGAACATTTGTATGACGAGTGGATTCTCGGACGGTCGACGGAGACAATTCCATCCCGAATCGATTTCAGCCC
This sequence comes from uncultured Planctomycetaceae bacterium, assembly GCA_903861195.1. Taxonomy (GTDB): domain Bacteria; phylum Planctomycetota; class Planctomycetia; order Planctomycetales; family Planctomycetaceae; genus UBA10511. Next base: position 863 of record CAIOTJ010000100.1, on the reverse strand, counting down.
GGACGATCTCCACCAAGCCAACATCAGCGGAGGACCACCACATGAGTTGAGTGCGAGCATCCCCGCCATCGATTCGAACGTCTCGAATGAAGGGCATGGCACCACCTTCGTCGGCCACCTGCGGCACGCTCTTCGGTGGCGCGACTTCCCGGGCTCCGAGAATCTTTCCGATGAAGGGGAGTGGAGTTCCATTCAGCCGGAATGGCTCTGAGCTTTGGATCTGCAAGGCGGAACCTGACGCAAAGATGATCAATCAATGTTCCGCTCCGATATTTGTCCGGCGCGGTCAGCATTCGTTGGAATTTCCATAGAAGATCGGTTCCCGAGTACTCAGGATTTCCGTTGTGTCCCCAGCCAGCGAAAAGTCGCAATGAAGGCGGCACCTGCGACGATGGCATCTTTACCCCTCTTGAGTCTGTGAGTTATGCTGGGCGAAGAGGCAGCTTCGGTCTTATCGTCACTTCGGAACCACCACCCATTCCCTCAAACGGCTCTCTTCGTAACGCTGTCCCGCTCCCTGTCCACGCGCCTGCCATGTCGTCAATACCACCGTTTTGGAATCGCTGGAGATGGCCTCTGATCTCGATTCAGGCTCTCGTTCCGCTGCTGGGCATCATGGCCCTTGCCATGTGGCTCGTCGAGCGTCCCCGGCGGGTCATTGAGGAGTTTGCTGGTCATGTTAAGCGGGAGAATTATTCCGCAGCGGCGCAGTTGCTGGAGGCTCCCAGTTTGATCCGGGTAGCGGCTCAGGGGGATCTGATCGTCGTCGATTGCCAGGGGAATGAAACCACGGTACCCCAGTCACTGTTGCCATTCATAGTTGGGGGAGGAGCAGAGGACGGAGGGAACAATTTCTCGATGAC
>CAIOTJ010000099.1 GCA_903861195.1 uncultured Planctomycetaceae bacterium | reverse complement strand
TTCAGCCACGGACCACACACTTTCGCAAACAACCACCATCGGTCGGGATGATTCATGCACACGACAAACCGACCCGACGCCTGAAAAACGGCACATGGAAATTGTAGAGCGCGGGACGACACGCGCCTCTCCGGGGACGGGGATTTCTTACGGTCGGGCCCCCAGCCCCCTGACCCCGCAGAGCTACCCATCAGGCCGCGCTGGCAGTCCCTGATCTGGGGCACGGGAGACGATGCAATTCCACAGACTTCCAGCCCTGCTTCACGCAACTGGCACGCGGCGGGCCGGTGTCACAATTCTGTGCGGCACCTTGCAGACCCTGCCCGGTTGTTCCCGGAATGGGGAGCACCACCTGGAACAATAAAAAAATCCCACGTGCACCATTGGCGATGGCACACTGGGAAACGCTGTTCGAATCCCGCTCAGAACACACGGGCCTTGAGGCTGGCGAATCGAAATTCCCCGTTGGCAGGATCCGGCGGTGTGGGACGCTGCCCCGCGTCCTCAGTGACCCCGGTACGTACTGGCGAAATTCGCCCCCGCTCTCAAGGCCCCCTTCCACTGCTTCTCAGCCTTGTTCATCCGAACCCTCCGGTCCAAGAAACGAGCCGTCGATGGGTGGTTGGCCCATCTCGTCTTCCCTGACTGGTCTTCTCTGGCTCCCTCCATCTATTACTACGCTGGAAACCGGGGCGACGGGGGAGAAATCGGCGCTGGTTTTTTCGGGTGAAATGATGAAAACAGGTTCATGCGTGGATGTTGCGATGCCAGCGGAAGTTGGGGTTCGGCCGGCGCGGGCAGCTCCGATTCCACCAAGAGCCCGACGCGACAAGCGGGTCCCGGTTGGGACGCGAGACCCGCCGGGGTTCAGTTCAATTCCGACGCTTCTTCCCAGTGCTCGTAGAGCTCGGCCAGGCGCTGCTGACCCGCTTCGAATTCGTCCTTCACGTCCCGCGCCTTCTGGCCGTCGCGGTAGGTGTCGGGATTGCCCAGCAGTTCCTGCAGGGTGGCGATGCGGGCTTCGAGGGTGGCGATGTCGGCTTCCAGGTCCACCACCTTGCGGTAGGGGAATTTGCGTTTGCGTTTCACCCGCTCGGGGCCGGGGTTTCCCTTCGATTCGCCCGGCTTCTCTTTTCCCTTGGCCGTCTCGCGGGCGGTCGCCGCCTTCAGCTCTTCGGCGGCCCGCCGCATCGAATCGACGTATTGGGTGTAGTTGCCGTCGTACAGCCGCCACCGACCCGGTTCAAACACCAGGATCTCGGTCGCCACCCGATCGAGAAAGTACCGGTCGTGGCTGACGAAAAGCACGGTGCCGTCGAATTCCCGCAGGGCCTCTTCCAGCGAAGCCAACGCCCACAGGTCGAGGTGGTTGGTTGGTTCGTCGAGGACCAGCACGTTCGCCTGCACGGCGGCGAGCCGGGCGAGCGCGGCCTTGCTGCGCTCGCCCCCGCTCAGGCTTTCGACCTGCTGCTGCACGACGTCTCCCTTGAGGCCAAACTTGGCCACGAGGTCGCGGATCTGCCCGGGGGTCATCAGGGGATTGTTCGCCGGTCGCACCGCCTCGATCACCGACAATTCCGGATCGACACTGGCCAACTGCTGGTCGAAATAGGCGATCTCGACATTGGTCCCCAGGCGCACCTGCCCTTCGTCCGGGGGCAATTCGGCCAGCAGGGTCTTCAGCAGAGTCGACTTGCCGCAGCCATTGGGGCCCAGAATTCCCAGCCGGTGCCCCCGCAACAGCCGCAGGTTGAGATCCTCAAACAGCGGCTGGTCGAAGCCCTTCGACAAATGGGTGACATCCAGCACCCAGTCGCCGGTGCGTTTGGCGGCGGGAAAGCTCATGCTGGGTCCGACAATCGCCTGGGGGCGATCGATCTTTTCGATCCGCTCGAGCTTCTTCTCGCGGTCGTGCGCCTGGGCGCTCTTTTGCCCGTAGAAGTTCTTGCGGATGAACTCTTCGGTCTTCTCGATGTATTCCTGCTGCTTCTCGAACGCCTTCTGCTGCACCTCGGCCCGCTCGGCCTTGAGCTGCCAGTACTTCGAGAAGTTGCCGGGGTAGTCGGTCACCTTGCCGCGATACAGTTCGAGCGTGCGGGTGGTGACCCGGTCGAGGAACCAGCGGTCGTGGCTGATCAGGACGAGTGAGGCGGTGCTGTCGGCGAGGTAACGTTCCAGCCATTCGGTCGCCCCGACGTCGAGGTGGTTGGTTGGTTCGTCGAGCAGCAGCAGATCGGGGTCGGCCAGCAGCAGCCGGGCCAGCAACACGCGGTTCTGCTGCCCCCCGCTGAAGGTCGAGATGGGGCGGTGGTACTCGTCTTGAGCGAACCCCAGCCCCTGCAGAACCTCGTCGACGCGATGCTCGAGGTTGTACGCCTGCTGCCGGCTGAGGTGCAGCTGCAACTCGTCGTACCGCTTCTGCAGTTTGTCGTGCAGGGCCGGTTCGGTGGTGGCCGCGATGCGGTGGGCCACCTCTTCGGCCTCGCGCTGCAGGGCGTACAGCGGGGCCAGCCCGGCCCGGGCTTCGTTCAGCAGCGTACTGGCGGGGTCGAAGGCGGTGGTCTGCTCGAGAATGCCGACCCGCAGATCGCCCGGCTTTTGCACCGTTCCCGAGTCGGCCTCGTCGAACCCCGCCAGGATCCGGAACAGGGTGGTTTTACCCGCCCCGTTGGGACCCACCAGCCCGACCTTGTCTCCCGCCCGGACTTCAAACGAGACCCCGTTCAGCACCGGGTCGGCATCAAACTGCCGGACGACTTGCGAGACGAGCAGTTGCAGCACGGCAGGTTACTTGGCCAGGGCCTTGTGGATCGCGTCGACCGTCTGGGTGGCGCGGCGTTGGATGATTCGCCGGCCCCATTCGGCCGTCTTGGCGACGGGAGCGAGATCGACACCGTTGATCTTGAACAATCCCGCCTTCTGGCGCTCGGCCGCCCGCACCGTCTGCGGATCGACCGCCAGCATCTGGGAGGTGATGGCGAAGTCGTCGTGGAGCCCCTCGGGGGTCTGCACGATCCCCTGGTCCGCCAGCCACTTCTCCAGCCCGGGATAGTCCCAGTACTCGGGAATGTACAGGACGCGCGGTCCCTGCTGGCCCCAGTGAGCGGTCAGCTCTTCGGCCACCGCTTTCATCCCATCCTGGTTTCCGCCGCTGTCGCCGATGAGCACGATGGTCTCAAACCCGGTGACCTGGAAACTGCGGCAGATGTCTTTGAGCAGGGCGCGGTAGGTTTCTTCGGACAGGCCGATGGTGCCCGGGTACTTCATGTGCAGCGAGGGGGGCTCGAAATCTCCCTCGGGGACGAACGCGATGATGGGGGCGACCAGGGCGTTGCCCAGTTGCCGGGCGATCGCCTCGGTGGTTCCCCGCAGAATGACGTTGTGCTTCCCGGTGGCGAGGTAGGGGCCGTTTTGCTCGACCCCGCCGGTCGCCACAAGGATGGTCTTCTTCCCGGCCGCCATCGCGTCGCGGACCTCCATCCAGGTGAGGTCTTCGAGAAAGACCGACTCGACCGCGTCGATGGGGCGCTTGCCTCGGGGATCGGGATTGACCGGATCGGGAACCGCCTGGTAGGCCCCCGCCGTGGTGGCCAGCACCAACAGGCCGAGAGCCAGACGGCGCGTCCACGGCGGCAACCGGGTCAGCAGGGGGGGGCGCGGGGGGAGGGAGTCGATCGGCGAAGTCATCGGGGACACTCCGGGGGAAAGGAACAGATCCGGGAGATTGTCTCTGTTGGGAGTGGCAACCGCCACCGGTCGGCGGCAACTGGTGCACTGAAGAATTGGGATCGGCGGACTTGGGATCGGCGGCGAACTCGACGCCGGGTCATCCATCAATGACAACAGGCGACCGGGAAAACCCGTCGCCTGTGAAATTCGTCGTCCCATTCCCGACGCCTGACCGCCGGCCAGCACGATCGCCCCCAACCTCACGCGAGCGGCCAATTCTCCAACCCGGGCCAGAGCATTGAGGAACCAGCATGAGGACCAATTCCCCCACAGCCTCGAGAAGACAGGCCGGGACTCAGTTGATCGTCGCCAATGATGACCGCTGCCAATAATGATCGCCGCCAATGTCGTCCTGCGAAGGATCGCGGGAAAGCTGCAGTCGGCAGAGCGAACCGGCCGATCGTCTCAGACGATGGGCATGCGGGACATCTTGGCCTTGCGCTCGGCGCGGCGACGGGCGCGGCGACGACGTTCGCTGGGCTTCTCGTAGAACTCGCGGCGACGCATTTCCTTCTTGATGCCGCTGTGCTCCACCAGCTTACGAAACCGACGGACCGCTTCCTGAACCGTTTCCCGCTCACGCAGACGCAACTTGACCACAAAAAACTCCGGTGGGATCCTCAAAGGCTTCCAAGACAGGTAACCCCGAAAATCGGGAATCACGCAGTATATCAACCACTGCCGGGCCGTCCAACCCCCTCCGGGCTTATTTTCCCGAAGAGGCGGTCTGGCAGGGAATGTGTGTTCACTGGCCAAGTGCCGGGATCATCAATTCGATCCCATCGTCCTGTTGCTGCTGCTGTTCGCGAATCCGTTCGTTGAATTCTTCGAGACTGTCATAGACCACGACGGCGGCCACTTCGTCCCACGACACCTGGACCTGCAGCTTGCGGCTCCAGCCCCCATCGTCGACTGCCGTTCCCACCAGGAACTGGCGATTGGCGAAACTCTTGAGCTCAACGTTTTCGAGGTGGAACACCGTGGGATTGAAGCCGCGCAGAGTGACGGAGATCAGCTGGTCGCCCCAGGGGCGCTGCCGGTCCGCCACGACCCCCCGCGCGGGGACCGCGGCGGGAGCCGGCTGGTCCTCGGCGGCGGGCTTGTCTTGCGCGTCGACCCACGAGCGGGCCCCCAGCCAGAGCAGCACCACTCCGGCCAACGGGAGCCCCGCGCGCATCCACCACTGCGATCGATTCATGGCAAGCACTTTCACCGCCCCCCTTCCGAAATCCCGGTTCAACTCTCAAACACAAATTCGATCGGGGCGTGGATCTCGGGATGCAGGCTTTTGTGCACCGGGCAGTGCAGGGCCGCCTGTTCCAGTTTCTGACGGTCGTCGGCCGTCAGTTTCCGGGCCTTCTCGGCGGGAATGGTGATCACCACCTTCAGCCCCCCGATGCGCCGCACCGGCTGCTGGACCATCTCCTTTTCCACGTGGGCCTTCGTCCCCGCGATGTCGAGCTGGTTGCGCTCGGCGACGATCCCCATGATCGTCAGCGAGCAGGCTCCCAGCGCGGTCGCCACCAGGTCGGTGGGAGAGAAACTCTCCCCCTTGCCGTGGTTGTCGACCGGCGCGTCGGTGGTCAACTGATCCTGCGAGGGGCCGTGCGTCGCCTTGCAACGCAGTTCCCCCTGGTACACCACATCCACTTCCACAGACATGTCACGCTCGCTGGCGAAAGGCAGACAGATTTCTGACGCGGCCCAGTGGCCGTCACTCGTCGGTGACGCACCCTTCCGAGGCCGACTTCACGCTCTTGATGTACTTGTACAGGGTTCCCCGGGTCGCCTTGTAGGGGGGATCGCGATAGGCGGCCTTGCGGCGGGCCAGTTCGGCATCCGGGACGGAGACGTCGATCCGGCAGCTCTCGGCATCGATGGTGATCTGGTCTCCATCCTGCACCAGCGCCAGTGGTCCCCCCCCCTGTGCCTCGGGGGTGACGTGGCCGATGATAAAGCCGTGCGAGCCCCCCGAGAACCGGCCGTCGGTCATCAGGGCGACGTCATTTCCCAGTCCCGCTCCCATGATGGCCGAGGTGGGGGTGAGCATCTCGGGCATACCCGGGCCCCCCTTCGGTCCCTCGTAGCGGATGATGATGACATCCCCCTTGACGATCTTCTGCTGCTCGAGGGCGGTCAGCATCTCTTCTTCCGAGTTGTAGCACTTGGCCGGCCCGGTGAATTTCAACCCTTCCTTCCCGGTGATCTTGGCCACTGATCCCTCGGGAGCGAGGTTGCCGCGCAGAATGCGGATGTGGCCGGTCGGCTTGATGGGCTGGCTGACCGGGTGGATGATCTTCTGGCCCGGCTTGAGCCCTTCCAGCGACGCGAGGTTCTCGGCCACGGTCTTGCCCGTGACGGTGAGGCAGTCGCCGTCGAGCAGCCGTTCTTCGAGCAGGTACTTCATCACCGCCGGAGTGCCGCCGACGTAGTGCAGGTCTTCCATCACGTACTTGCCGCTGGGCTTGAGGTCGGCGATGTACGGGATGCGGTCGCTGACGCGCTGGAAGTCATCGATGGTCAACACGACCCCGGCGGCCCGGGCCATGGCAATCAGGTGCAGCACGGCATTGGTCGAGCCGCCGAGCGCCATGATCAGCACCATGGCGTTTTCGAACGCCTTGCGGGTCATGATGTCGCGGGGGCGCAGGTCGCGGGTCAGCAGGGCCTTCATCGCCTTGCCGGCGGCGAGGCATTCGCCGATTTTCAGCGGATCCTCGGCGGGAATCGACGAGCTGTAGGGGAGTGACATGCCCATCGCCTCGATGGCCGAGGCCATGGTGTTGGCGGTGTACATGCCGCCGCACGCGCCGGGGCCGGGGCAGGCGTTGCGCACGACCGACTGGCGTTCTTCGTCGGAGATTTTCCCGGCGATGTATTCGCCGTAGACCTGGAAGGCCGAGACGATGTCGAGCTTGCGTTCTCCCAGGCAGCCGGCGCGGATGGTGCCGCCGTAGATCATCAGCGACGGGCGGTTGAACCGGGCCATGGCGATGATGCAGCCGGGCATGTTCTTGTCGCAGCCCGGAATCGAGATGTTGCCGTCGTACCATTGGGCGCAGGTGACGGTCTCGATCGAGTCGGCGATGAGGTCGCGCGACTGGAGCGAGAAGCTCATTCCCTCGGTTCCCATCGAGATGCCATCACTGACACCAATGGTGTTGAACCGCATCCCGACCATCTCCTCCTTCTGCACCCCCTCGTGGACGGCTGCCGCGAGCTTGTTGAGGTGCATGTTGCAGGGGTTGCCTTCGTACCAGACGCTGGCGATGCCGACCTGGGGCTTGTGCATGTCGGCCTCGGTGAGGCCGGTGGCGTAGAGCATCGCCTGCGACGCCCCCTGGGAGCGGGGCTGGGTGATGCGCGAGCTGTAGCGGTTGAGACCAGTCTGGGAGCCGGGAACGATCATGGCGAAGTGAGCAACAGGGCGGGAACGCGGTGAGGTCCACCTCCCGGGAATCGATCCCGGGACCGGACAAGACAGGAGCGGCCGCCAGGACGGCAGCCCTCCCGGAATTGCATCTGCAAGACAATAACGGAGTCACTGCAGGGAGTGTTAGTGTGGGGGGCATCTGCGGGTGTGGAACAGGCACATGAACCTGGTCGTCAAGCCGGTGCGTGTGCTGACCTTCCCGCGATTCTCCAGTTGGGTACCGGGCGACGGACTCGACAAACTGGCAGTTGGTCGCCACGTCGCAGAGTAGGCTTGCAGTCTGCAGGGAATGTGATGAGGCGGGTCTGGGTGAGTTGGGCGTGGTGGGGCTGGGCCGCGAGGGGGATTCGACAAACGGGAAGTTCGTCGCCACGGGGCCAAAAAAAACCGGGGAGGTTCGTGTGGCACGAACCTCCCCGGTGGTCAGTCTCAAGAACCAGTCTTCACCCGCAGGTGACTACTTTTTCTTTTCGTCTTCGATTTCCTTGCGGCGTTTCTCGACGATTTCTTCCTGCAGGTTCTTGGGAACCGGCTTGTACCTGTTGAACTCCATCGTGAAGCCGCCCTTCCCCTGGGTCATCGACCGCAGTTCGTTGGCGTAGTCGAACATCGACGCCAGAGGGACCTCAGCCCGCAGCACCACGTTGGCCCCCAGCGTCTCGCTGGAGGTGATCATGCCGCGCTTGCTGGAGAGGTGCCCGGTGATGGAACCCTGGAATTCCGAGGGAGCCTCGACTTCGAGGTTCATGATCGGTTCCAGCAGCACCATCCCGGCCTTCCGCAACGTCTCCCGCATGCAGTCGAAGCCGCAGATGTTGAAGGCCATTTCCGACGAGTCGACGTCGTGGTAGCTGCCATCCTCGAGGATCGCCTTCACACCCACCACTTCGCACTCGCACAGCGGTCCCTTCACGAGGGCCCGCTGGAAGCCCTTGTCGACCGGGGCGATGTACTCCTTGGGAATACGACCACCGAAGACGGCGTTGTCGAATTCGTAGGGGGTCGGGTGATCTTCCGGCAGCGGCTCAATCTTGCCCACGACGTGGGCATATTGACCCGAACCGCCGGTCTGCTTCTTGTGCTTGTAGTTGAACTCGGTCGCCTTGGTCGGCGCCTCGCGGTACGCCACGCGGGGAGCACCCACCTGGCACTCCACCTTGTATTCCCGCTTGATCCGCTCGACGTAGATTTCCAGGTGCAACTGACCCATCCCGGCGATCAGCGTCTGTCCCGACTCTTCATCGGTGCTGACGCGGAAGGTCGGATCTTCACGACGGAACCGCTCGAGGGCCTTCGCCAGCTTGTCGGCACCGTCCCGCTTGATGGGCTCGATGGACAGCCGGATCACAGCCTCGGGCACAAAGATGCTTTCCAGGGCCACGAAGGCACCATCGCCGCAGAACGTGTCACCCGACGCACAGTTCAGGCCGACCGCCGCGACAATGTCTCCCGCCTCGGCCGATTCGAGATCTTCCTTCTCGTCGGCATGCATCCGCAACAGGCGACCCACCCGGGTCTTCTGGTTGGTACGGGTGTTGAGCACCGTATCGCCCTTGGAGAATTTCCCCTGGTAGATGCGGATGTAGGTCAATTGGCCGAACGATTCTTCGACGATCTTGAACGCCATGAAGACGAGCGGCTTGGAGGGGACCGGCTCGAGCTGGATCTTGACCGGCTCGGCCCGGGTTCCCTCGGGAGCCCCCTCGGGGACAACCGGGGCCTGCGTCAGGTCGGTCGCCCGCACCTGCCGGTCCAGCGGACTGGGCAGATACGCCACGATCGCGTCGAGCAGGGTCTGCACCCCCTTGTTCTTGTACGCCGTCCCCATCATGACGGGGGTCACGTGCTGGGCGATGGTGGCCTTGCGGATCAGCCGCACGAGGTCTTCGACCGGCAGTTCGCGTTCCTCCAGCAGCGCTTCCATCAGCTCATCGCTGTAGAGCGACAGGGTCTCGAGCAGGTGTGCGCGGGCTTCTTTCGCCTCGTCGAGGTAGTCCTCGGGAATCGGTTCCGGGCGGACCTTTTCTCCCTTTTCTCCGTCATAGAAGAGGGCCTGCATGTTCAGCAGGTCGACCACCCCCTGGAAGCGCGACTCGGCACCCATCGGGATCTGCAGGGGAAGCGGGGTGACCCCCAGCTTCTCCTTGATCATGCGGATGACGTTCTTGGGATTCGCCCCAATGCGGTCCATCTTGTTGATGAACGCAATGCGGGGAATCTGGTAGCGCTTCATTTGCCGGTCGACCGTCAGCGACTGGCTTTGCACGCCACCCACGGCACACAGCACGAGAATCGCCCCGTCGAGCACGCGCAGGGAGCGTTCCACCTCGACGGTGAAATCGACGTGCCCCGGGGTGTCGATGATATTGATCGGGTAATCGTTCCAGGCCACCCGGGTACAGGCCGAGGTGATGGTGATCCCTCGTTCCTTTTCCAGGTCCATATGGTCCATCACCGCCCCGTCACCATCCCCCTTGACCTCATTCATGCGGTGGATGCGGCCGGAATAGAACAGGATCCGCTCGGTCAGCGTGGTCTTGCCCGAGTCGATGTGGGCCGAGATCCCGATGTTCCGCAGTTTCGCCAGTTCGCTCATGGACGTAGTGCCGACGTTCGTGCCGTCGCTCAAAAGAACCGTGGGTTCCCGCCCATCACCGGCGTCCGCGCCGGGGGGACAGATCAACCCGAAAATCACCGCGATCAACCCGACCTCCGCAAGGGAAGTCGTGGCCATTCAGTCGTCTGTCGACCGGAACTGGTCGACCTGTGGAACGCTTGCGAGGTCCCGGAAGACAGGGGTCTTCCATCACCTCTGGCACCGAAGTTTGTGTGAGCTGCCGGTCTCCCAGCCACTCGAGCCGCTCAACCCTGTGTCCGCTCAACCCTGTGTCCGCTCAACCCTGTGTCCGCTCAACCCTGTCCGCTCAACCCTGTCCGCGACGGTGCCCGCGGGTCAGGGGGAATCGGGAACTCCATCGCGATTCGGGCTATGAATTCAGTCGGACCTCACGCTCCCCAGAGACCTGTCTGACCGGCGTCTGACAGGTCGCCCCGCCAAAGCCAGCGCAAGCCCGACGTTCCGCCGACGAAATCCGCCCGTGGGCGCCCGCCGTCGAGGTCTGGAGACCCACATTCCTGGCTCTCCACTGCCGCGCATAGCCCAGAAACCTCGGGAAATATGACGGAAACGCAATCACGCCCGAACAGGCCCGATTTGTCGCGTCCCACTTCCCTCGGACAAACCGGGCAGTGACGTGGAGGAGGGCCTGAGAAGGACAATGTGATCGAAACCGACCCCGCCGTCTCCCCCAGCATTGCGGCCCATGAAACCTACGCGGATCTATGGGCTTTTTGCAAAGACCATCCCCCGGCAGGATTTCTCCAGATGGGGATTGTAACGGGGAGGGCAGTGAGGGGAAAGGTCTCTCCCGGAAAATTCACAAGACCGACGGCTGGCTGTGCGACATTTGCTGACTCGGCGGGGCAGCCGCGGGGCGAGTGTTTCGCGACAGACGCGTGACCCGCCAGCCTCCGGCGGTCGGCGATGCCAGCACCCGCCGTGGTTCTCAGACCGTCGGTCACATTTCCGAGGACACCTTCAGGCAAAAGGTAAATCAAATGTATGCATCCAAATTATGTATTTGCAAACCAGTTGCAAAAACATCATGATCGCAACCCGATTGGGGGGGGCGGCAGCCACTTCGGATTTGCCTTTCGATCATTTCCCCACCCCGCAGACCCCTGGGAGAGAGCATGTTGAACACGAAGTTGTTGAGTCTGGCTGGACTGCTGACATTCTGGGTGGCTTCGGCCGCCCCTGCAGGCACCATCTCGCCAGGAACGTTTCCCTATTACTTCGCCATCGATTCCCGCACCGTCATTCCCTCCGGCACGTACGTCGGACTGGCAAACCCGAATCACAACCGATTGACCATGTTGTTAAATCATTACTCACACTACCACAGCATCGGGTCCAAGACCTATTCCGGTCCCGCCGCCTCCCCCACGGTGGTCGATTCCATCAATAATCGCATTCCTGAGTACTTTTCCGGTCAGTCCCCCCTGGATTTGACCAGGTCCGGTCCCCTCGGCACCGGCTTTTATGCCGACAAGCTCGTCAACAACCCATTCGATCCGAATCCATTTCCCGACGACTACAGTGTCATCCGCTTTCGTGCGGTCGACCAACTCAGCGGTTTCGCCCCCGGCTCCGACCAGAATGTCCTGTTTACCTCTTCGGGAAACCGTTGGTCGGCCTCGTTGGCTGGGGCGAATGTGCGTCTCGAGCTGGTCGCGATCACCCCGGGATTGCATGTCGGAACCAGTGCGAACCCCTTCGCCATGACGCAGGCAGGTGACAGCGTGGTCTTGGGAGGCGCCAACCTCGAGTTTGATCCCATCTTCTGGACCGCTGGGCTGGACCCCATCAACACCCCCTATTCCGCCTCCTTCCAACTCTTCGACGACAACGGCGTCTACGGCCAATCCGGAACCTTCACCTTCGAATTCGAATCCACCGCGGTGATCCCGGAACCGGGCAGCGGTGTGCTGGCAACCGGCGGTGTGGCGCTCTTCTTGGTCGGTGCCGTCTGTCGGCGATTCCGGCTCGGCCGAAGTGCGGTGAATTGAACCCGACGGAGTCCCCGGTTTTCCCCCCGGGTAGTCGCGGCGTGCGGAGGGTGACCGGCCCTCCGCACGCCGTTCCCGGCGTCCCGCAAATCTCCTGCCCTCGGGACGCCTCCTGCGAGGCGCTGGACACCAGCGTTGCCGCTGCTGTCTTCACCCCCCGGGGAAATTGCAGCAGCCAACGCTTGGGCACCGTATCTGCCATCCCTCCAGACAGTTGCGTTCCTCGTCGTAAACTGGCGTTGGTGCTCTGTCCCCTCTCCCTTAGAATCCCGCCCCGCGCTTCCTGTCGGCTGCGTCCTCCCGGCACCTCCGTCATTAGTGGAATCGCGGCATTCTCTCGCCCTCCAGCCTCTCGTCCGGCATGTCCCTCTCGGTCTCGCACCTCGCCCACGCCTACGCCCGCGTCACCGCGCTGCGCGGCGTGTCTTTTGAGGTCCCGCCGGGGGAAATTGTCGCCCTCATCGGCCCCAATGGAGCCGGGAAGTCGACCCTGCTGAAGATTCTCGCAACATTCGTAGCCCCCTCGCACGGCTCGGCCCGCGTCGCCGGGTGCGATGTGCGGACCCAGGCCAGCGAGGTGCGCCAACACCTCGGCTATCTGCCCGAGCAACTGCCCACCGACCCGGTCCTGCGGGTGGGGGAGTACCTCGAACTGCGGGCCCGGCTCAAGCAACTCGACCGCTCTCGCCGGTCGATTGAGATCGAGCGGGTCCTCGGACTGTGCGACCTGGCCCCTGTGCGCGACCGGCTGCTCGATCAGCTCTCGACTGGCTACCGCCGGCGGGTCGGGCTGGCCGATGCCCTGCTGGGTTCGCCTCCGGTGCTGCTGTTGGATGAACCGACCGTGGGGCTCGACCCCGTGCAGGTCCGGCAGACTCGCAATCTGGTCCGGGGATTGGCAGGGACCAGCACCGTGCTGCTCTCGACCCACCTGCTGAATGAGGCCGAGCAAACCTGCAGCCGGGCCCTGGTGCTCTGGCAGGGGGGGCTGGTTTCCGATATCCGGCTCCCCTCCCTGGCGGCGGGGGCTGATTTGGAACTCGAACTCGACCGCCCCGCGACCCAACTGGGGACCCAGCTCCGCGAATTGCCGGGGGTCGCCCGGGTCACACTGCTGGAGTCCGACGCGAGCCCGACCGACTCCCCGCAGCCCACCGTCAGCCGGTGGCGGGTGACGCTGACCCCCGACGGTTCTTCCAGCGGGCTGGCGGCGGCCTGCGTGGGCCGGGGTTGGGGCGTGCGGGAACTGCGCCGGTGCGCCACCACCCTCGAAGAGCATCTGTTGCGGGTACTGCCCCAGTCGTTGCGGGAGACGGCATGAATCTCTCCGCCATCCACACCGTCTGGCAGTGGGAACTGCGCACCTTCTTTCGCCGACCGGCCCATTGGCTGGTGCTGGCCGCTGCCGTGCTGACGGCCGCCTGCGCCACCACCTGGCTGGTCGCCCTGGTGGCCCGCCAGGGACTTCCCGCCCGTCTTGACGATGACCCCATCCGGCAGTTCCTGGGCCCCAACCTGTTTCTCGTGGGAACGGTGATGTGGGTGGCCCCGTTGCTGACGATGAATCTGGTGGCCGAAGACCGCCGGCGGGGAAGCTGGGAATTGCTGGTGACCTCCCCCACGGCGTTGGCCGACGTTTTGCTGGGGAAATTTCTCGCGGGCTGGACGGTGCTGGCCACCTGCCTGGCCCCCTGGCCGGTCTTTCTGCTGGTGCTGTCTCTGTGGAACGGCCGGGCCACCTGGTTACGCGGCTGGTGTCCCTGGCCGGCCGGTGCGGGCTTCGACATCGAGCCGGGGGTGCTGCTGGGGGGGGCGCTGGGGCTGCTGGTCTTCAGCGGTGTGCTGGCGGCGTGGGGGACCCTGACCTCGGCCTGGTCGCGCCGCCCGTTGATGGCGGCGCTCGCGATGGCGGGCTGGCTGGGATTGCTGTTGGTGATCACGCTGGCGCTGCAGTGGGTGGGAGACGGGCGGCAACCGGGGGGTTGGATCGATTGGCTGCGCCCCTGGGGAGTGTGGCATCACCTGGCGGAATACAGCCGGGGGGCCATTCCGGTCCGGCGGCTGGCGCAACAGGCCGCCGTCATGACCGCCACGCTCTGGCTGGCCCACCGCACCTGCCGCTGGGTCGACGGAGGTCCCCGATGAGCAGCGGCAGAAAGCGGGCCGCGTTCCCCGGGCCAAAGTCTTCCGCTGCGGACTCGAGCCGCGTGGACTCGAGCACCGTGGAGTCGACCTTCGCAGCCGTTCCGATTGTCGAGCCGATTGTCGAGCCGATTGAACCGTGTCGATGGGGCACTTGGGTTTCCCGGTTCGCGCAGCCCCTTTCGTGGCTGGTGTGGTTGGGGCTGCTGCTGGGGTTGTCGGTGTGGGGACCAGCCACCATTGACCTCACGCGGTCGCGCGGGTTGACTCTGTCTCCGCAGTTGATCGAGCAGTTGGCGCAATTGCCTGGCCCCGTTGAGGTGACCATTGTCTCCCCGGCCCGTCCGCGGACAGTGGCCGAGCAGGCGTTTCAGATTGCCGCCGGCCGGCTGCGCGACCTGGTCGAGCGCTGCCAGGCCGAGAACCCCCGGCTGCGTCTGCGGTGGCTCGATCCCGAGGCCGACTCCGCCGCCCGGCAGTTGGCCGCCGACGTTCCCCAATTGGTCATCCCCGGCGTGGTGATTCGGGGCACCTCGGAAACAGATCCACGTGCCGAGGTGCTGCAACTGGGCCAACTCGCCACCCTCGCGACCGGGGCGCAGCAGTCGCCGTTGATGGATTTTCTGGGGGAGCAGGCGCTGGTCGGCGCTCTGCAGCGGCTGCGGGGAATGCGGGCCCACCCCGTGATCCACGTTCTGACCGGCCATGGCGAGTTGTCGCTCGACGATGACGACGAGACCAGTGCGTGGGGCGTGGCGCGGTTCGCCCAGATTCTGCGGCAACAGGGGTGCGAGGTGCGGCCGCTCGATCTCTCGGCGACCGGCCGGGTTCCCACCGGGGCGGCGCTGGTGATTGTGGCGGGCCCGCAGACCGCGCTGTCTGCTCCCGAGGCCGAGGCGCTGCGGACCTATTGGAAACTCGGCGGCCGCGGACTGGTGTTGTTGGAGCAAAACAGCGGTCCCTCCGGGTCCCGTCCCCTGGAGGAACTGTTGGGGGAATTTGGCGTGCGGGTCCAGGACGACCGGCTGGTGACCACCGGCTACACCGGAGTGGTCGAGCTGGCTTCGCCGGTGTTGCCCGCGCGGGGAGAGCACCGGCTGCAACGGCTGCTGCCGCCGGCTCCGCTGGTGGTGCGCGATGCCCGCAGTGTGCGGCAACAGGTGGGGGTCGAGGTGCTGCCTTACGAGTTCATTCCCCTGTGGGTGTCGCACGCGGTCCCGCGGGCGTGGGGTGAAACCGATCTGGTCACTTCCCAGGCCCAGTACGATGCCGACCGCGATCTGCCGGGACCGGTGTCGGTCGGCTGTGCCGTCGAACGCCGGGTGGGGTCTCAGACCGAGCCCGTGCTGGCCGTGCTGGGGGACAGCGAATTGATTTCGAACCGGGCCCTCACGGGTGACCGGGGAACCGCCACGAGTGCCGGGCTGAGTGTGCTGATTCAGTGGCTGGTCGACCGCGATGTGGCCGAGAGCGCCATTCCGGCGCAGCGGGTCGTTGCCGCGCGGCTGACCTCGAGCCCCGCGGATCTGCAGCGGGCGGTCTGGGGGACGGCGTTGGTGTTGCTGACCGGGTGTGCCGTGCTGGGCTTCACCACCTGGCTGCAGACGCGCAACTGACCGACCCCAGTCTTCGCGCGGGGGGCCGCCGCGACGAAAAAAAACCGGGAGACTCGTGGAAGAGTCTCCCGGTGGCTGGTGACCAATCGTCCGTGGCTCGCGCGGGCCGTTCGAGGAACTGGCGTGCGAACCGGGGGACTGGCTCGCGTGCGTCAGGCCTTGTCTTTGAGGTTGTAGAACTTGACGGCGTTGTCGTGGAACAGTTTTTTCTGGTCCGCGGCACTCATTCCCATGTTCTTTACAATCTCCTTGAGGGCGTTGACCCACTGGGCGAACGAGGCGGTCAGCGTGCAGACCGGCCAGTCGCCGGCGAACATCCGCCGGTCGGGGCCGAAGGTCTCCATCGAGAACTGCATGTTCGGCTGCAGGTCGGCGACCTTCCAGTCCTGCTTGGCGGTGGCGATGATTCCCGAGATCTTGCAGACGACGTTGGGACGCTGGGCCAGCGCCTTCATGCCGTCCTGCCACTTCTGCCGTTTCTTGGCATCGGTCTCCTGCACGCTGAGGTTGCCGCAGTGATCGACAATAAACCGGGTGTTCGGGCACAGGGCGACCAGCTTGTCTCCATCGAGCAGCTCCTGGTCGCGCATGCAGAGGTCGAAGCTCATTCCCAGTTCGCCCAAGAGCTGCACGCTCTTCACGAACTGCTTGTCGAGGCAATACCCGGCGGGAATGTCTTCGTTGTGCAGCACCTGCCGCACCCCCTTGATGAACTCATTTCCCTTGTACTTGAGGATGTAATCGCGGAACCCGTCGCTCGCCGGCCGTCCCGAGATCACCGCGCCGCACATGGGGTTCCCCTTGGACCGGCACAGCTCGAGCACGTACTCGGCCTCCTGCACCTGCTGCTCGGGGGTCACGTCGACTTCCATGTAGACCGTCTTCACCACGTTCAGCCCCGCCGACGCCTTCAGATAATCGGCCGTCACGAAGTTCTTCCCCAGCACCTCGTTCCCCTTCGCCCAGGGGAGGGTGAACTTGATGAGGTCCCACAGGTGCTGGTGGGTATCGACGATGGGAAGGAGATCGGCGTTCACAGTGGCTCCCAAGAGTGCGTTGCCAGGGGTCGGCTCGGCCAGGGCCACACGGCCCCCCAGATTGGCCCCCCCCAGGTTAGTCAGGGTCGAGCCGGTCAGCAGTCCGGCGGCGGAAGACGTCAAGAACGAGCGGCGGTCCATGAGTGTGGTTGAGCCTGAGAAGGAAACAGGGAACTGGCGACCGCCCCGGTCCGGTAGAAGGGGCGGGGAACAAGGGGGCGATTCTAGCCGGGGGGGGGCTGGCCTGCACTCGCACACCCCCCCGCAACACCGAGTCCCGTTCGGGC
>CAIOTJ010000098.1 GCA_903861195.1 uncultured Planctomycetaceae bacterium | reverse complement strand
TGGCCCAATCAAAACGATGCATTGCGCATCGGATTAGATGCCACTCTTACCGCTGCCAAATTGTCAAAGAACAAAGCCGCAGAATCCTTCCGCTTTGCAGCGGAAACCCTGCGGCAACAGCCCGTGTGGACTGAAGCAGACCCAAGCCAAGCAGAGACCAGCAACCTTCACTGACTTCTGCATGTCGCTTGAAACTGCTTCAAGCCACAAGCGTGTTGCTTGCGTGAGAGGGGAGTATAAGGGCAGGAAGCGAAGAGTTCAAGCGAGTCGTGTTGGAATTTTTCAGAACTCCTCACAGAGACTTCACACAGCTCCCGCTCCCGCCGCCCGGGAGCCCCTGTTCGGGAACCCCCATTCTCACCTTGGCCCCCCAGCCTTCTGGCAACTCCAGTGAGCCTTAGAGCCTCCCCAACACACTCTCACCAGTGGAGACGACCGGGGTCGAACCGGCAACCCCTGCCTTGCAAAGGCAGTGCTCTCCCAATTGAGCTACGTCCCCGACACTCAGCCCGGCCAAACCCGGGCACGACCCTTGCACTTCGCCCGCAGACTGTGCGGATCTGCAAATCAAGCGAAACCCCGGCGTCTAATCTCCAGCGCCTAAACTCCGCCTGGTAACCCGAACTCCAAACGCCGCCGTGCCATCGAGCCAAAACCCCCGTAACTTGCCGGCAATGTCACATGGCCCCAAAGGTACTGGCTGCCGGGGTCACTGGCTGCCGGGGTCACTTACAGCCAGTGTCACTGGCTGCCAGAGGCAAACACGATCCTTTCAGCCAACCCTGCCCAGATGCTGAAATCCCACCAGCAGCTCACCACAGTGGACGCAACCAGTGGCCCCAATGGCTGAAATTGGGTGGCTTGGACAGGGCACTCAGAATCCCCGTGACATCCAACCGGGGCCAACATCCAACCGGGGCCAACATCCAACCGGAGTTAAAACCCAACCTGGAGTCGACACGGCGACGATTTCGCCACTCATCACCCCCCGGCTAATTGCGGAATCCCACACCAGCCCAAACTGCAGCCGAGCGGCCGCCACCAGCAGGAGAATCGAATGGGTGCACCAGGATTCGAACCTGGGACCTCAGCCTTATCAGGGCTGCGCTCTAACCAACTGAGCTATGCACCCCCACGGTGGGAGGTCGATCCGTTCTGAAGCATTCTGTCGCCAGTGGGGGCGATTGTCCAGCGTGGCGTTCGGTTTTTTTCATCCCCTGACTGTCGCGAGCAGTTCCGTTTCGGCCAACTTCCCCCCCGGCAAAAAAGACTGGCAACCCGCGCCAGACTGTGAGGCATCCCCCGGAATCGGACCAGCGGCGGAAAGGGGGGCTGAAATCCCCGCGCGGTTGGCCGGTGCAGAGATTGCCCGGCGATACAGAGAGCCATTCCTCGCCCGTCAGCAGCAGACTAGGTCTCACGACGCAGCACAAATTCATTGCAGCCGAGACCGCCGCTACAGGTCTTCAGTCTCAACAGCCGAAATCCGCGATCCGCGAGGAATGCAAACACCTGTTCTGGCCTCGCCACTTCGAAGGGGTATCCTCCCACCCAATCGATCACATCGTACCAGGCGTTCATTCCGCGGTGGCTGTGGTAGTTCTTCCAGCGGGCCAGAGGCTGCAGTCGCAACAGATCGCGAATCATGGTGGGCCCCCACAATCGCACCAGACAGGGCCCCCAAACCAGCCACTTGAGACCGGTCGGCAGCCGATTGTACCAGCGCTTCAGCCACCTCCAGCGACGGCTGGTGCGTCCCTGGTCGTTGTAGATGGCGACCCACAGTCGGCCCCCGTCGGTTGTGCAACGGGCCGCATTATCAAGCCCCTGCCACATCGCCCCGGTGTGGTGCAAGACCCCCCAGGAATAGACCACGTCGAACTGCCCCAGGGATTGCAACAACTGCTGATCGAGCGCGGATCCGGAGAGCACCTGCCAAAGCCGATCATCGGCTCCCACCCGACGCTTCAACTCCGCGGTGCAGGCGACACTGTCGGGATCGATATCGACCGAAACGACCCGAGCCCCCAGCCGCCACGCCGCGAGACTGAACAGCCCGCTGCCGGAGCCCAGATCCAAAAAAGACTTTTGGGAAAGGTTTTCGGCCCCCAGCCCAACGCATAAGGATTGCACCGCCTCGTCGACAATCCGGTCGTCCACGGTCTCCAAAAAACGGCGCCAATTCGCACCGAAGGGAAATCGCAGGGGTTCGACGCAGGGAGCTGTCATCCCTCCAGACTAGCTCCCGGAAATTGGCTTGTCATCCAGAATCCCCGAGTCGTCCTGGACAGGCGACTGCAGTCACTTTTCCCAAATTGAGGGGCAGACAGAGCCTGCGACAAGCCGAGTGCTGGGTGCCTGGGGCATTGGCGTCCCATGTCACGGGGACCAAATGTCACGGGGACCATCTTGACAGCCTCCCGCGCGGGGGGAATCACCGCAGAAACCCGAGCCGAGGTCATTTGGCTGCGGTGTCCGGCACTCGTGGCGTTCAAAGACCCTCAGCCGGCCAACCCATCCCTGACGGTGCTGGAAACCGCCCGGAACCGCAGCGTTGCACTTCGATTGGCGGATAGGGTGCCCGGGCTCTCTGGCAGGCCAGCCGAAGGCAGGCAGGCCTGTCGCACCTGCTGCAGGTTGCCGCGGTCCCAGAGCGCAGAGCCCCAGGGACTGCTGGGCTGGCGAGCATGGGAGCTGAAGGGCCGAATCTGGCACCTCGCCAATTTTCCTGGCGCGAAAGGGGATGTAGCAGCCCCCAGCCAAGCACCAACACGCATGACCGTCACTGACTGGCCACAACCGAAAGGAGTCGGAACGGAATGCACCGTCAACCCTTGGCAGCGGACGGCAGCGGCAGCGATTCAGCAGCTACCTGACGCCAGGTGAACTTCAGCCAAGCTGAGATCGGTGACTTGGGGAACAGGTGTGGAGAACGCGGCGCTCGCCACGCCCACAGCAGCGCCCTGAAAGTCCAACTCTTGACGGCGAATGGAAACATTCCGCGGAGCGGCGATTCCCAAACGGACGCGACCGCCACGAATTTCGACCACGGAGATTTCAATCTCCGTCCCGTCGTGGGCCGATCCGATGACAATTTTTTCCCCTTCCTTGCGG
>CAIOTJ010000097.1 GCA_903861195.1 uncultured Planctomycetaceae bacterium | reverse complement strand
CGCGGACGGGTGACACAGTCAGAGACAACCCCACGATCAACAGCACTCCTACACTGCGCAGACGCATCATCAAGACTCCGTTTTGTTGAGATGACAACCACAACACCACAGTCGCAACACGGACCGACAGCCGGACCGTTACAGTGCCCCAGCGTATCGTATCCCCCCAAGAGCTCCCAGTCGAACTCTTGGGGGAGCGCAAAGTCGGAAGACCAGCGCACTCCCATGTCAGCGCACGACTGTTTCCCTCGCTGACCGGTCTGTTATTTTGAGATGAAACCGATGCGGGTGGGTGAAAGCTCCGGGAATGCCCCGGTTTGCTCCCGAGACGGGCGTCAACAGTTCCTGAACCAGGATTCATTCCCATGAGTACCGGCGATCGCCAACCCTGTCCTGTGTGTGGCGAACAGATTGCCGCGGCGGCGCGGAAATGCCGCTTCTGTGGCGAAGTGTTCGACGCTCCCGAAATCGAACAGGAAGCGGAGGGAGACTCCACCGGCGGGGTGATTCCCTACAAGAATGTCCCCGCCCTGATCGGCTACTACCTGGGAGTCTTCTCGATCATTCCCTGTTTCCCCATCGGGTTGGCCGCCCTGCTGCTGGGAATTCTCGGTCTGCGCAAAGTGAAAGCGCAGCCGGAGGTGAGGGGAACGGTCCATGCCTGGATTGGAATTCTCGTGGGGGGATTTTTCGGACTGGTGTGGCTGGCGGGCACGGTGCTGGCCATCCTGGGGGCCCTGGCTTGAACTGTCCCCCTGCGGCAGGGGATAGTGGGAGGAGGGGGAGACGATGTCGTGTCGCCCCCTGCGGTCCGCCGATGCCCGGCCAGTCGTTCAGGGGTCCGTTCTTTCCGGGCCCGCAGGTTCATGTCACCCACCGTCTCCAGCGAACTCAACCAACTCGAATCCCTGGCCCGCATTGACGCCCTGCTGCGCCGGTTGCAGGTGTTTGCCGGGGGGCGGGCGGCCTGGGAACCGCTGGCCCAGGGGCAGGCCCTGGTGGCCCGCATGGTGTCGCGCGTGGAGACCCTGCGATCCCGCCTGCAGGCGCCCTTGGTGGTGGCCACCTTTGGCGGGACCGGGACGGGCAAAAGCGCGTTGGTGAACGCCCTGGTCGGGCAGGAATGCACCGCCAGCGGGCGGCAGCGTCCCACCACCACCCGGCCGGTGCTGATTGTTCATCCCGAGACCGACCTGCGTCTGCTGGGTCTGCCGCTCGAGTCGTTTGAGATCCGCCAGGTGCCGTCGGCGGTGCTGCGTGATCTGGTGCTGCTCGACTGCCCCGATCCCGACACCAACGAGGCCGAGACCGCCGGCAGCAACCTCTCCCTGCTGCATGGGCTGCTGCCCTGGTGCGATGTCTTGCTGTATGTTTCGACCCAGCAAAAATACCGCTCGGCCCGGGTGACCAACGAGTTGGTGCAGGCGGCCACCGGCTGCCGGCTGGTCTTCGTGCAGACCAATGCCGACCTCGACACCGACATTCGCGATGACTGGAAACTCCAGCTCGCGCCGCACTACGAGGTGCCCGAGATTTTCTTCGTCGACTCGGTGCGGGCCCTGCGCGAACAGCAGCAGGGTCAGCCCCTCACGGGAGAGTTCGCCCGGCTGCGTGATCTGCTGATGGCCGAGCTGGCCGCCGGCCGCCGCAGCCAGATCCGCCGCGCCAACCTGCTCGATCTGACCCGCTCGACTCTGGAACGCTGCCAGGCCTATGTCGACGAGGGGGTCCCTCCGCTCGCCCAGCTCGAGCAGACTCTGTCGGGACAGGCCCAGCGGCAGGTCGATCTGATGTCGCGGCGGCTGCAGGATGAGCTGTTGTCGGCCCAGCAGTTGTGGGAACGCCGGTTGGTGCAGGAGGTGACCACCCGCTGGACCCTGACCCCCTTCTCGGCCGTGCTGCGGATCTACAACAGTCTGGGGACCCTGCTGGCCTCGGCCAGTTTTTTGCGGGTCCGCAGTTCGGTGCAGCTGGCCCTGCTGGGGGCCGTGCAGGGGGCCCGCTGGCTGCATGCCAAACGCGAGGAACAACAGACTGAGGCCCGAATCGAACAGGTGGCCGAACTGGGGCTCGACGACAATCTCCTGCGCGAGAACCAGTTGGTGATGACCGGGTTTGTGCGCGATGCCGGGCTCGATCCCGCGCTCGTGCAGACCTCCGACCTGGGCCAGTTGCGCAGCCAGGCCCAGGCGGTCGAAGGGCAGTTTTTGGGGAATGCCGCCGCCGGGATCGACACCGTCATCGAGCAGCTCGCCGACCGTCACTCTGGACTCTGGCCGCGCCTGGCGTACGAAGTGGTCCTTGGTGTGCTCTTGGCCTACGTCTTGGGCTGGCCCGCGTACAACTTCTTCATCGCCCATCCCGTTCTGGGCAAAGACCTCATCTCGTCCGATTTCTACATCCACGGTCTCGTCTTCGTGGTGATTGTTTCGACCGTGCTGGTGATGCTCTTCACCTCCCGGCTGCGGGGGGGATTGGTCGAGCGGGTCACCGAGCTGGCCCGCACCCTGGCCCAGCGCAAGCTGGCACGGGGGCTGTTTCCCAAGTTGGAGCAGGCCTGCCACGAGACGCAGGCGCAGCGCGAACAGCTCGCCGGTCTGCTCGCGGAGTCGGCCGGCCTGCGCCGGGAACTTCCCGATGCCACCGGTCTGGGCTTCAGCACCCGTCCGTAACCTGCGGCCAAACCCAGCCGGGGCGGCCTGTGAATCATCCTCAGCGCCCCAGGGGAGGCCTTCGTCGGCCGTGAAGTTCGTCGCGTCGTTTGTCAGGCGCGGTCCCAGGGGAAGGGAATGACCTCGTCGATGCGGCTGGCCCCCACCGCCAGCATCAGTACCCGGTCAAATCCCAAGGCGGTTCCCGCGCAGGGGGGCAGTCCAGACTCCATCGAGTCGAGCAGCCGGTTGTGGACGGGCAGGGGGGGCAGGCCGTCGCGCGCCCGCCGGTCCGACTCGGCATCGATCCGCTCCCGCAGCTCGTCGGCCGAAGTCAGCTCGTGGTAGCCGTTGCACAGCTCGACACCCCGCAGGTAGAGCTCGAACCGCTCGGCCACCGGGGGCTCGCCGGGGCGCAGCCGGGCGAGCGCCGCCTGGCTGGCGGGATAGTCGCAGACAAATTCGGGCCGCGTGACTCCCAGTGTCGGCTCGACACAGAACGCCAACAGCAGGTTCAGCCAGCCATCCCGGTCGTGTGGATCGAGTGATTCGGGGACCGCCACACCCTGCTTGGCCGCCACCCGGGCCAGCTCGGCCACCGTCGCCCGCAGCGGGTCAATGCCCAGGCTTCGCTCGAAGGCCTGTTGGTAAGTGAGCCGGCCAAAGGGAAAGGGGAGCGGGTTCCCCAGGAGGGTGAACAGCTCGGCCACCAACGCTTCGGTCTCGGCCATCTGTTCGACATGAGTGTCCCCAACCCGGTACCATTCCAGCATGGTGAACTCGGGATTGTGCCGGGGACCGCGTTCTTCCGCCCGAAACACATGGCTCAACTGGTAAATCGCGCGGGCTCCCGCCGCCAGCAGCCGTTTCATCCCGAATTCGACCGAAGTCTGCAGGTGATGCGTGGGGGACCACCCGCTATGGCCAGACTCACGGTGGCCAGACTCCCTGTGGCGGCCCGGGTGGGTGCCGTCGACCGGGAAGACGGCGAACGGGGCGAGATGTGGGTCAATGACCCGGTCGGCCGAAACCAGGGGGACATCGACCTCGAAATAGCCCCGCGCGTCGAGAAACCGCCGGGTGGCGGCCAGGGCGCGTGCCCGCAGTTCGAGGGTGCGCAGGGAGGCGGTGGGCAGAAAGTCGCTGGAAGCTGACCCGGGTCCGCCTGGCGACCGGTCATCCCCGGAGGCGTCAGGTGCCGCGCCACCACTCACGACGGGCTCACCAGCCAGGGGAGTGCCGCTCCCGGCTCGGGCAGCTGCACCACTTCCACCCCGGTGCAGACGGGGTTGTCGCGGATCTCGGCCAACGCCGCCTCGGGAGGCAGGCTGTCGAGATTGAACACCCCCACCGCACTGCCGCCGGGGGCCACGCGTCCCAGCGCCATGTGGGCGATGTTCACACCGTGTTTCCCCAGGGTGGTCCCCAGGAAGCCGATTTGCCCGGGGACATCCCGGTGGTGATAGATCAGCAGCACTCCATCGAGGTGGGCGTCGAGTGCGAATTCATCGAACCGGACCAGCCGCTGGAACTGCCGGCCGAAGATGGTGCCCGCCGCCTCCAGCTTGCCCGTCTCGGTTTCCACCGTCGCGCGGATCAACGTGGCGAAGTCTCCCTGTTCGGTCGAGACCTGCTCGGTGATGCGGATGCCTCGTTCCTTCGCCAGCAGTTCGGCATTGACGATGTTCACATAGTCGTCGAGGGCCTGTTCCAGCAGACCGGCGGCGAACGCCGAGGTGATGATGCGTGTGTTCTTCGAAGCGGCATCACCCCGGAACACGAGTTGGGCGGCTTTGACCTGTTGCCCGCGGTTGAGCTGCGCCAACATCAGGCCCAGCCGCCGCGCCAGGTCGAGGTAAACCCGCACATCGTTCATCTCGGCGGCGGTGAGGGGCATCATGTTGACGGCATGCCGCACTTCGCCCCGCAGCAGGAACCCTCCCAGAATCTCGGCCGCCTCGATCGCCACCAGTTCCTGGGCCTCGTCGGTCGAGGCGCCGAGGTGCGGGGTGGCCAGCACGTTGGGCAGCTTGGTCAGCCGTTGGTCATCGGGGGGTTCCTTCACGAACACATCGAGTGCGGCCCCCGCCACGTGCCCGCTTTCGAGCGCGTCGGCCAGAGCGGCTTCGTCCACGATCCCCCCGCGGGCGCAGTTGATGATCCGCACCCCCTTTTTCATCCGGGCGATGCGGGCCGCATTGATGACTCCGCGGGTTTCATCGGTGAGCGGAGTGTGGACGGTCAGGAATTCGCAGCGGTCGATGAGGTCGTCGATGTTGCGGACGACTTCAATTCCCTGCTCGGCCCCCTTCTGCGTCGAGAGGAAGGGGTCGTAGCCAATCACCTTCATGTCGAGGCCAATCGCCCGGCGGGCGACCGCCATGCCGATGCGCCCCAGGCCGACCACCGCGAGCGTCTTGCCCGAGAGCTGGGTGCCGGTGAACGACTTGCGATCCCACTTCCCCGCCTTCATGCTGGCCGCCGCCGGGCCGATGTTTCGCGAGAGCGCCATCAGCATCGCGATGGTGTGCTCGGCGGTGCTGGTGGTGTTCCCCGCGGGGGTGTTCATCACCACGATTCCCTCGCGGGTGGCCGAGGGAATGTCGATGTTGTCGACCCCCACCCCGGCCCGCACAATCGCCTTGAGCCGGGGCTGCCCCTGCAGAATCTCGGGGGTCAGCGTGGTCCCCGAGCGGATGATGATGCCATCGGCGGTCTGCAGTGCCTCACGCACCTGGGGCGGGGTCAGTCCCGAGCGGAGATCGATCTCCAGCCCGGCCTTGCGCAACAGGTCGAGGCCGGCGGGTGAGAGGTTATCGGTGATCAGCACGCGAGGAGCCATGACGCAACGCAATCCGTAAGGGGAACAAAGCAAAACGGCCGATCAGCCTCGTTGATCCGGGCCAATCGACCGAAGGGAACCCTACCTGTATGTACAGAGGTTCAAAGACGGGGCCATTCCCTGACCCACACCCACGTTTTCCCACGTGGCCCCCCTAAAAGTCAACCGAAGTTCACATTCCCCAGGAACTCATCAGAACCGATGGATGGGCGTAAGAACAATCCCGCGGGACCGACGGGAAGTCGCGACGGCGACAGCGAGGTTCGCCGGCAGCCGGAGGTTGAGGAATCGCCTGTGAAGTGGGGATCGGACCACACGTCGATGTCGCCTCCGACACCGCCGGTCAGCCCGCGGTCGGCCGACCTCCGGGAGGGCCCGCTGGACGACCGGCGGGGGGACCTCCCGCACCGGGGGGACCGCCCGCCCCGGCGGGAGCCCCGGGCCGCCCGGCGGGGCGCTGCGGAGCCGGGCAGCAATCGACCGGGCAGACATCGTGATTGGCGGGATACAGGCCGATGGCGCACCGCGGCCCGGTCCCGTTCATCCGCTCCACGATCAGCTCGCGGATCATGGTGATGAACTCGGGATGCACGCCGACGGTGGAGGCGCGGAACAACTGCATCCCCAGCGAATCGCACAAATGCTGCGCCTCGTAGTCGAGGTCGTACATCACCTCCATGTGGTCCGACAGGAACCCGATGGGCAGGATGACCAGGCCGGGAGCCCCCTGACTGGACAGGGTGCGGATGTAGTCGAGAATGTCGGGATCGAGCCAGGGATCTTCCGGGCGGCCACTGCGGCTCTGGTAGACCAGCTTCCAACGCTCGGGGGCAATGCCCACCGCCTCGGCGGTCAACCGGCACGCCTCGGTGAGCTGTTTTTCGTAGTCACAACCGCCGGCCATCGAGTTGGGAATGCTGTGGGCGGTGAAGACCACAGGCAGCGTGTTCCGCAGTTCGGCCGGGACGGTTTCGAGGGTGCTCCGCAGCCGATCGGCATTCGCCGTAATGAACCGGGGATGGTTGTAGAACACCCGGATCTTGTCGACCTGCGGGGCCCCCTCACCGACCGCCTGTTGGGCTTTCTGGATGTCTTCCCGGTATTGCCGACAGCCCGAGTAGCAAGAATACCCCGAGATGACGTAGGCCAGGGCGCGGCGCACTCCCCGTTCGGCCATCTGTTTGAGGGTGTCGGTCAGCATAGGGTGCCAGTTCCGGTTGCCCCAATAGATGGGAATGTGGGGGCCGTGCCGATCGAGTTCGGGCTGCAGTGCGGCGATCAGTTCGCGGACCTGATTGTTGATGGGGCTGACGCCGTCGAAATGCTCGTAATGGCCGGCCACCTCGAGCATCCGTTCGCGGGGGACATTGCGGCCGCGGAGCACGTTTTCGAGAAACGGCATGACGTCGGCCATTCCTTCGGGGCCGCCAAAACCAACAATCAGCAGGGCGTCGTAAGGTTCAGCCACGGACCACACACTTTCGCAAACAACCACCATCGGTCGGGATGATTCATGCACACGACAAACCGACCCGACGCCTGAAAAACGGCACATGGAGATTGTAGAGCGCGGGACGACACGCGCCTCTCCGGGGACGGGGATTTCTTACGGTCGGGCCACCAGCCCCCTGACCCCACAGAGCTACCCATCAGGCCGCGCCGGCAGTCCCTGATCTGGGGCACGGGAGACGATGCAATTCCACAGACTTCCAGCGCTGCGTCACGCAACTGGCACGCGGCGGGCCGGTGTCACAATTCTGTGCGGCACCCTGCAGACCCTGCCCGGTTGTTCCCGGAATGGGGAGCACCACCTGGAACAATAAAAAAATCCCACGTGCACCATTGGCGAT
>CAIOTJ010000096.1 GCA_903861195.1 uncultured Planctomycetaceae bacterium | reverse complement strand
GCCGACAACAGCGCCCGCATCTTGCGGGTGGCCGACGCGCAGCAGTTGCTGAAGTTCGATGCCCACGCCGATTATGTGATCAACACCGCGTTCTCGGTCGACGGCAAACACATGATCACGGTCAGCCGTGATCGCTCGATGAAGCTGTCGATCGTCGAAACCGGGCAGTTTGTCGACAACATCACCAGCATCACCCCCGGGGCTCTCAAAGGAGGGCTGCAAGCCCTCGCCCGACATCCCAAGAAAGACGAGTTGCTCTGCGGCGGTGCCGACGGCGAGCCCAAGCTCTACAAGATGATCCGCACGCAGGCCCGCCAGATTGGCGACGACTTCAACCGCATTCGCGGTTACCAGGGGATGGCGGGGCGGATCTTCGCCGTCGATTTCAATGCCGACGGTTCGAAGTTCGTGGCGGGGTCCAGCAGTGGCCTGGCTGGCCAGGCACGCATCTACAGCACTGAGGATGGTAAGTTGTTGCATGAACTGCCCGGGGCGGCCCGGGGGATCTTCTCGGTGGTGTTCGCCCCGGATGGGAAGCATGTCGCCACGGGAGGCTTCGATGGCAAGGTGCGGATCTACAACGCCGAGACCGGGTCTCTCGACAAGGAATTGGTTCCTGTCGAGGTGACCCCGGCTGTCGCTGGCAAATGACCACTCTCTCCCCGGGCCTGGGGCCCGGGTGAGACTTCAAAACTCCTGAACTGTGCTCGTTCTGTGGTGAGGATTGCGATGCGCTGTGTCGTTGCGTGGCAGGTGGCGTTGTTCGGCAGCCTGTGGGTCTCGGCGGTGGGGGCGGCTGACGCCCCGGCCCGGCCGGACATCACTGGATTGAAATTCTTCCCCGAAAAGCTCGAGCTGAATGGCGTTCGTGACACCCGCAGGGTGCTGGTCGCCGGCCAAACCGCCAGTGGCGAGCTGATTGATCTCACCGCCGAAGCGCAGTTGCGGATCGAGGGTTCGGCGATTGAGCTGCAGCCCGATGGCTATGTGGTGCCAAAGCAGGCCGGCGAGGCCCGGTTGCTGATCTCCGCCGGCGGTCGGCAGGGGGAACTGCCGGTTGTCGTCAAAGATGCCCAGCCCAGCCCGGTCAGCTTCATTCGCGAAGTGCAGCCGGCCCTCAGCAAGGTGGGCTGTAACCAGGGGACCTGTCACGGGGCCCAGGATGGCAAGGCGGGCTTCAAACTCTCGCTGCGCGGCTACGATGCCGAGTTCGACTATCTGGCCCTGGTCGACGACCTGGTGGGGCGGCGCTTCAACCGGTCGGTCCCCAGCCAGAGCCTGATGCTGCTGAAGCCCACGCAGGGGGTGCCGCATGTGGGCGGTTTTCTGTTTTCGGAAGACTCGCGCTACTACCGGCTGCTGGAGCAGTGGATTGCCGAAGGGTGCCAGTTCGACACGGCAACCCGTGTGAGCCGGCTCGAGGTCTTCCCCCAGAACCCCGTGATTGACCTCGAAGGTCGCAAACTCCAACAGACGGTGATCGCGCATTTCCCCGATGGCACGACCCGGGACGTCACCCGCGATTCGGTCTTCAGCAGCAGCAATTTCAATGTGGCCACGGTCACCAACACCTCGACCAACAGCGGGTTGGTGGAGACGCTGCGGCGGGGAGAGACGGCGATTCTGGTGCGCTATGAGGGGGCCTATGCCGTCAACCAGGTGACGGTCCAGGGAGACCGCAGCGGGTTCGAGTGGCAGCCGACCCAAGAAAACGGTTACATCGACACGCTGGTCAATCAGAAACTGCGCAAGATCAAGACGCTCCCCTCGGAGCTGTGCACCGACGCCGAGTTCCTGCGGCGGGTCTCGATTGACCTGACCGGGCTGCCTCCCACAACGGAGCAGGTGAAGGCGTTCCTGGCCGACACCCGCCCCACCGAGCTGAAGCGGAATGAGAAAATCGACGAGCTGCTCGACAGCTCCGAATACGTCGACCACTGGACTCTCAAGTGGAGCGACCTGCTGCTCTCGAACCGCAAGTTCATCACCGAAAAAGGGGTCTGGGCCTACCGCAATTGGATCCGCAGTGCGATCGCCGGGAATCGCCCCTACAACGAGTGGGTGTCGGAACTGCTGACCGCCAACGGCAGCACGTTCCAGAACCCCGCGGCCAATTACTATCGCATCTCGCGGGAACCGGCCGTCGTGATGGAGAACTTCACCCAGGTCTTCCTGGGAACCCGCTTCAGTTGCAACAAGTGCCATGACCATCCGTTCGAACGGTGGACCCAGGGGCAGTATTACCAGCTGGCGGCGTATTTCTCGGGAGTCGGACGGAAGCCGGGTGATGTTCCCGGCGACGAGGTGATCTATCCCCTGCGGGCGCCGCAGGCGGTGGTCAATCCCCGCAGCAATCAGGCGGTCCCGGCGAAGTTCCCCTACGAACACGCAAGTGCCGGTGGAGTCGACAGCCAGGCCGACCTGCGACAGCAGTTGGCCCAATGGCTCACCTCCAAGGACAATCCGTACTTCGCGACCAGCTTGGTGAACCGGTACTGGAGCTACCTGCTGGGACGGGGAATCATCGATCCCGTCGACGACATTCGCAGCAGCAATCCGCCATCCAACGCCGAACTCCTGAAGGCCCTGACCGACGACTTTGTCGCGAAGGGGTTCGACACCAAGCACCTGCTGCGGACCATTGCCCGTTCGGCCACCTACCAGCGCAGCCACGCGGCCAATCGCTGGAACGAAGATGACAACGAGAACTTCTCGCACTTCCTGCCCCGCCGGCTGACGGCCGAGCAGTTGTTCGACGCCATCATGACGGCGGCGGGCAGCCCGGTGTCGATTCCGGGAGTCCCCCCCGGCTTCCGCGCGACGCAGTTGCCCGATCCCAACATCCAGATTGGGTTCCTCGATATGTTCGGCCGGCCGGCCCGCGAGATTCCCTGCGAATGCGAACGGGCGGCCGACGTCAGCCTGTCGCAGACCCTCAACCTCATCAACGGGCCGACGGTTTCGGAAGCGATCATCCATCCCCATGGGCTGATCTCCCGGCTGCGGGACGCCAAGGTCGACAATCTGGCCCTGGTACGCGAGATCTACCTCTCGGTTCTCAACCGTCCTCCCACGGAGGAAGAACTGAACCAGGGGGTCGGCTATCTCGTGGGTGTGGAACGGATCGAGGGAGCCCAGGACCTGATGTGGGCCCTCATGAACAGCCCGGCGTTCTTGTTCAACCGGTAGAGCCCTGAAGGAGAGCCCTGAGGAGTTCGAATCCCGTGCCAGGTCAGCTGCGATGCATGCTGGCCTGGCTGGGACCGACTGAATGGTTGAGGTGATCCTTTCGGCGAGGCGGGGGAGTGTGTTGGGGATGAGTCCCCGACACTGTCCCGACAAAGACAACCGGGGCGGTTGTGGCCGAAATCGACTGAGCACACTGTCGATGCACACTGTCGATCGGCTCCGGCCTGGATCACGAAGAAACGTCGCGAGCCATCAGGTCTCCGCGGCTTCCGCAATCGCGTCACGGTGTGCCGACCGATTTCCATTCGGATCGCGTGGGCTGGTGCCAGATCGGGGCTCTGACCCCGCTGGTGAGTCGACCGGTTGGTCAGGGCTCACGACCGGTTGGCGTATTGATCGAGAGCCACCTGTTTCACCCCCCGCAGGTCCACCTTGCCGGTCCCCAGAATGGGAATCTCGGTCACCTCCAGGAAGCTGTCGCGGCCGGGGAGCCAGAGGTTGGGGAGTTCGGCCTTGGTCAACTGGGCGTACAACTCGTCGAGCGGCTGCCCCAGCGGCTTGTGAACCACCACCAACCGCTCCCCTTTGCGTTCATCCGGGACGGCGGTCACCACCAGCTTGAGTTCCTGCTCTTCACCCGGGGCATGGAGCAGTAGCGACCGCAGCACCTCTTCTACCCGGATGTGGGGGACCATCTCCCCGGCAATCTTCGAAAACCGGCTCGCCCGGTCGGTGATGGTGATGAACCCGTCGGTATCGACCTTCGCCACATCTCCGGTCGAGTACCAGCCCTCCTGCAGCACCTTGGATGTCAGGTCCGTCTTGTGCAGGTAGCCCTTCATGATGTGGGGGCCCTTGATCTGCAGCAGCCCCGGCTGGTCGAGCCCCAGCACCTCGCCCGTGTCCTGATCGAGCACCCGCACAATCGAGCCAGGAATCGGCCGCCCGACCGTCCCCTCTTTTGTCCCCACCTGCGTCACCACCGGCGAACGATGGTCGGGAACGTTGACGGCCGCGACGGGCGAAGTCTCGGTCGCCCCATATCCTTCGATGGGCCGCACGCCGAACTTCTCCTCGAATGCCGCCGCCAGGTCGAGCGGCATCTTCTCGGCTCCCACCACCACGATGTCGAGCGATTCCAGCTGCTCTTTGTCGCACCGTTTGATGTAGGTCCGCAAGAAGGTCGGGGTCGCCATCATGATGGTCCCCCGGTATTTCTTGCAGAGATCCCCCACGATCTTGGCGTCGAGGGGGTTGTAGTGATAGACCGCGCCCGCTTCGAGCACCAGCGGCATCCACATGGTGGCCATGTAGCCGAAGGAGTGAAAGAAGGGCAGAATGCCCAGCACCGTGTCGGACTTCTTGATCTGGATCAACTGACCCACCGCATCCACATTCGTGCCGATGTTGTGCTGGGTCAGCATCACTCCCTTGGGCTCGCCGGTGGAGCCGGAGGTGAAGATCACCGTCAGCAGGTCATCGGGCTGGATCTTCTGGAGGCCGAACAGCCGATCGAGAACAAACGCCGGGGTGGCATAGGCCTGAATTCCCGTCACAACTTTGTCGAGCAGGGTGATCTGGGGTCGCAGGTCTTCGAGGTAGACCATCTCGACGGGAAGTTCGAGCTTGAGTTTGGTGACGAACAGCCGGCTGGTCAGGACCCGCTTGATCGAGGCTTGCTCGAGGCACGACTCGAGCATCGGGCGCGAGGCGGTGTAGTTGAGGTTCACCGAGACCCGGCCCAGCAGCGCGAGGGCGGCATTGACGACCGCGCCGCCGACCGAAGGGGGCAGCAGCACTCCCACGAAGCGTTCGTCGGGTTTGAGCAGCCGCGTCGCCAGCAGCCGGCGGAAAATCAGCGTCCGAAGCAGCAACTGCATCCCCGTCACTTCCTGATTGGAAGAATCGGCCAGCTTTCTCCGCCCCCGAGCCTTGCGACAGGCCCGCAGAAAGCGCCGGGGCAGAATCAGATCGACGGTCTTGCGCAGCTGCAGCGATTGCACACCCAGAGCGGCCACCGCCTGTTGGACCTCGTGAACCGTCTCGGGTTTCCGCAGTGGCTCGCCGAAGGAGATGCCGATGGGATACGGCCACTTTTGAGGGCGTTTCCAGAAGTATTTCCCCTGGAAGAAGCTGAAGATGCTGCCCCACAGTCCATCCAGGTAGACCGGAATGACGGGATGGTCCGAGCCGTCGATGATCTTCATCAATCCCCGCTGAAACGGCAGCAACTGCCCCAGCCGGGTCAGCTGACCCTCGGCGAAGATGCAGACCAGTTCGCCCCCATCGATCGACTCGCGGGCCGCTTGCAACGCCCGCACAATCGACTTGGGCCCTTCGCTGGTCTTGATGGGGATGACCCCCATCTGGGTCATCAGCCAGCCCAACAGTTTGCCCCGGGCGTAGTCGGCATAGATGATCATCCGGACGTGGCGGGGGATGGTGCTGATCAGCAGGATCCCATCCACCCAGGTCACGTGATTACAGACCAGCAGCGCTCCTCCCTCGCGCGGGATGTTTTCCAGGCCGTGCACACGGATGCGATACAGCAGCCGGCTCAGCAACCACGCGAGCCACCGGCTCGACCACCGTGGGGCGAGCAGGAAACTGGCCACCATAAGCACGATCAGCGCCAGCAGTCCCCCCATCAGGGCCAGGGGGTAACCCCACCAGGGCCAGGCGGCGGCCGCGAGGGGCACACATAAGGTGGCAGTGGCGGGCGTCACAGTCATGAAATCCCGGTGTGATCAGAAGAAGTTGGTTCTGGATTTGTTCAGTAGACTACGGTACTTCCGTAAACGGGGCAAGATGACCTGGAACTGTCGTTCGACGCCGGCGTGGTGGCTCAGATCGCTGACTGGGGCCGCGGGTCGATGACGTCTCGTCGGATGGGCGAGGCGCTTTCGTCGAAACCTGGGGTCTCACGAACCCTCGGGGTGGGCAGCATCCCATCAGAGGACCGGAGAATCTGTAGAAACGATTCTGTCGAACGGTGTCTTGTGCGGCACGATTCTCTGCCGAATCGCAGGTCTTGAGTTCGCGACGACGATTGGAGAACATCCGTCAGGTGGGCCTGGTTCCGGGCTTGCATCACCAAGACAGTTCTCGATCCAGGTCGGGTTGGTGTTCCATCACAGTCCGCAGCACTGTGCCGAATGAGGCCGCATGCGCATTCTTCAGCTCAATCACCAATTCCCTCCGTTCTCGCGCCAAGGGTCGGAACTGCATTGCCTCCAGTTGACCACCAGCCTGGCGAAGACCGATGACGTGGCGGTCTTTCATATCTCCGACGTGAAGAATCGCCATCCCCACCGGCTGGAACGAACGGCTCCCGACGGGTTTCCCGTGTTTCACTGTATTGATGGGGGGCAGTTTTCGCGGCTGGCAGACTGGTCGAACCCCTTTCTGGTCGAGCAGTTTCAGCGGGTGCTTGCTGAGTGGCGCCCCGACATCGTCCATTTTCACAACTACCTCAGCCTGGGCGATGATCTCCCGACTCTGGCCCTCCGACAGGGGGCCAGGGTCGTCTACACCCTGCATGATTACGGCCTGATTTGTCCCAATCACCTCCTGTTGCGGACCGATGGCCAACTGTGTGGAAAGTGCCAGCCCGATTTCTTTCAGGACTGTTGTCCGGAAAATCTGCGAACGGCGGGGGGACGCCGTCCCTGGCTGCGTCACCGGGTTCCCTCGCTATCGCGGTGGAAGAAGTTCGCCGCCCAGCAGGCCAATCCTGTCGTCCGCAGCCTCTTGCGGGCCTTCCTGCATGTCCCCGGTTGGATCTACGGCGAGCCAGCCACGACCGACATCGAGCGCAAACGCGACTTCTTCCAGACACACACGAGACGCATGATTCAGGATGTCGATCTCTTCATCGGTCCCAGCGAGTTTCTGCGGCAAAAATTCATCTCCTGCGGTCTTCCCGAAGAGAAGATCCGGTTCATCCGCTATGGCATCCGCAAGATGGCTCCCGCAAACAGCAAGCCCTCACCCGATGGGAAGGTCCGATTCGGATTCATTGGTGCATTTCATTCCCAGAAAGGTCTGGAGTTGCTGGTTCGGGCCTTCGAGGGGTTGGGAGAGCGGGCGACGTTGCACATCCATGGCTCAGCGTTTGGCAGCCCCGTCACCGAGAGCCTCTGGAAAAGAGTTCAGCAGCAGGCTCCCCCGGGAATTGTGTTCCACGGCCCGTATCGCAACGACCAACTCGAAGACATTCTGTCCACGATCGATGTGGTCGTGGTGCCGAGTGTCTGGTTTGAGAATTCCCCGTTTACCATCCAGGAGGCATTTGGAGCGGGATGTCCCGTGATCACGGCCAATGTGGGGGGAATGGCGGAACTGGTCCGCCATGGTGTGGAGGGGCTCCAGTTTCAGCTGGGAGATGCCGTCGATCTGCATCACCAATTGCAGGTGGTGATTGACCAACCGGAGTTGCTGCTGCGGTTTCGGGACAATCTCCCCTCCCTGCCCGACCTCGATGGTCAGGCGGATCTGGTCCGCCGGGAGTATGTTCGTCTACACGAAAGCCGGGTGGGGGACACCCGTTAGCGGCTGCGGGTCCAACGGATCCAGGAACGGTGCGCGGCGGACATCGCACTTTGCGAAAGGATCCGGAAGCCGGGGGATGAGTGCCGCAGCCGATGAATCAGCGCGCCTACCCGCCGGGCCGATTCCTCCGGTGGCCGTCCGCGTGGCAAACGGACACCGGTTTGGGCTTCGAGCCAGACGAGGCTCTCGTCGGAAAAGCGAAACAAATCCTCTTCGGTGCGAATGCAGTCTCCCGAATCATGCTTCGTCCAGTCTTCCCGCAGCGACGCTCCGATGCGCTCTTCAATTCGTTCGAGGTCGGGCAGCAGCGGTTGCAGCAGGGGTTCCACGACCGAAGAGTGAAATCGCAGCGAGCGACCGGGCAATGTCAAGAGCCTGTTCATCAGCCAGCGATGCTGCCACATGGTGACTCGTCCACTGGTGGCCTCCTGATTGGCAAACTTGCCATAAGCGAAGATCAGCCGCACTGCATCCAGTCGCATGGATTCATTGGCGCGGCGAATCTGGGAATCGTGCAGGGAGACTCCGGTCAGTTGGCAGAAGTCACGGGTCACGCAGCCCTCGGGAAAGGTGCTGGGCTGGAATTTCCGGAACACCACATTCTCGCGACCGAAAACACGGTCGAAGGTTTCGATCCGGTTCCCGTAGTCGATCTGAACCGGATTGGCGAGTCCAAAGAGTGGTGGCAGAGCTTCATTCGAGCCATAGATGCAGACCAGTTGAGCCCGCTGTGAGAAGTTGCTCTCCAGCCACTCTTTCCACGGACGCACATAGGCGATGACCTGAACCTGCAGGCCGGTCTGTTCGAGATGTCTTTTCAGCCTGCGCAGTTCATTCTCGGGCATGCGCCAGCAGTTTTCTCCCGAGACAATCAATTCGCGGCCGGACCGCGTCGCCTTCTCCAGCCTACTCCCCAGCCGTTGTTGGACCGCTTGTCGTGCCGCCGCGAGAAATGCGGGATGGCGTCCACGCTCTCCATCGAAATGGGCGGGCAAATCACCCTCGGAACCCAGCAGGATCAAAGCGCGGGCGGTATTCATTTCACCGCCGGTGAAGTACTCGAACCGGGGGTCATTCAATCCAAAAAACAGCGATTCCTGAATCGACGAGGTTCCCGTCTTCGGCATGCCAACATGAAGGATGCATCGTGTCATGGCGGAAGAATTCGGCTCTGGGGCGCCACGGGTTGGATCCTCCGACGCCTGCCACGCAGAGATCCGAGCCAATGGAAACTATCGCGGGATTTTTGAAAGGTGTGTGGTGATCTGCCGACTCTCGGCGAGCCTGATCTGGCGCAACTCACGGCACAGTCCGATACTCCAGAAGACGTTGCCCACCAGGCAGGCGGGAGACAGGGCGAGGAAACCCAGCAGGTACGTCCATTGTCCCCACAGCGCCATCGCAATCCGCGGCAGCGTCATCGCGGGAGACAGCAACGCCAGGGCGGGAAGTTTTCGGACAAGGCGATCCAGAGGTCGGTCGAGGACCGCCTGATAGTGGGCCGCTGCGCGTCCCATTTTCAGATTGTACTTCACAAACTCCCGCCACCCTTCCCGATTCCAGTGGCTGACCTGAATCTGAGGGGCGTAGAGCAGATCCAATCCCTCGCGACGAATCAATTCCGAAAACAGCACGTCTTCAGCCAGTGTCCGGTCGGGGAATTGGACCCGGTTGAAGACGTCTCGGCGACAGGCCAGGTTGCAGCCGATCAGGAAATTCTGGTTCCGCCCGGCGGACTTGCTCGAAGGAAAATGACGCAGGAATTCCAGGAAATAGACTGCGGCCCCGCTGAAATTGGAGGGGTTCCGAAAACCAATCGAACCCCCCACCGCTCCCACGCCCGGTCTTGCCAGCAGTTCCTCGAGGCGCGAGATCCAGTCGGGGGGAACGACACAGTCTTGGTCGACGAAAGCGATCTGTTTGCCTCGCGCCGCCGTAACACCGCGATTCCGGGCTGCGCCAGCCGACGCTTGTTCGCTCAGAGCCAGCACACGCACCCCGGGGAATTCCTGCCGGATCAGCTCGACAGCTCCGTCGCCCGAACTCTCCACCACCACAATCTCGGCACGCAGTCCCTCCAGCGCCCGCTCGACTGAGCGAATACAATCCGCAATCAAGGCCCGGCCACGATACGCGGGAATCACCACCGACCAGTCCGGTAGCGCACTCTCCGAACTCCCAATCCCGCACGACTCACTCGGGGGAGTGGACGACGACGGGGCACCTTGCGGAACGGAAACGGGGCGTTCCGATCGCAGCGGTGATCGGGCGGAAGTCTCAGCAGGGGAGGGAGGCACGAATCCAATCACAGGTCGTCAGTTGCTCGCTCTGAATGCGATCGGTTGGGCCAGGAGTGGATCGAACAGACCCAAATCGGACTCGGCAGCCTCGTTTCGGGAGCCCCTCGCCAAATCACTGGGAGGAGACACCACTGGTTGGGAATTCGTGACCACGAACGGAATGCGACACTTAGAACTTCGGAAACGCGTTGCAGAATCTTGCTTGTAGTCTGGCAACGGTTTCCCTGAACTGTCAAGTTTTGCTCCCAGAAACTGCTCCAGGGGTGGGAAAAAGCTCGAAAATCCCCGAGAAGTACTGGTTGCATCAATGGCACCCGCGTTACCGAGCCTGCTGATTCTTCCCGCACATGTGGGTTCGGATTCTTGAAAAACCGTCCGGAATCGGCAGCGGGAATCGGGAGTCTCGGTCCCGTCCAAAATTCCCCCCACTGTTCCGTCCCAATGGTCGCGAGGGGGGCCTGTTCCAAGGGATGACCGCCGGGAGTGCGGAGGTTTTGAGCGGTCGGATGCCCCGGATTCCGCTCGACCTGAATTCGCTCGCCAGGCGTTTCGTCCAGCGATCCGACCGCCGGCGTTCTGGGAGGCTCAGCACCTGGGCCGGCGAAATTCGGAAGCGTTGTGCCGCGGGACTCCTGAGGCCGATTGGCGGGCTGATGCCCATTTGTTCCGCATCGATCGGCCAGCGCCTCGGAAGTGATGAGCTCCGCCGGAACGCCGGTTGCGCCCACCCTCCTCCTGCCGCGAACGCGTGCTCCCCAGAGAAATCCCCGGCAGCGGAAACCGGGTTTTACTGGGCATGGCGAGAGAACTGGCCGGGAGATGGCCTCCACCCGGCCTGACTCGCGTGTTTGGCGACCAGCCAAGGTTGGATCGGCCACAATTCAAACATCCCGCAGCCAATGCCTG